>NZ_JAEHQE010000016.1:0-101399 GCF_016238545.1 Proteus sp. PR00208 | reverse complement strand
TTATTGAGCTTTGAAAAAACACAAGCAAAGAGGAACTTATAGTAATAATAGCAATTGAAATAATCGTTAACAACACTCTACTTATGTACTGATTTAAACAGCCATATAAATATGTTCCAAATACACCGAAGATCCCCGCAGCAATATCAATAAAACCATAGTATTTAATCGGTAAATTCATAACCTGATCAATTAACGCCGTTCCACTTGATTCAATTAAACCATCAAACATATTATTACCAATAGCAATAAAAACAGAAAATATCAGTATGGGTGAGGAAAAAATATAAATAAATTTTTTAGTAAAAAAGATTTTCTCTTCCGGGTTATTTATATTTTCAGGGTTAATCTCTTTTCTTGCATAAAAGAATAAAAAGAAGATAGCATTAATAAAATAGAATAGACACGGTATAACAAGTAAATACTTGTAGCCAAAATCAATAAGAACAATCCCCAATAATGGTCCAATGACCATACCTAAGAAATCAATTCTAGACATTAGATTAATATGATGCTCTTTATGATGACTTATCAACGCAATAATTTTTTCATAAGAAATCAATGTTTGTGAATTTCCAATAGAAATTAAACTACCAATCAAACCAAAACTTATCGCTATCATCAAATCAGATGTAAAATGAGTAATTAATAAAAATAAACACCCTACTATTTTACAACTATCAGAAATAACAGCGATAGGACGAATACCTAGACCATCAATATACTTACCAATAAGTGGTATTAAAAAAAGTCGAGGTAACCACCATAATGCGTATGTTAATCCTGAATATTCAATACTTGTTGTTAACTGATAAACAATAACGGGGGTAAGAAATACCATTAATCCATCAGCTGTTAAAACAAAAAAAAGCATATAAAAAAAGATAATACGCATAATAATAACTAAACCTTTTCTTTAATTAAGACTTTAATCGGTTTATTATTCTTGTCATATATAATAATTGACTTTGGTGTATGATGAGTAGGTTTCTGTTTAATTATCTCTTTTTGTTTAGAGACAATAAATTGATAATAACCTAAGTCAGCCTCTATTTTATTAGTGCAATATGCTTGATAATTTTTATTAGCAATTTCCCAGTCGATAACATCATGCCCTGGAATATACTCTTTTTCTTCATCTAAATAGATAACAGGCCGATTAACTGTAATAATATTAGCCATATTAAACAATGCATGAGCTACCCCACAGGGGATCACTAATTCCATATTAGGTAAAGGCTTGAACGTTATTTCATCTTCACAAAATAGAGTGGCGGAGCCTTCTCGCATGTCGACAAGTTTTAATGTTATCTCACTAGAAGCATCCCCTAAAAAAGTTAAATGGTCTTCTTGCCCTAGGTGTAAGCCATAAGAGTCAAAGTTGTAATCTTCATTACCATGTTCAACAAGATACATAGGCGATTTTCGTGTTAACGGAACGATGCCACTCTCTTTGCCTGTTTGCATGGTAGGTATGTCACGAAACGCCACACCTAAAATTTTTGATATAGGTAATTGCCGTTTCTGGTTTTCTGTTATTTTTTCTCTGAATCTTAAATTAACTTCATCGCCATCATCTAAACGAATTTTTCGTGTTTCTGAATGTAAAAAAGCATGTTGGCTTAAGATCTCATGTTGTATATCTGCTATTCGATGGTAGACCAGATCAGAGGCTTCCTCTGTCATAGGTTCATAACCATCAATATCATTAATATCAATATCTTCAGGAAGATTAATAACGTCATTATTTGGTGACCACATCAGTGCTTTACTCGCTAATTTATCTATCGGAGGTAAAAGTAAAGTGTAACTATTTAAAGTAAATATATTTTCTAAGTGATGAAAAGTATGAGCAACACCAGGAGGAATAATCAACGTTCTTGCCGATGAGGGCGTAATATAAAAGCTTAATCTTGATTTGAAAGTTGGTGAATTTTTACGACAATCGATAAACTTAGCGAGTATTTTTTTATTTTTATCACCTAAAAAAGTTAATGTATCTTGTTGCCCTAGATGAATACCATATTGCCCATATTTAAATTCATTTTCACCATGATAAATAATATTAATCGGATAGGTCGTCGCGAAAGGAATAACATAAGAATCTTTTTTTCCATTATTAACTCGCCACCGAGAGATCCAATGTAATCCTACTATATTAATATTTTTATTTAACTCAATAATATCCTTATTCATTATTTTCTCCTTGAGTTAATAAAGCAGCCAGAAGGCTGCTTTATTTTAATTAAACACTGACTATTTCGATGTCATAACCTAATAAATTTGCGCTTTCTAGAAGTGAATCTAGATTAGATGTATTCAATTTTGAATATTTATCATCAGCGGGTGCATTTTTAATGCCAGCAAGATAAGCTAATTTATCAAATGCATCTTTTGCAGTTACTTTTGTTTGTAAAATCATATCAGTAAAGTGATGATTTTCTATATTTTGATTTTGCTTTACTTCTTTGGGAGGGGTTTTATAAAGGCGAGAAATCTCATTTAATTCATCCATAAAAGTACCTTATTAAAATTTATTTAATTATTCGCATACAATAAAATATTTTTCATTCTTTTACCCAAAAACTCAATTACTGTTTTAACATTAAGTTAATTTTATTGTCAATTAGCCACACCATTAATAAAATTCATATCTATATAGATAAATAAAAAAGTATTTATTTTAATTTCAATTTTTGAAAATAATTATTACTAATATTTTTTATAAACTTAATATAATTAAAAATATTATTGAATTAAAAAAATACTGACTATTCCATCAATAAAAACGGCTCGATATCACTATCGAGCCGTTTTCAGACATCTTTTCAGTAAAAGGTGAATCTGACCAATTACTCTTCTTCGTGACGTTTTAACCAGTCACCGCTTTTTATTTCACGTAAACCATCAACAGGCTTTTGATAAAGGTAGATCCAAGCACTGCCATAAGGCGTTGAAATCAGTTGGCGCTTGTAATCTTGATCGTTCTTTTTCAATTCATCAAGCTCTGTCAAAATAGAGGGCGTTATCCGATAAACTTCGCACTCTATTTCGCCATCACCTTCAACCACAGCAGGATAAAACCCTAAATCATAAAGTTTATACCCCACTAATTTATGCTCGCCTAATAGCTGCGCATAGGTCATCCAGTGATGGTTACCTTGGTTCTGACGTAAACTACCATAAACAATAATTCGCATATAATTTAAAACTCAAATTGATAAAGCAGATCTATTGCCTGATTCATACCAGACACTGCTTGTAAATACAACCTGGGCATCAAGCGATAACGTAAAGTTAACGTCGCTAGCGAATCAAATATACCCACTCCATATTTTACTTGTAGATCGTTGGTTATCTTGCCACTGACCACAACTTGTGAGCTATCACCCACACCTTGCGTATCCAATGCTAAATCTGAAACACCGAAGGTTTCACCAATGCGCCCTACAAGCTGACCACTTTGACCAACACCTAATCCTATCAGCATTGCCGTCATTTGTGATGAGTCTGCATCACCACTTTTATCTAACCCTTCCCCTCTTAGCAAGTAAGATAACGCCTCTTGCTGGGTAAATGCAGGTTCAGAGAAAATTTCAACTTTAGGTTTATCTGCAAGCCCTGTCACTCGTACACCCGCAATAACATTATTTGCTGTGTTTTCAGGATTACGGATCGCTTCAATATTTAAGTAAGGCTGATCAACAGGCCCAGAGAACAAGATTTGTCCTTTACGCACTTGTAAGTCTTGTCCATAGGCTTTGAATTCCCCTTTAGGAATATCAATTTGACCATTTAAACCAAGCCCTTGTTTATTCTGATTGACTTTCAGCATGCCCGTCAATCTTGCTTTAAGCCCAAATGCGTCCAGTGTCACATCATTGCCAATATTAATCGCTAAATTACTTTGAATTGGAATGGATGTCTCTTTTGGCGCAATAGGTTGCAAGTTTTTATCCAGCATCACTTCATCAGAAGACACTGATACCGCAGATTCTGGTAAATCTTGCACCACAATACGCGCCCAAGGAATATCAATGCGACCGTCTAATTTCAGTAAATGCGGGCTTGCTTCAAACACCAAATCAGGATTGACATCGATACGCACCATTGGCGGTAGTGCCACTCGTAACTTATTACCATTTGCAGCCACAACAGCGCGCCATTCATCTAATTTACGCCAATCTGCATTACCCGTAAGATTTAAATAACCTTCTGGTGTTTCGATTCTGCCACTTAAGTCAGAGGTTGCACCATTAAAGCTAATATCAACATTTCCTTTGGTGATATCAAATGGGATCCAATGTCCAACCACTTTTAATTGATTAATACCGAATTGACCAAATAGCAGTGGTGATTGCGCACTTCCTCCTAAACGGAATTGAGCACCCACGCTTCCTTGAGCTATTTCACCTTTCCCTAAGAACGGTTTGATTAAATCTAATGTCAGATTATCAATATCAACCGTACCAGACAGTTGGCGTTTTTTCTCAAGATCAGCAACATGCACATTACCTTTGAAGTCACCATTGCCCGCGATACTAATCAGCCATTGCAATGTGGCTTTGCCATTATTTACGCCAGCATTTAAAGTAATTGTATCAAAATCAATTGGTAAAACAGTTCCATCAATATTCTGTTTTACGCCAACACCTTGCCCTTTAAGGTTTACAGATGCTTTCGGTAATCCGCCTTTTGAATTCCACGTTGCAGTTGCATCACCCGTAAATACACCACTAACAGACGTTTCAGGCGGTAAGAAAGGTTTGATCATCGCTAAATCAAAACGCGTTAGCGTGATAGCTGCACTGCCACTTTCACCAACCGTTATCGCTTTTGGCACACAAACTTGTGCATTTGGGTTTATCCAACAATGAGAGCCAATGGTAACTTCTTGCTTCTCAGCCAATAAATTCAATGCAATAGCTTTATTTAAACGCCACTCCCCTACAGGAGTATCAAATGCTGTATTATTTAGCGTTCCTTTCCATTGCTGTTTTTCTTTATCAAATGAACCCGCTAATGTCAGTCCACCAGAAACAGGCTCACCCTCCATTTTTAACGTCAGTTTATGCTGTTTTTCTGTACCAGCAGCATCCAGCGTTAAATTGCGAATAATTAAATCGGCTTGTTTTAACTGACGAGCAGTAATCGCTAGCTTGCCGCCAATTTCTTTGTCCGATTGAACATCACCTTTAATAGTGATGGATTCAACACTAACTTGATCTTGCCATTTAATACCATGAGCATTGATATCAGCGATAATCTTAGGTGTATTAATATCACCTCGAATATTCACTTTGCCCTTAATCACACCTGCTAATCCTGGTACTAAACCATTTAAACCAGGTGCATTGATATTGGCATCTAATGCCCACTTGTCGCCTAAATGTCCGTCAATATCGAGATTATTTTTACCTAGAATGAGCTTTAGTTGCGGGATATTCCATTGACCAGAATCGTTGCCATACGCGTTCCCTCTCGCCTTAATCAAATTATTTTTGAAATTACCATCTAAGGTGATTTCAGGAACACGTAATTGCCAACTGCCACCATATAAACTGCCCGTTGTAGCAATGCGCCCATCTAATTTCGCGGGCATATCTGGGTATTGTTTAACGGTATTAATACCTGAAATGGTTAATAACGCATTCCAGCTAATTGCTTTACTCCAATCGGCAATCCCCGTGATATCCGCATGGCCTTGTAATGCAGCTAAACGCAGACGTGTTAATTCAATTTTTTCTTCATTACCTTTTGCATCCAGCATTAATTTCGCAGGTGGGATCTCTTGACCTTCAATATCTGAGCGTAATGAAAGATCGTAGTTATCTGTCTGACCATTTAAACGCAACCGAGTATCATTGAGTTGATACTGCACATCCCCCGTTAACGGCCAGCGGACTTTTTGACTCTCTAAGGTTAATTTTAATGGAAGGTGTGGTTTTGCCAGTTCAGCTTGAGCGTCTAAAGTTGCTGTAACCGTTCCTGTTAAAGAGAGTGCTAATTTAAGCTCTTCAAGTAATGCGCCTTGCAAAGAAAGCGTCGCTTTTTGATCTTTAAAATCTTCAAGCCCTGCAACATCACGAATAGTCGCATTCACATCTAAATTAACAGGCCATTGTTTATCTAAGGTAATTCCCCCATTTAAACTAACTTCACCTTCTGGTGCATCAACAGTTAATTTAGTGAGATTAACTTGCTTACCTTTCGTATTGGCTTCAAAAGATAATTGGTTAATCGTAACAGGTGTATCCCCTGTTATTTGTAACTGCTTACCTTCAATACCTTCAACATTCACATCAACAGGAATAATAATTTCGGGTAAATCAGCTAACAGAGGTTTAGCAAAAATCGCTTTAATCGTGTCGGCTAATGCCTGTTCTTTTTCTTCTGGTGTTGTGGGTTCAGCTTGAGGTTTTGCCGTAGCAACTTCTTTTACATCTTGAGCCGTTGCTTCAACACTTCCTTCTTCTGGTGTCTTTGGTAATGCCACCAGCAAATCATTAATGAGTGTTGGATTTAATGTAACTTGACGACCTTCCCACTGTGCGCCTGTTTTAAATTCACCAAGTGAGATCGCCATATCGTCAATCTTCACATGCGTATTTTCTAATGAAAGTGAATTTAAATAGATAGGTAATGGTGCATTAAGCTCAGTTAAAGGCTCTGAAGGTGGCGTTTCTTCAGAAGGAGGGAAAGCACTAGTATCAATATTAACAACAACATCTCGCGTGCCTAATGTATCGACACAAACTTGTTTATCAGTCAGGCACGCTAAACGTAATCCTAATGATAATTCACCCACATTAACGTCAACGCCAGGCATTTGATATTCAACACCGGTTAAACGTAGATCTTGCCAGCCTCCGTTAACCTCTTTAATGGCTAAACCGGGAACCCAACGCGCTGCGCTGTTAATGGCAAAATGTAAGCCTGACTGTGTGCCTAAAATCCAAGCTACAGCACCGAAAGTAAGCAAAATAAGGATAAGGAGGGTAAGTGCAATCCATTTCAACCACTTCTTCATAACTCTGCTCCTAACCCGATATAAAACTGGAGTCTACGTTTATCTACATCACTAACAGGTAATGCTAAATCAAATTTAATGGGACCAACAGGTGATGCCCAACGAACACCCGCACCCGCACCTGTTTTAAAATCACTTCGAGTAAAATCATTGACTGCTTCACCGCTATCAATAAAGACTGCACCCCACCAGTTTCCTGTCACGTTATATTGGTATTCGGCTGAACCAACTAACATTCTTGAGGCACCCGTTAAGTTACCTTTGCTATCTTCAGGTGAAATGCTTTGGTATTTAAAACCACGAACACTTCTATCACCACCCGCAAAGAAACGAAGTTCAGGTGGCACTTGCCCAAAAGCATTGGTTTCAATCCAACCAAAATTGCCTCTGACAACAAAACGATGTCCTTCCCAAGGCGTGCGTATCCACACTTGTTGAGCATTGAAAGCTAAGAACTCAACATCAGAACCCCAAATTTTATTTGAGTAATTTATAGAGTAACGTTGGCTATCTCCCCAATAAGGCATCATGCCACCACGTTGACGAACCCGACTCGCATTAACCCCTGGGTATAACAGCATGGTAGTATAAGTGTCTTGCCCTTGAGTAAAGTGGCTAAGGCTCCAGCGGGTATTTACGCTATATTGCCAACCTGTAGACATATCCCAATTTCGAGAAAGGTTCAGCGTTGTAGTATCAGAACGCGTGTCATTATAGTCTGTTCTCTTAAAACCACCGTCTACCGCATAATATTGCTCTAATGGATTAATTTTTAATGGGATTTTGTATTTTGCACCAATAGATTGTTCGGGTTGAGAAATACTAAGATCTGACGTCAGGCTATGACCACGAGAATTCATCCAAGGTTTATTCCACTGCATATTCAACCTAGGCCCTACATCAGTTGCATAACCTCCCCCTAATTCAACGTAGTTACGAGAGCGAGGAGTGACAACCGCATCCATAGGTAGCAAATAAGAATGTTCACTGCGTGCTTTTGCGATATCAGGCGTCACAAGTGCTGAGTTAAACCAACCTGTTGCCGCTAAACGTCGATTAAATTCGGCAAGCTCTTCTGAGGAGTAATATTGCCCTTCTTTAAAAGGAACAATATTTTGTAGATAGTCTTCACGGATTTGAGAGCCAGTATAATTCACCTTACCAAAACGGTAACGTTCACCGCTATTAAAGACAAAATCCCAATAAGAGGCGTGATTATCTAAAGAAACACCAAGCTGACTTTTTTCCATTTCAGCATCAAAGTAGCCACGGCGAACGGCAAGCCCTGTTAACGAACCTTTGAGTTTTTCATAATCACCATGATTTAACACGCTATCAAGTGGCGGGGTGTTCTCTTTAATGACCTTAGCATATTGCTCATCGGTTTTAGCGCCACCTTCAAGAACAATATCCACACCTTTGAGTAAAATAGGAATACCCGGCTCTACTTTTGCCGTTAATATCGAACGTGCTGGCGGTGTATTTTCTTGATAAGAGAATGTCACAGTAGGCTGATAATAGCCTAATGGGCGAAGTCCTTCTTGAATTGCCTTTTCAACACGCGCACGAAAACGCCCGTCAGGTGCAACTTCTTCTGTTGTAATGTTTGATAGCTGGACTCGCGCATTTTTTTCGAGTTGCCCTTCTAAACCTTCTACTTTTAAACGCAAATTTGCCCCATAGGCAACAGGTGCGATAAAAGACAGACAGAGAACGTAGATAACGGAGTATCTCGGCACGTTTTCTCCTCAATATGATTTAATCCATGTGATGAATTGACGACAAACTATTTTAAGCTTTATTGTAGATTTAGTTTATAACAATATTAAGCCTTTACCATAGTAAAGCGTTTACAAATATAAAAACTGGAGTCTACCTTGCAACATAAAGCTTACCAACCAGAGAATGCCTTAAGGGGTACTTCGATGCCATTAGAAATATCTGCTAATCATGCAGTAAATGGGCATTCTATTAATGATATTCCTGAAAAGATGAGTATCGCTTATTTTGCGATGGGCTGTTTTTGGGGAGTTGAACGTCTGTTTTGGCAACAACAGGGCGTTTACTCAACAAGTGCGGGTTATAGCGGTGGTGTAACAGAAAACCCAACCTATCAACAAGTTTGCCAAGGATTAACAGGTCATAGTGAAGTCGTGAGAGTGGTTTTTGATCCCTCAGTGATTAGCTATTCACAACTTTTGACTCTTTTTTGGGAAAATCACAATCCATCACAAGGTATGCGTCAAGGTAACGATATTGGCAGCCAATATCGCTCGGCAATTTACACGGTTAATGCAGATCAATATGCGCAAGCTATTGAGTCCAAAAAACGCTATCAACAAGCTATGAATACTCAAGGTGCTACAGAAGTAATCACCACAGAAATTCAGCCAGCGGGCCCTTTTTATTTTGCTGAAGATTATCACCAACAATATCTCTATAAAAACCCACAAGGTTATTGTGGATTAGGTGGGATAGGTATCTGTTATCCTCCTGAAAAGTAAAACTAGCAGAAAATAGCAGGGCGATGATATAATTACGCCCTCTTATCTTTCTTTGTGAATAATTTCATCACAATATATTGATTTATCTTCTATTTTAACACTCTAGTATTACCCTTTGGACTAAATACTTGGGGTGGTGTGAGCCTTATATGCTTAATAGTTTACTCATTGTGCTTTTGCTCTGTGCTATCAGCGCCTTTTTTTCGCTGTCTGAAATCTCTCTTGCTGCTTCTCGTCGAATTAAGCTCAAACAACTTGTTGATGAGGGCAATATTAACGCTGCTCGTGTATTAAAAATGCAAGAAATGCCGGGCATGTTTTTTACCGTTGTGCAAATTGGATTAAATGCTGTCGCTATCTTAGCGGGTATTGTGGGTGAATCTGCATTTTCGCCTTCATTAAAAAGCTTTTTCCTACAATTTTTTGATGAAGCACTCTCACAACAATTAGGATCGATTTGCTCTTTTATTATTGTCACATCAATGTTTATTTTACTGGCTGACTTAACGCCAAAACGCATTGGTATGATAAAACCAGAAGCTATCGCATTAAGAATTGTGAACCCAATGCGTTTCTGCCTTGCCTTCTTTCGCCCGCTGGTTTGGTTATTCAATGGCATGGCTGATCTTATCTTTAAATTATTTAAAATCCCGATGGTGAGAAATGAAGATATTACTTCTGATGATATTTTTGCCATTGTAGAAGCGGGGGCTGTTGCTGGTGTTTTACGTAAACAAGAACATGAACTGATTGAAAACGTCTTTGAGTTAGAGTCACGCACTGTCCCTTCGGCCATGACACCACGAGAAGATGTGGTCTATTTTGATCGTGAAGAAACAGAAAGTGATATCAAAGAAAAAATTGCCACACAGCCTCACTCTAAATTCTTGGTTTGTGAAGGCGATATCGACCATATTATTGGTTATGTTGATTCTAAAGAGCTTCTTAATCGCGTTATTAACGGACAAAGCTTAAACCTCAATGAAGGTGTTCATATCCGTAAAGCGCTGATTATTCCTGATACATTAACGCTTTCAGATATGTTGGAAAGCTTTAAAACATCTGGTGAAGACTTTGCCATCATCCTTAATGAATACGCGATGGTGATGGGTGTGATTACGTTAAACGATGTAATGACAACCTTGATGGGGGATTTAATTGGACCAGGGCAAGAAGAACAAATTGTGAGCCGTGATGAGCACTCATGGCTAGTTGAAGGCGGTACGCCAATTGATGATGTAATGCGCGTTCTTGATATTGATGATTTCCCTGATTCAAGTAACTACGAAACCATTGCGGGCTTTATGATGTACCGTTTACGTAAAATTCCAAAACGTACTGATTATGTGAAGTTCTCAGGGTATAAATTTGAAGTTGTCGATATTGATAATTACAAAATAGATCAATTACTCGTAACTAAAGTTGATGATATTCCACCGGTTAAACCTGTTTTGCAAGAACACGTTCCTGTTGTACAGACAACAACCGAAGTCGATATCAAAGTAGATGAAAATAAAACGACAAGTTAACTAGTAACAAATTGAAATTAATAACTGAGTCTTATCGAAAGTTTTCACGAGAAAGACTCAGTTATCTATCAGATAAAAGTTAGCCCAGTTCTGCTTTCAGCAAAACCACCTGCTGGTTCACTTCACTCATCACATTAAAATGTAGCTTATCTTTTATTTTAGGCAGTAGTATTTTGCCATAATCGAATTCAAATGCACCCATTCCTTTGATGTAAAACCGTCCACGAAATAACGTCTTAACGTAGAGAGCAATTTTTTCAGGGTTATAGCGATTGAAGATTTTCATCTTTCAGTTAGTCTCCCATGCTCGTTGTTGAGTTTAATAAGTCATAAAGACTTATCTTTATATATCAAATTTAAAGACCTAATTATAAGTACTAGGTTCAACTTATTTGATTTTCTTATCTGTTTTTACATTTATTGACAGTAAAGAATATAAATAAAGATAGTGTGTGTGTTATTTTACCCACTCAATGTTAAATAAATGTATCAGTGATGAGGTATTATTCTTCACTAGCTTCTATGCTTAGATAGAATCTAACGTCGATTTCAATAATAGGACAATGGCTATGCACAAAATAACCTTAGCTGCTCTTTTACTCAGCACATCCACATGGGCGTTTGCACATAACATCACTGAAAATACAGTACTTCCTGCTGTCACAATCAATGACAAAGGTGAGCTACTTTATGACACAACCAAAGATAAGTTTAGCTACCAAAATTGGAATAGTGGTCTGCTCAGTGGAAAAGTACGTACTGTTCAGCATATAGCAGGACGTAGCAAGGCTAAGGGGATGAATGCACCGTTTATTGAAGCCGTAAAACTGGCTAAATTCCCACATACCAGTTATCAAACTACAACGATTATTAATACTGATGATGCAGTCTTTGGCACAGGTCCATTTGTTCGTAGCAGTGTTGAAGACAGTAAAAAAGAATTTCCTTGGTCACAGTTTATTGTTGATGCCGATGGCGTAGCATTAAAAGGCTGGGGATTAGAAAAAGAGAGTTCAACTATTGTTGTTTTAGATAAGCAAGGTAAGGTTCGTTTCGTCAAAGAAGGTGTATTAAGCGGTGCGGAGATTACGACGGCAATCAACCTTATCAACGATTTAATTAAAGAATAGCTTACCATGTCAGAGCCCTTTCACATCAAGGGCTCCAACTTCATCTGGTCTATTTAAAAAATAGAAACTCTAAATCCTGGGTTTATCAGCGATTCTTTAGGGGAATAATCTAACGTGATCCCTTTCCAATCGGTGACATGCGCACCAGCGGCAATCGCAATGGCATGACCTGCGGCAGTATCCCATGTGTGTGTTGGTCCAAAACGAGGATAAAGTTGCGCTTTACCTTCCGCCACAAGACAAAATTTTAAAGAAGAGCCAACGGCAACCGTTTGATGTTCGCCAAGTTGAGATAAATACTCTTTTAATTCATCATCTTGATGAGAACGACTAATCACAATCACTGGTGGTTCAGCACGGCTCGCATGAATAGGTAATTTCCGACCACACATTTCTTTCCATGCTTGTTTATTGGCAGCCGCATATAACACATTTTGAACCGGTGCATAAACAACGCCTAAAACGGGAATACCTTTTTCAATTAAGGCGATATTCACCGTAAACTCACCATTTTTGCTAATAAATTCTTTAGTTCCATCTAAAGGATCAATCAACCAATAGCGATCCCAATGACGGCGAACTTCCCATTCAGGGGGATCTTCTTCAGATAATTGAGGTATATCTGGGGCAATAGAAGCAAGTCCTTGTTTGATAATTTGGTGAGCGGCCAAATCAGCCTCTGTGACAGGTGAATTATCACTTTTTTCCTGTACTTGGATAGGCTCTGATTGCTGGTAGATTTGCATTATCGCCATACCTGCTTGGCGGGCTAATTTGCTGACTTGTTCTAACATCATGCACCTCTCTTATTTTTATAAGCAGATAACGCCCCTTATAAAAATTAATTACCCGACTATCTCTTTATTTTAGTATAGAGACAAAAATAGCTGGCAAAAACCAGCTATTTTTTACTCTGATTTACCGCAGAATAAGAAATTATAAAATTTCTAATAATTCTACTTCAAATACTAATGTCGCGAATGGAGGAATAGCCGCACCAGCTCCACGTTCGCCATAAGCTAATTGGTAAGGAATATATAATTCCCATTTTGAGCCTACTGGCATTAATGTTAATGCTTCAATCCAGCCTGCGATAACGCCATTTACTGGGAATTCAGCAGGTTGGCCACGTTGAACTGAGCTATCAAACACAGTACCATCAATTAAACGACCCGTGTAGTGAACACGAACATGATCAGTACGCGCAGGGATTGCACCTTCACCCGCTGTCAGGACTTTGTACTGTAAACCTGATTCTGTAACCTGAACGCCTTCATTTTTCACATTTTCTTCTAAGAAAACTTTACCAGCATCAGCCAGCTCTGCTTGGCGTTCTTGACGAACAGCTTCAGCACGCTCGTGCATAGTACGTAAGGCATTGTGTAATGTTTCAACAGGTACAGAAGGCGCATTACCTTCTAATGCATCGGTCAAGCCAGCTAACAGTGCTGCGGGCTCTAATCCTTGAAGACCTGATTCAGTCAGTTGTTGACCGACTTGCAGACCAATACCGTAACTTGCCTGTGATTCAATAGAATCAAATGATGGTTTTGACATGAAAAATACCTGTTTTTTATGAAAGTTAAACCCAAGAATAACAGTGGTAAGGTACAGCGTAAACCTTCAGTCTTGAGTAATGGGGATTATTCATTAAAAACATAAGCAATTGACCCTATTCACCTCAATTTGACATTTTTTTCTTGGCATTTGTCATACTTATTTTCACAACATCGCAACACAGGCATATAATTATAAGCAGGCACCGAACTGCCTAGCCTTATAAATATCAATATATAATATGTTCAGAGAGGTATTAAGTGAAGATAACGACAAATCCCTATTTCCGTGAACAAGGCTATATTGATGGTCTTTGGTGTAATGCTAAAAATAACGAAACCGTTGATGTTATCGATCCTGCCACAGGTGCTCTACTTGGTACTGTACCCAATATGGCAACACAAGAAGCAATAATGGCTGTTGATGCTGCACAAAAAGCCTTACCAAAATGGCGTGCACTTACAGCACATCAGCGCGGAGCATTATTGCAAAACTGGTTTAGATTAATCACTGAAAATAAAAGAAAACTTGCTGAATTAATGACCCTTGAGCAGGGTAAACCTGTTGCTGAAGCTGAAGGTGAAATTACTTATGCTGCTTCTTTTATCGAGTGGTTTGCAGAGCAAGGTAAGAGAACCAACGGTGAAATTATTCCCTCACCTTCTGCTGATAAACGCTTGATGGTGATTAAACAAGGTATTGGTGTTTGTGCTGCCATTACGCCTTGGAACTTCCCTGCTGCTATGATCACCCGAAAAGCCGCACCAGCATTAGCCGCAGGTTGCACCATGGTGATTAAACCTGCCAATGAAACACCTTATACCGCATTAGCTTTAGCGGAATTAGCAGCTCAAGCAGGTATTCCTGCGGGTGTTATTAATATTGTTACAGGTGATGCCATTAAAATTGGCGAAGTCTTCACCTCTGATAATCGCGTTCGTAAATTAAGTTTTACGGGTTCAACAGGCGTTGGACGTTTATTAATGCGCCAATGTTCTGATAGCGTAAAAAAAGTCTCTTTAGAATTGGGCGGCAATGCACCATTTATCGTGTTTGACGACGCTGATATAGATAAAGCCGTTGAAGGGGCTATGGACGCTAAATTCCGCAATGCAGGACAAACCTGTGTTTGTGCTAACCGTTTTTATATTCATAAAGATGTTTATCAACAATTTAGTGAACGCTTTGTTGCTGCTGTTAAAAAACTCAAAGTGGGTAACGGTTTTGAAGAAGGTGTCACTATTGGGCCTCTTATTAATCGCAAAGCAGTTGAAAAATCACAATCTTTACTGGCTGACACACTAAAACGTGGCGCTACACTACTTTGTGGTGGTGAAAGCGATAAAGCGGGTGAAAATTTCTTCCAACCTACTGTTGTGGGTAATGTTCCCGCAGATAGTCATATTCTTGAAGAAGAGATCTTTGGCCCTGTGGCACCTTTAGTTATCTTTGAAAATGAAGATGAAGTGGTGCATTTAGCGAATAACACGATTTATGGTTTAGCCGCTTATTTTTATAGTGAAAATCCACAACGTATTTGGCGTGTCGCTGAAAATTTAGAATACGGCATGGTGGGCATTAATACAGGTTTAATTTCCAATGAGGTTGCACCATTTGGTGGCATTAAACAATCAGGTTTAGGTCGTGAAGGCTCTGAACACGGCATTGAAGACTATATGGAAATGAAATACCTCTGCCAAGGGTTATAAATAATCGTTAACCCAACTTATAAAAGTAAGTCAGCATGGATGCTACTACTTTTTCCTTTTTTATCATTATTGTTAAGAAAAAATACCCTCGGTAATAACCAAGGGTATAAGGTGTTAGCCCAATATTTTTATCAATTAGTTATCAGTGATAAAGCATTTCATGAACAATATCATCTGCCTTCATAGAATAAGGATAGTAAGTTGGCCAATTACTCAGCTCTTTAAGTAATTCATCTTGCGATGTATTGCCCATATATAAATGGAAATGCCCTGCTTTCTCTGGTGCAATAATATGGTCGCTAAATTGAATAAATTTAGGTGCTTGGCTTGTAGCATCGTCACATCTAAATAAATAACGAACCCCTTTTTTACCAGACTCATAATGTAAAATACGATAACCATCATAGTGATATTCGCAACTCTCTACTTTCTCACCTTGATGAAATTCAATGATATTATTTTCAATACCAATCATATCCACATCTGTTTTGTAGCCTTGTGTGTAGTAGGCACGATACTCTTCAATAGTTTTATCTTTTTTCGTCTCTGCCTTTTTCTGTAAAACAACATCGAGTTCGCCACTAAGAAGATAAGGCTCTACAGATTGCCATACCCCTTCCCAATCGCTGAGTTTACGATCGAGAACATTCTTGTCCTCGAAAATCCCATTCGCTGCATCTCGCTGTGCTTGTGTTTGTACTTTTTCATGATGGTGACCATGTGCTAAAACCGACATTGCACTACCCAATAATCCCATAATCAAAACACAAGAAAGAATTGGTTTTTGCATGATCTTACCCCTGAACAGCTTTAAAACGTGGATTTGACTTACAAATTACATAAAGGCGACCACGGCGACGCACCACTTTACAATCTGGATGGCGTTGTTTAGCGCTTTTCAATGAACTTAATACCTGCATTTTTTCTTCCTTACTTAATAAATTGACCAAAACGTTTATTAAAGCGTGCCACATTACCTTCTTGAGAATGAGTCTTCTGCTTACCGGTATAAAATGGGTGTGATTGAGAGGAGACATCTAATGTCACATAAGGGTATGTTTGCCCCTCATACTCTATTGTCTTTTCCGTTTGGATGGTTGAACCCACTTTAAAATAAGCATCTGCACTAGTGTCATGGAAAATCACTGTTCGATATTGAGGGTGGATACCTAGTTTCATAATAAACCCTATTTATTTGTAATGTTATAATATAACAAATCTAGAATTGCGCTAATGTACCGCTTTTTAATTTTATTGACCAGTTTTTTTTGATTTGTTTTTTATCTCAAGAAGGGAGGTATGTTTCGGGTAGGGATTTTTTAAGTGATATAAGTGGATTTTCTGGCTTTTTTTGTCCAGCTTTCCTATTTTCCGCTAAAGTTATACTAAGACGGCAAAACAAATAGGATCTATTATGACTAATTGGCGCGATAAGCTTTTCAGTAAGTCACCTCTGTCTATCGACCTCACAATAGACTTTCCTAAGGTTTGTCCTTCTTCTGTTCCTTCAATTCTTTCACAATTAGCTCCTTATGAAATAGGTGATACACCTTTACCTGATGAATTAAATCTATTGTCAGACTCTCACCTAAAAATAAAATCTGATTATGATTCAATCCCTTTTAGTTGGTCAGCAGGTGCTCGCGAAGGTATTATTTTGCACCAACGAATAGGTCGAGCGATTGAACAACAGCCTTCTCAAAAAGTATGTGAAGAATTTGCCTTGTCGCTCTATCATGCAATAAAGCATGTCGTTCTTTTGCCTGATAAAGAGCATGTCGATTCTTTTTATTTAATGGCCTGCCAAGATAAACTCGCGCCTATTACCTATCTTTCACATCTGATAGAGAAAATAGAACAAGATGAAACACTGATTAATCATGAGATCTATTTTCAACTCATTTTATGGATCTTGAAGTTAAGTCCTGATAAGAATCCGATCAAAATCGCCTTAGGGCTATTAGGATCGTTTAACGATAGTACTTCTCAACGTTTACTTTTATTGTTTGCTCTTCACCCTGAATTTACACTTTATGCTATTCGATCGCTGAAACAGCGTCTCTCCTGTGAAGAATTTGAGCCTTTTTTATATTCCCTAGGTCAACGAACTAAAGGCTGGGGACGTATTCAATTTATCGAACATCTGCCTTCAACACTGTCTGTTAATAATCGCTATTGGCTGCTGACTGAAGGGTATAAAAATAATGTGATGACAGAATATGTGGCCTATGACTGTGTCACAAAAGGGGCATTATTAGCGATGTTGAACACGCATCCTTTAGATAATGAGTTACTACTTGGTTGTAGTGATCTTTTACGCGCACTGCTTAATGGAGGTCCTGCAAAAGATATCTATGATTATGTAGAGGGCACCCAAGCGTGTAATGCTTTTATTTCACAAGTCGATACTTTGCCACCAAAAGAGTTAAAGCTCCTTTATTGTGTCTGTGAAATCGCTGATTTTGTGCAAAATAGTGGTGAAGATTGGTTATTACTCGAGTCTCTCGGCTGGAACGATCAATGCCAACAACAAATTATCTCTGCTTCACAAAATATTATTCAAAAACCAGAATGGTCGACACTCATTATCGAAGCATTACAAAATCCTTCTCGCTCAAAAAATTACCAAGCAAGCCTTGTCGCTAAATCTCTTCGCCTTGATATTTGGGAATTACTCTTTTCACTACAAAAAGACAACCCCAATGCGGATTGGTGGCACCAATTAATGCAAACAGATGCTTCTCACAAAATAGAAAGAGTAGTTAAACTTGCAGAACAACAAATTGAATTAACAGCATTAGATAGCATAGATGATCCATTAATAACTACCGACTCTGAATATCAGTCTCATCATGCCGTTGAATATATTATGCAAGATCTTGGTGGTTTTCCTGGTATCGGCTGGTCACTTATCAAAAGGCAATTACGCAGTCCAACATTGCGTGATAGAAATATGGCGCTGAATGTTCTTTCAACATGGTCTGACACATTATTGCCTCATGATCTTTATGGTGAATTAACACAGGCTTTAACCATAGAAACTGATAAAAATGTGTATCAACGTATGAAACTGTTTTTAGTTAACCATCAAGGGAATAAAGAACATTAACGGTTAGAGCGAATAGATAATTCTGAAAAGAATTCAGGGAGCAGGTTAGGATCATGGTTCGTGCTAGTATGGCTACAAGGAATAAAAAAGATGTTACAGCAATTCATAATACTGATTCACAGATCAATAATGAGGTGAATATGGGCAAATTCCCTGGCTTACATCGTCGAGCAATACTGGTTATTGCTATTGCTTTATTGGTCGTGTTTTTTTGGCCGACAAGTGAAAACACTAGTGAGCCACCTCAACCGTCATCATCAACGCATGATCTTCCTGTGCCAATAGCATCTACCAATGATCCAGCGTATCAAACACCGATCCCTCAAGCACAAATAAACTCAAATGCCGAACCTAGGATTTCTCCATCAATTGAGGCTCCAACGACAAATGATCCTGAGGGAAATATTACTCAAACAACACCGCAACAAGACACTCAATCAACACCAGCGCAAACATGGCAGACTTACACCATTAAAGAGGGGCAAACCTTAGCGCAGCTTTTTAGAGACAATCAACTTCCTGTCAATGATGCATTTTCTATGGCGAAATCAGAAGACCAACAGAAATCATTAAGCCAATTGCGCTCAGGGCAAGCTATTCGCTTACAGCGTAATCCACAAGGTGATGTCAGTATGCTAGAAGTGACAAATAGCGCCGGTACTGTTATCACTTACACTCGTTTGAGTGATGGAAGTTATTACCGTACACCATAGTAAAAAAGCCTTTATTTATCCAAAAAAAAACGCCAGCTAAGCTGGCGTTTTTCTTTTTTATCAACATTAACTGTTTAATCAAAGATTATTCAGCAACGATGATAACATTCAGTTCAGCGAATACGTCACTGTGAACTTGGAAGTGAACTTCGTGGTCACCAGTAGTACGCAGAACGCCATTTGGCAGGCGAACTTCGCTCTTACACATTTCAACGCCAGCTGCAGTTACTGCATCAGCGATGTCACGAGTACCGATTGAACCAAACAGTTTACCTTCGTCACCCGCTTTAGAGCTGATAGTGACAGAACCCAGTGCATTGATCTTCGCTGCACGAGCTTCAGCTGCTGCTAAAGTTTCAGCTAATTTAGCTTCTAACTCAGCACGACGCGCTTCGAAAAACTCGATGTTTTTCTTAGTCGCAGAAACAGCTTTACCCTGTGGGATTAAATAGTTACGAGCATAGCCCGATTTTACGTTAACCTGATCACCCAGGCTACCCAGATTCGCTACTTTATCAAGCAGAATAATTTGCATTACCTTATCCTCTACAAGTCATTAATGGACTATATACCTATTACTGATGACGATCAGTATAAGGTAATAAAGACAGGTAGCGTGCGCGCTTGATAGCACGAGCCAGCTGACGCTGGTATTTTGCACGAGTACCGGTGATACGACTTGGTACAATTTTACCACTTTCAGTGATATAGTTTTTCAGCGTAGCGATATCTTTATAATCGATCTCTTGTACGCCTTCTGCTGTGAAACGGCAGAACTTACGACGACGGAAATAACGTGCCATATGGCTAGTCTCCAGAATCTATCAATTCAATCTGCTCGGCATGAAGCACCAATTTAAACAATCCATTTCGCGCCTGATGGCTACTAATGAATCCAGAAACGGTGATTTGGCTGCCGACCGTTATACTGTGAGTAACTGCTTGTAACGCTTTCCCGCTAGCAATAATGGGCATTCGACACCATGATTGTCTTTTTAATCCCGCCTCTTCTTGTATTGAACGATGTTCAATAACAAATTGACAGTGCGGGATCCCAGCGGGGCTAACTTTTCGAATTAATGCTTTGCACACTGTGCCAGTTAGCACCAAATGATTATTAGCCGTCACAGCACTAATTACTCTTCAGAATCCTCTGCTACATCATCAACTTCATCTTCATCATCGAGGTCATCAGCGATATCACGACGGCGTTCGTCTTTTGCTTTAACCATTGGAGAAGCTTCAGTTACTGCGTGTTTAGTACGCATAATCATGTTGCGGAGAACGGCATCGTTGAAACGGAAAGTAGTTTCCAGTTCATCAATCACTTCCTGCGGAGCTTCAACGTTCATCAGAACGTAATGTGCTTTGTGCAGTTTGTTGATTGGATAAGCTAATTGACGACGACCCCAGTCTTCTAGACGGTGGATCTGACCATTTGCATTAGTGATAGCGGTTTTATAACGCTCGATCATGCCCGGAACTTGTTCGCTCTGGTCAGGATGAACCATAAAAACGATTTCGTAATGACGCATTTGATATTGCTCCTTACGGATTTATCAGCCTCCTGTCAGGGTCAGTCACCACCCATGGAGGCAAGGAACTTGTTTAAGTTGTGACTGAAAAAATTGACGCGTAACTATACCCCCGCGGCCAATAAAACTCAAGGGAGTATAGAGAATAAAATAAACTCAGCGATTATTTAACAATAATACGCTGGCGCATCGCTTCAAATAAGCAAACGCCGGTTGCCACAGAAACGTTGAGTGAAGACACCGTACCCGCCATTGGGATACTAATCAGCTCATCACAATGCTCTCGAGTTAAACGACGCATACCTTCACCTTCAGCGCCCATCACTAATGCCATTGGGCCAGTGAGTTTGCTTTGATATAAAGTATGGTCTGCTTCGCCTGCTGTGCCGACAATCCAAACGTTCTCTTCTTGCAGGAAACGTAATGTACGAGCAAGGTTAGTCACTTTAATTAAAGGAACACTTTCTGCTGCACCACAAGCCACTTTTTTGGCTGTTGCGTTTAATTGTGCAGAACGATCTTTGGGAACGATAACAGCATGCACACCAGCTGCATCTGCGCTACGTAAACAAGCCCCTAAATTATGGGGATCAGTAACACCATCTAGCACTAATAAGAAAGGTGTGCCGACTTTAGCTAATAAGTCTGGTAAATCTTGTTCTTGATACTGACGACCGGGTTTTACTTTAGCAATAATACCTTGGTGAACAGCACCTTCTGTTTGGCTATCTAACCATTGACGATTAGCCACTTGAACCAGAATACCTTGAGCTTCTAATTCATGAATAACAGGTGTTAAACGGCGGTCTTCGCGCCCTTTTAATACATAAACTTCTTTAAAACGTGCAGGATCACGCTCAAGTAATGCGGTTACTGCGTGAATACCATAAATAATTTCTTCGCTCATAGCGGTGCTTACTCATTAAAAAATAAAAGGCACAAAACAGATAAAAGGCGGAGTCTCCGCCTTTTAAAAAAGAACCAGAAGAACGAAACTTTATGCGTTATCGCGTTTGGCTGCGCGTTTAGCTTTAAGTTTTGCCTCTATCTTTTTGGTTTGTGATGATGCTTTCTTACGTTTGCTACTTGCTTTATCTTTCGCAACTTGGTCTTTTACAGCTTTGTCTTTGCTCGCATTACCTCGACCTGATGATTTGCCTTTTTTGAAAGCACTATCTGGCTCAAAGTTTTTGTCTTTGCTTGCATCACGACGACGAGACTTACTAGAACTTGCGTTTTTCTTGTCTTTTTCACCTTTTAGGCCACGAACACGGGCTGTTTTACCCGGATTACGCGCGGTACGTGTTGTTGAAATTAAAGAGAAGTCAATAGTACGTTCATCCATACTCACTGCTTCCACTTTCACTTCCACTTCATCACCAAGGCGATAAACTTGCCCTGAAGACTCACCAATCAAGCGCTGACCAACATTGTCATATTGATAGTAATCATTATTTAATGTGGAAACATGCACCAAACCATCGATAAACAGATCGTTTAAGCGGACAAAGAAACCAAAGCCCGTTACGCTGGTGATAATACCTGTAAATTGTTGACCAATTTGATCCAGCATAAAGTCACATTTCAGCCAATCAGCGACATCTCGTGTTGCTTCATCAGCACGGCGCTCCGTTAAAGAGCAGTGCTCGCCTAATTGCAACATGGTGTCCATATCACTATGGTAGCCACCTGTTGGTGTCCAACGCTGTGAACCGTGACCTGCTTGTTTCGCAATTTGATATTTAATTGCACGATGCAAGGCTAAGTCAGGATAACGACGAATTGGCGAGGTAAAGTGAGCATAAGATTTCAATGCTAAACCAAAGTGTCCACGATTTTCAGGATCGTAAATCGCTTGCTTCATAGAACGTAAGATCATGGTTTGCAGCATTTCACGATCAGGGCGCTCTTCAACCTCTTTCATAACACGCGCGTAGTCTGCTGGCTCTGGCGTTAAGCCTCCTGGCAACGTTAACCCTAATTCATTAAAGACTGAACGCAAATTCAGGACGCTCTCTTCTTTGGGCTTATCATGAATACGATAAAGTGCAGGTTCTTCATTTTTCTCAACAAAGCGAGCGGCTGCGATATTAGCAAGGATCATGCACTCTTCAATCAATTTGTGTGCATCATTACGAACCACTGGCTCAATACGCTCAATACGACGCTCTGCATTAAAGATAAACTTCGCTTCTTCTGATTCAAAACCAATCGCACCACGTTGCTCACGCGCTTTATCTAGCACTTGATACAATTCATATAGATGCTCAATATCTTGAACGATAGGTTTATAGTGTTCACGCAGTTCCTCATCACCTTGAATGATTTTCCACACTTTGGTGTAAGTCATTCGTGCATGAGAACTCATGACTGCTTCATAGAATTTATAAGAAGAAAGACGCCCTTGTTCAGAAATCGTCATCTCGCAAACCATACATAAGCGGTCAACTTGTGGATTTAATGAACACAATCCATTAGACAGAACTTCTGGCAACATCGGCACTACTTGAGAAGGAAAATAAACAGAGTTTCCTCGGCTACGCGCTTCTGTATCTAATGCCGTTTGTGGACGCACATAATAGCTCACATCCGCAATTGCGACCCATAAACGCCAGCCACCGCCTTTCTTACGTTCACAATAAACCGCATCGTCAAAATCTCGTGCATCTTCACCATCAATGGTAATTAATGGTAATTTGCGTAAATCAACACGTCCTTGCTTAGCTGATTCTGGAACTTCTTCTTTTAAATCAGCAACTTCTTTTGTAACTTTTTCAGGCCATGTATAAGGGATCTCATGAGTACGCAGGGCGATTTCTACTGCAATACCTGTTCCCATCGTTTCGCCTAGGATCTCAACGATACGTCCTACTGCTTGAGTGCGACGAGTAGGTCTTGTTGTGATTTCAACAACAACCACATTTCCCATTCGTGCGCCCATGATATCTTCTTTAGGAATAAGAATATCAAAGCTTAAACGGCTATCATCAGGTACAACAAATCCCATACCTGACTCAATAAAATAGCGACCTACAATTTGGTTATTTCGTGGTTCAATAACACGAACAACACGACCTTCACGGCGACCTTTTCTATCCATACCTAAAGGTTGAGCAAGGATCACATCGCCATGCATAGTTTTTTTCATTTCATCTTGTGAAAGATAGAGGTCATCTTTTTGACCTTCTGCACGTAAAAAACCATAACCATCTCGGTGACCGATTACCTTGCCTTTCCACAAATCAAGGCGTTCAGGTAATGCGTAGCATTGGCGACGGGTAAAAACTAATTGGCCATCACGTTCCATTGCTCTTAAACGGCGACGCAACGCTTCTAAGTCTTCTTCACCAGAAATTTTTAACGCCTGTGCTAAATCTTCGCGACTCATTGGTGCCGTGCGTTTTTTCATTTCTTCTAAAATATATTCGCGACTAGCAATTGGAGAGGCGTATTTCTCTGCTTCTCTATCCTGAAAAGGATCTTTTGACATTATGACCTCCAAGCTATCAGATTTGATGAAATAGTAGACTCAAACATCTTCTAATAACAATTTATATAAGGAGCTATTATTTTCAACTAGCTCGGCGAGTGTGTGACGGTCTAACTCTTTCAAAAACTGCTCAATTGCCTGATTTAACACCAGTTTTAGTCGACAAGCTGGGGTAATGTGGCAAAACTCAGCACTACAGTTTACTAATGAAAGTGGCTCTAAAGCACGAACAACCTCACCCACGATGATGTTTGTTGCAGGCTTGCCTAAACGGATCCCTCCATTTTTACCGCGAATAGCCTCAACAAAACCTAAATGGCTAAGTTGATTAATAATTTTCACCATATGGTTACGCGAGACACCATAGACTTGTGTCACTTCAGTGATACTCGTCATTTTGCCTTCTGGCAGTGAAGCCATATATATCAATGCCCGCAATCCATAATCTGTAAAACTGGTTAATTGCACAATGACCTCTGAAAAGTGGTTTTCCCTATTAAAGTCGTTAAGGGATCAGTAATTATTAATGAGAATATCATTTTATTAAGCAATATTATGTTTAATTTTTGGACATTTAGCAAAGATATGCTCAAAAGTGAGTTATTTCCGTCTCTCACTTGACTATTAACAAAATAATAGCGATATCACAGACAAAGAAAAAGCGATACTGTCGATTTTCAACAGATCGCTTTCTTATTTCTGATATTACAACAATAACATTGTCTTACTGTTTTTTACGCGTTACTGATAGAACAGAAGCAAAACCGAGTGTAAAGCTGTCTTATCTTATGTGTAACACGTATTTTTATCTCAATTTAACCAACAAACAGATACGAAAAAATCGCCCCTGTCATTTTCAGGGACGATGTTCACATCAAACCAATTTAATGCAAATTATGCATCAAATGGATGACGGAGAATGATGGTTTCTGAACGGTCTGGACCAGTAGAAACGATATCAACAGGAACACCTGTCAGTTCTTCTACACGTTTGATGTAGTTCAGCGCTGCTTGTGGCAGTTGAGCATGATCTTTCACACCAAAAGTACTTTCGTTCCAACCTGGCATTGATTCGTAGATAGGCTCGATACCTTCCCAATCATCAGCTGCTAAAGGTGTTGTATCAATCACTTCACCATTTGGTAAACGATAACCAACACACAGTTTCACTTCTTTCAGACCATCTAACACATCCAGTTTAGTCATACAGAAACCAGACAGTGAGTTGATTTGAACAGCGCGACGAATAGCGATGATATCTAACCAGCCAGTACGACGGCTACGGCCTGTAGTTGCACCAAATTCTTGGCCTTTCTCACGTAAGAAGTCACCCACTTCATCAAACAATTCAGTTGGGAATGGACCTGCACCTACACGAGTAGAGTAAGCTTTGATGATCCCTAATACGTAACCAACATAGCGAGGGCCTAAGCCTGAACCTGTTGCCACACCACCAGCGGTTGTGTTTGAAGAGGTTACATACGGATAAGTACCGTGGTCGATGTCTAATAAAGTACCTTGTGCACCTTCAAACATCACTAACTCACCGTTTTGTGTTGCTTTGTACAGTAAGTCTGAAACATCAACAACCATACCTGTCAGAATATCAGCGATTGCCATGATATCATCTAAGGTTTTTTGGTAATCAACAGGTTCAACTTTGTAGTAGTTCACCAGTTGGAAGTTATGGTATTCGATGATTTCTTTGAGTTTTTGTGCAAACGCTTTTTTATCAAACAGATCGCCAACACGTAAACCGCGACGAGCAACTTTATCTTCGTAAGCAGGACCGATACCACGACCTGTTGTACCGATAGCTTTTTCGCCACGCGCTTTTTCACGCGCATTGTCTAATGCGATGTGATAAGGAAGGATTAACGGGCAAGCTTCAGATAGAAGTAAACGAGAACGAACAGGAATGCCACGATCTTCAAGTTGAGTCATTTCCTTCATCAGGGCTTCTGGCGATAAAACGACACCGTTTGCTATGATGCTAACAACATTTTCACGGAGAATGCCTGATGGGATTAAATGAAGAACGGTTTTTTCACCGTCGATGACTAGAGTGTGGCCTGCGTTATGGCCACCTTGGTAGCGAACAACATATTTAGCGCGTTCTGTCAGCAAATCGACTATCTTGCCTTTGCCTTCGTCACCCCACTGGGTGCCCAATACGACAACGTTATTACTCATTTCAAAATACACTCGGTTGCTTAAAAAAGGATTCTACCATCTCAATTCAAGAGTTACAGTAGATTTTATCTAATTATGTCATCCCCGCTTTTAAGCAATAGATTATCTTGCCATTGTCAATATTTTTGCCCGAAAAATCCGCATCACAAACGTATTGTGAATTTTATCAACAGTTTTGATCGCAAAAACAGGAAGCAGAGTGACATAAAAGTGAAAATGGCGAAGAAGACGCTTCGGAATTGCCGAAGGTTTATCTTGAAATGCAATTTTCACTTTATACTATCCCAGCTAAAACCATTTTGGAAACCATTAAGCGTAAATTTTCATCTTTTTATGCACAATTATTTATTTCTTAGCTAGATTACTCGCTTTATCTTATTGATATCAAAAAAAATCCCCCACTTTTTAAGGTGGAGGATTTTATTATTTACTCAAACGGTTTAATACGTTTGGAAATTACTCTTCAATCGCTCGCGCTTTTGTTGGTGCTTTCATATAGCGTAAGAAATCGCTATCTGGGCTTAACACCATGACGTCATTGCCATCTTGGTTAAAGCTCTTTTCATAAGCACGTAAGCTACGAATGAAGGCATAGAAGTCTGGATCTTGGTTGAACGCATCAGCAAACAGTTTAGTCGCTTGAGCATCACCTTCACCGCGAAGACGTAATGATTCACGCTCAGATTCAGCAAGTGTCTCTGTTACGGTCTTATCCGCAGCTGCGCGAATTTTCACAGCTTGCTCTTGACCTTGAGAGCGGTGACGACGAGCAACGGCTTCACGCTCTGCACGCATGCGCTGATAAATCGCCTCAGAAACTTCCATAGGTAAGTTTATTTGCTTGATTCGAACGTCAATCACTTCAATACCTAAAGCCGCCATACTGTTCATATTGATAGCAGGCGCTTGACCTTTGGTTTCTTCAGCTACTTTCTTCGCAGCAATGGCAATCGCATCATCAGCAGCACTTGAATCACGAGATGGAGTACCTTCATTCAGTGCATTACGAACATCAATGGTTAAACGACCACGAGAATCCGTAATAATTTGGTTTACGCTCATACGACCAATCTCAGAACGTAAGCGGTCACTGAATTTACGACGCAGTAATGTTTCCGCTTGCGTTGTATTACCACCACCTGTTGCCAGATAGTAGGTGCTGAAATCACTGATACGCCATTTCAGATAAGAGTCGACTAATAAGTCTTTATTCTCGCCTGATAAGAAACGGTCTTGCTGGATATTCATAGTTTGAATACGCGCATCCAGTTTTTTCACATTCTCAATAAATGGAATTTTAAAGTGAAGACCAGGTTCATAAACAACAGGTTTATTTTCAGCATCACGTACAACTTTCGCAAAGCGTAAAATAATACCACGCTCATACTGTTGAACGACAAATACAGAAGAGTACAACAACGCTAAAATAATAACTGCAACAACAGCGATAACTTTACGCATGATTATTGTCCTCCTTGATTATTGCCGTAAGGCTGACCATAACCGCCATTATTACTACCATATCCACCATTACCATAAGTCGTTGTCGCTGGTTTTTGTGTCGGTGCTGGATTTGCAGCTGGAGCAGGTGCCGTTACACGAGCTGGCGCCTCAAACGTATTCGATGGTGTAGATTGAGGTTGCTGACGTAACATTTGCTCTAAAGGCAGCACTAACATGCTGTTACCTTTATCATTAGCGATAACTTTACGTGTTTTTGATAGCACTTTTTCCATCGTTTCAATGTAAAGACGCTCGCGAGTAATTTCAGGAGCAGCACGATATTCAGGTAAGATTTTAGCAAAGCTTGCTACCTCACCTTCTGCTTTCATCACCACACTGGTTTTATAAGCCGTCGCTTCTTCAATCATACGTTGCGCGTTACCTTTTGCTAACGGTAACACTTCGTTTTTATACGCTTCAGCTTGACGAATTGTTTTTTGTTCTTCTTCACGGGCAGCGATTACGTCATCGAATGCCGCTTTTACCGCTTCTGGTGGGCGAGCAACTTGGAAGTTGACGTCCACAATCGAGATACCCATGTTATAAGGACGGATAGTCTCTTCTAATTCTTGACGTGTTTGGTCACGAATTTCTGAACGGTTAGAAGTCAGAATTTTTTCCATTTCTGAACGACCAATAACGCCACGTACTGCGCTGTCAGTTGCCTGACCTAAGCTGTTAATTGGTGTTGTCAGGTTAAACAGGAATGTTTCTGGATCGGAGACAACATACTGCACGTTTATCTCAACTTGAACCATGTTTTCATCTGACGTTAACATCATGCCACCCGTAGTTAAATCACGGATAGTTTTTACGTTAACAGGCTGAACTTCATCAATGAAAGTCGGTTTCCAGTTCAGACCAGGTTCAACGATTTGGTAAAATTTACCAAAACGAGTCACTACACCTTGTTCTGCCTCTTTGATGGTATAAAAACCACTTGCAGCCCAAACCACGACTACCGCACCTAATGCAAGAGAAATCAAAAGATTTCCAGCATTACTACGAGGACCGCCATTTTGCCCAGAAGAGGAGTTTCCACCTTTTTTACCGCCGAAACCACCAAGCTTTTCACTCAGTTTACGGAACATATCATCGAGATCTGATGCTCCGCGATTCCGACCTCCTTGATTGCCGTTAGAGTTACCGTTGCCATCGCCATTATTATTGCCGCTGTTTCGGTTACCCCACGGGTCGCGGTCTTGTCCGTTGTTACCGGGCTGATTCCACGCCATGTTCTAGCTCCATTATTATGATTAGATTTATCAGGCTTAAGAGCCGATTTCGTCGCCAGCTCTCAGTTAATGTTCATTATTATGGCCGAGTTTCAGACCACGTAATCCAATAAATTTGGTTCCTGCTTGCAAAGGCGGCGCCAGTCTACCATAGGCATACGTATGATTAGCCCAACTTTACCGTCTTTTTCAATCCATTCACGTTCTATCGACTGTAATTGATAAAAACGACTACGTAAGCGCCCTGTATTTTCTGGCGGTAAACGTAATTCAAAGTGTGCGATCTCACCTGAAAGACGTTCTGTCAACGCCTGATACAACAGAGGAATACCTTCGCCTGTTTGTGCAGAAACCCAAACCCTAACGGGTAAGTTTTCTTCATTTCGATCAATTCTTGGAGTGAAGTCTTCAAGAAGATCAATTTTGTTCATAACATGCAGTGTTGGTATTTCTTGAGCATCAATCTCTTCTAATACACTTTCAACGGCATGAATATTTTCCTCAAAACGGCTATCTGCTGCATCAATAACATGAAGAAGTAAGGTCGCTTCTCGTGTTTCTTGCAAAGTCGCTTTAAAAGCAGCAACAAGATCGTGAGGTAAATGTCGAATAAATCCAACAGTATCGGCTAATACAACGGTTCCCACATCATCAACTTGAATACGTCTTAGTGTCGGATCTAATGTTGCAAAGAGCTGATCTGCTGCATACACATCAGAACAGGTAATGAGATTAAATAAACTCGATTTCCCTGCATTCGTGTAACCAACAAGGGATAATGTTGGAATATCAGCTTTACTCCGCGCTTGCCGTCCTTGTTCACGCTGACGCTCAACCCTACCCAATCGCATTAGAATTTGACTAATTTTACCTCGGAGTAAGCGGCGGTCTGTTTCTAGCTGAGTTTCGCCTGGTCCTCGTAACCCGATCCCCCCTTTTTGTCTTTCAAGGTGAGTCCACCCTCTGACTAAACGGGTTGATAAGTGACGTAACTGGGCGAGTTCTACCTGTAGCTTTCCTTCATGAGTTCTTGCTCTTTGAGCAAAGATATCAAGGATAACTCCCGTGCGATCAACCACACGGCATTCACAAAGTCTTTCCAGATTTCGCTCTTGTGCAGGTGTCAGTGCATGATTAAATAAAACAACATCTGCACCACTTGCTTTTACAGCCTCGGCAATTTCTTCTGCCTTACCTTCACCCACATAATATTTAGGATGAGGTGCTTTACGATTTCCTGTAATAATCTGAACCGGTTTAACACCCGCAGATGTCACCAAAGATTCAAATTCTTGCAAATCATCAACGTTCTTTTCTTGAGAAAAGAATACGTGCACTAAAACGGCTAATTCGCCACCTTCATAACGATCAAACAAAGGCGAAACCTCTTGGACTTTATAAAAACAGGAAAAAACATAGGTAAAGTCTCCCTACCTATGTTTTTCTTATATCAAGAATAATATTGAATTATTACTCTGCAACATCATCCTGCTGAGCAGCACCACCATTGTAGCCTGTACCAGTTTGGTTCGTGCCTGTATTGCTATGATGAGAAACAGGACGCGAAGGTACCACGGTAGAGATAGCATGTTTGTATACCATCTGACTTACTGTGTTTTTCAGCAAAATAACAAATTGGTCAAAAGATTCGATCTGACCCTGCAATTTAATGCCGTTTACCAAATAGATAGAAACGGGAACCCTTTCACGACGTAATGCGTTCAGGAAAGGATCTTGCAAAGATTGCCCCTTAGCCATTCTATGTTTTCCTTATTTTGTTGTTTTATATTAGAACCCAATTGGTTCGAAAAATGAACTACTCAAAAATTGCGCTTTGGCAACTATCAATTTTACACAAACCTACCATCTATGCACTAACTACCTGCAAAACAGTGTCAAGAGATTGTTTTGGATCTTCACTATCAAGCCAGTGAATGTCATTCCAACCTCTTAACCAGGTGATTTGTCGCTTCGCTAATTGCCGGGTAGCGCAGATCCCTCGATAAACCATCTCATCATAATCTATTTCGCCAGATAAATATGACCACATCTGGCGATAACCGACACAACGTACAGAAGGTAAATCTTCATGCAGATCGCCCCGTTCATATAATGATTTTACTTCATCTTCAAATCCACACGTTAACATCTGTTTAAAACGAGCTTCAATGCGTTGGTGAAGAACATTTCTATCTTTCGGAGCAATCGCAAATTGATAAACATCATAGGGCAAAGACTCGCCTGATATTTTTGTCAATTCTGTCATTGTCTTACCTGAAATCAGGTAAACTTCTAGTGCACGAGAAAGTCGTTGAGGATCATTAGGATGGATCCGTTGTGCTGCAACAGGATCAACTAATGCTAACTCTTTATGTATTGCCTCCCACCCTTGTTCTGCTGCTTTTTTCTCTATTTCAGCACGAACATCAGGATTTGCACTGGGTAAAGGCGATAGACCTTCAAGTAACGCTTTAAAATATAGCATAGTCCCGCCCACTAATAGTGGAATTCGCCCAGCTGCGGTAATTTCTTCCATGGCATTTAATGCATCACGTCGAAAATCAGCTGCGGAATAGGGTAATGCGGGGTCTAGAATATCAATTAATCGATGTGGCGCAAGCGATTGCTCTGTCGCATCTGGCTTTGCAGTACCAATATCCATACCACGATAGATAAGCGCAGAGTCCACACTAATAATATCTACAGGCAACTTTTGTCTTAGTGCAATTGCTAATGCCGTTTTACCTGACGCTGTAGGCCCCATTAGGAAAATTGCTTTAGGTTTTATTTGCGTGTTTACTTCGCTCATTATTTAATGCCGCTACCACCGGTTGTAATTCTATTAATTGTAATAAGTTTTTTGCTGGCCGTCTGACATATTGCGGACAAAGTCTTTCAATATCAGCCAATAGTCCTACTGCTTGAGCTTGCGACCACTGTGCTTGCTCTGCACCTAATTGTTTTGCAAACCACTGTCCAAGTTGTTGCTCGGTACAAGATTGCTCTGCTGACAAATAGGCTAATAATGCTGTCAGTAACATAGGTAAATTTTGCTGGCGCAAAGGTAACGACACAGCATGTATTGTTGCTTTACCGTGAGAAATTTCGATAACGATCCCGAAATGACTGATTAGCGATTGAAACTGATTGAATACGCTAATCTCCTCTTTACTCAATGCCAACTTTAAAGGCACTAGCAAAGGTTGTGGCTTCAATGTTTCATCTTTAGGCAGTAATTGCGCACATTTTAACAGAAAATCTGCTTCTTCCAATGATAACAACCCAAGACCTTGTGAAGATTCTATTAACGCATATTTGTGCTGATAAATTGCCAATACTCGCCCAAAAGTATAATCAGTTCGTCCATCTTTCGCATTGACAGAACGAGGCATCACCGAAATAGTATCTTCTTCGATATTATTAGTTGTATGAACGATTTCACCTAAATTCAATGGGGCACGGTCAGGAAATAGTGGTATTTTCTCTTTATCTTTTGATGTAGAGATACTTTCTTGCATCATTTTTTGATAAAGCGCGCCTTGTGTCCGTTGATAGCTCTCACCAAACTGACGACGATCTCCAAATTGAGAGGCTTGCTTTTGAGGTGAGTTATTGTTGTGCTCTCGTTCACTGAATTGGTGTGATGATGATGTATTTTTCGGAGTTTGAGCTACGGGTGCTTGATAAGGCTGAGAAAATACGTTTTCACCCGCAACTTGACGATTTTCAGGAAAGTTTAACGCTGTTTCGTGTTCTTCTTCATCATCTGAAGTGAGTGATAAAGACTCTTGCGTTGCTTGTCGTAAAACACTCAGCACACCTTGATAGATAAAATCATGAACCAAACGAGACTCATGGAAGCGAACTTCATGTTTAGCAGGATGGACGTTAACATCAACTTGGTGAGGATCAACGCTTAAATACAAGATGTAAGAGGGTTGCTGCTCTCCTTGTAAATACCCATCATAGGCTTGACGAATAGCATGATTAATCAATCTATCACGCATCATTCGTCCATTCACATAACAATACTGAATTTCACTACTTTGCACAGGTGATAAAGGATGTTCTACCCAACCTTTTATTGCTAAATCACCATGTTCCCACGATAACTGCATTGATTGGTTGACAAAATTATTACCACAAATCGCACTCAAACGGCGATTTTGCTGACTTTCATCTTTCACTGCACGGTATTGCCGAACACGTTTACCGTTATGAGTAAGATTGATGGAGACATCAAAGCGCGATAACGCAATGCGGCGCACCACTTCATCAATATGTGCAAACTCTGTTTTTTCAGTACGTAAAAACTTACGCCTTGCTGGCGTGTTATAAAACAGATCAAGGACTTCAACCGTACTTCCTACGGGATGAGCCGCAGGCTTAACCGTCACAGCCATATCTCGGCCTTCGGCGTAAGCTTGCCATGCCTCTTCTTGATCTTGAGTACGCGATGTCAGCGTTAAACGAGAAACTGAGCTAATGCTCGCTAATGCTTCTCCACGAAAACCCATACTCATTATGGCTTCGAGATCGTCAAGACTTGATATTTTGCTAGTTGCATGGCGAGCAAGTGCTAACTTCAAATCATCACGATTGATACCGCATCCATTATCACGAATGCGAATTAGCTTGGCGCCACCTTTATCGATATCAATATCAATTGAGGTCGCGCCTGCGTCTAAACTATTTTCCAGCAACTCTTTAACAACAGAGGCGGGTCTTTCAACAACTTCCCCTGCGGCAATTTGGTTTGCAAGCTGAGGAGGTAATAAATTTATCGCCATTACCTTTATTCCATTCTACTCAATCAATTAGGCGCGTTTTGTAAAGGGTGAGCCAGAAAATAATTTCTTAAACCAGCGTGAATAGATGCCGCAAGTTTCTCTTGATAAGCATCAGAAATCAGTAATTGCTCTTCTGACGCATGACTGATAAAGCCTGTTTCAACTAAAATTGAAGGGATATCGGGTGAACGTAAAACACCTAAGCTTGCATGCTCTGGTGTTTTCTTATGTAGTGAACCCACTTTTCTTAGTTCAGACAATACAGCAACGGCAACGTCATAACCCACTCGCTGTGAATTACCAAACTGTAAATCGAGTACTGTTTGGCTTAAATAAGGATCAGCCCCGTCTAATGCATCACCCGCACCACCGAGTAATTCAGATTGTTTCTCGCTTTGCTCAAGCCACTTACCTAATTCACTGTTTGCACGACGATTAGAAAGCACCCATACAGAAGCGCCTCTTGCACTACGATTGGGTGCTGAGTCTGCATGAATAGACACTAACATATTTGCACTTTGCTTACGGGCGACTTCAGAACGCCCCGCAACTGAGATAAAATAATCGCCGCTGCGTGTTAGAACAGGCTTAAACATAGGATCATTACGTAAGCGAGCTTCTAACTTTCTTGCCACACTTAGCGTCACGTCTTTTTCACGATTACCTTTCTGACCAATCGCACCGGGATCTTGCCCACCATGACCCGCATCTATCGCAATAATAATTTGGCGAGAGCCTGCTTGCGGTTTTGAAGGTGTGGTGCGTGGTTTTGCAATGGGAACAACAGGCGTAACCTCGGTTACTGGCTTAGTCATTAAAGGCGCCATTTCCCGATTTGTATTTGCACTTGAATGTGATGTCGTTGCTGTTGCAGTTGGTGATAACGCAACAACACTTACTGTCGATTGGGCATTGCTATTTTGTCGAGCATTCATAGCTTTGATAGTAAGCACTAACTTATAGCCACCACTTACATTCATCAAACTTTCAGTCACCACAACAGGCTGAGCAAGCTCCACGACCATACTTTGGTATTGGCTATCTTTTGATTGCGTTGAGCGAATTTTATGGACTAACTGCCCATTGCCTAATGTTACTGGTAATCCCGTGATTTTTGTACCCTGTTTAAAGTCCATCACCAAACGGTCAGGACTTTTTAATGAGTAATATCGATAACTAGGCTTCCCATCACTAAAAGTAAATGTAAGGGTTGTTGCTGAAATACCGTTTTCTGCTTTTACTTCTGTCACAGTAGCGGCTTGTGCTATTTGCACAAAAAATAAAGACAAAACAACCAACAGAAAGGCAACAACATAGCGCTGACTTTGACTCACAGTAGTGATGAGACTCGACATAATCAATATTCCTTTATGCAGACTGAATACGGGATAAAACAGTGTTCCCTCTTGGTGAAAGGGCAACAAAACGCGCTTTTCGACCTTCATCTTCGTAGCTTAAATGAAGTTCTAAATCTGCGTTGGGTAAAAAGCCTTCGCCTTGAGATGGCCATTCAACAAGACATAACGCATCTTGTTCAAAATAGTCGCGTATTCCCATAAATTCCAGCTCTTCAGCGGAAGCTAAACGATAGAGATCAAAATGATAAACGGGATTTGGCGAAAGCATATAAGGCTCAACTAATGTATATGTTGGGCTTTTAACATGCCCTTGATGACCAAGCGCTTGTAAAAAGCCTCGGCTAAAGGTTGTTTTTCCAGCACCAAGATCGCCATATAAATAAATGATCAATCCGCTATGATCCGTCGCTATTGCAACAGTACGCCCTAGTTCAACTGTTGCCGCTTCATCTTCTAATGTAACAACCCATTCTTTCATATTTATATAATCTATTGTTAAGTTATAACGGCTTAATAAAGAGAGATCGTTGGAGAACATCAAATACTAAGCTTTATATGTTTTCTTAAGGCAAATAGTTATCGAAATTACTATCAAATAACCATACCATAAATCTATTTATTGCGAGGATTTTTCCTACCGCCTCACTATGATACACTGCGCGCTCTTAGGACTCACCTCTTACCTACTGATTCGGTTTATTCATGTCATCACTCGATCTTAATCTTCTCGCTCAAAACATTAAATTATGGGGTTCTGAGCTAGGTTTTCAACAAACAGGGATATGTGATACTGACTTATCACTTGAAGAACCTCGCCTGCAAGCTTGGTTAGATAAGCAATATCATGGTGAAATGGCATGGATGGAAAAGTATGGAATGACACGAGCCAGACCTCATGAACTGGTTCCGGGTACATTACGCGTTATCAGTGTCAGAATGAATTATCTCCCCACGGATGCGGCTTTTGCACGAACCTTAAATAACCCAGAACAAGGCTATATCAGCCGTTATGCGCTTGGTCGGGATTATCACAAAGTATTAAGGCAGCGTCTTAAAAAACTCGGCGAAAAAATTTCACAATATTGTCAGCAATTTGAATATCAAGGGGTAGTCAACTTTCGTCCTTTCGTTGATTCAGCCCCTATTATGGAACGCCCATTAGCTGTTAAGGCAGGACTTGGCTGGGTTGGTAAACACTCACTTGTTATTAATAATCAAGCAGGCTCTTGGTTTTTCCTTGGTGAACTACTGATTGATTTGCCGTTACCTATTGATAGCCCAGTTGAAGAGCAATGCGGTAAATGTGTCGCCTGTATGACAACCTGTCCGACAGGTGCCATTGTTGAACCTTATACTATTGATGCTCGTCGCTGTATTTCTTATCTCACTATCGAACTCGATGGTGCTATTCCTGAAGAATTTCGCCCTCTAATGGGTAATCGCATTTATGGTTGTGATGATTGCCAGCTTATCTGTCCTTGGAATCGTTTTTCATCACTGACTGACGAAGAAGATTTTTCACCAAGAAGAGCACTTCATACCCCAGAATTACTCGATCTCTTTCAATGGAATGAAGATAAATTTTTGCGTATCACTGAAGGTTCGCCGATCCGTCGTATTGGTTATTTACGTTGGCTTAGAAATATTAGCGTGGCGTTAGGAAATGCACCTTATCAAGATAAAATTATACTTGCCTTGCAAGAACGCTTTGGATTGAGTGATGTTTTAGATGAACATTTAAACTGGGCGATTGCACAGCAGACAGCGAAGAGAAATGAAAAAGAAGTAAAAATACAGACTTCACAACAAAAACGCTTAGTAAGGGCGATAACTAAAGGCTTACCTCGTGACGCTTAATTTTTAACAGGATAAACGCATTACGAATAACCATTAATTTCCTCTGTGAATAAAATAAAAATCCCTTGCCTATCAACATGAAAAAAAAATTCAAGCGAACTAAGACTCAAAATTTAAAAAAATTAAAATAAACTTAGTTATCAATTAGATATAAAATCCAATCAATTTGTTGAAGAGAATAATATCCTTATCACTTAAGGATACGTGCTTGTGGATAACTCTGTGCAGTAAAAAAATAAATAGTGCTTAGATGCGGTGGTTATTAGCATCTCACTGTGGATAAATCGATTTGGGAAGATTTTAAGAATAGTAGAATATATATCACATTTTTTTAAAGAAAAGCCTGAGAAACCCTTTTCTTTTTCTAAAATACTATTCAATGCATGTTTAACAGAATAAAGGCCTAAAACCTAAAAAATGATCTTGCCTCTAATTTCCCCTCTAAATGAGGAAAGGCGCACATTCTAGTGCTGTCAAAATAGAAATGCAAGCAAAGATCAAAGATAGATCACAAAAAAATAGCTTGATCTTACATGTATTAATGACATTTTCTTTTTTGAACAATAATCCAACACACTCTCTTTACGAGTATTAAGTAAAATTCCCTAATCTGCACCCTAAAACAGTGTAGTCGATATTTAAAAAAGCGAGAGAAAAAATAAAGATTTTTTGGTTATATTTTAGACTAGCGAATAAAGCAACTGTACCTTATGAGTTACAAACTTTAGGTATTCATAAATTTCGGCAAATTATTATTTACGTTATTACTGATGGTAGACGAGATATGAAAGCGCTACTTAGCCGTAGACTATTAGGATAACGTATTGATTTTTGATTAGAAGAATAAAACTAGAAGAGAAAAACTTGGAGCGGGAAACGAGACTCGAACTCGCGACCCCAACCTTGGCAAGGTTGTGCTCTACCAACTGAGCTATTCCCGCATTTGGTAAGTTTTGACAATTATAAGTGAAAGATTTGGAGCGGGAAACGAGACTCGAACTCGCGACCCCAACCTTGGCAAGGTTGTGCTCTACCAACTGAGCTATTCCCGCGTCGCATAACACTACTCATAACTGCCTAAGAAAGATTGGAGCGGGAAACGAGACTCGAACTCGCGACCCCAACCTTGGCAAGGTTGTGCTCTACCAACTGAGCTATTCCCGCGTCTTTCTTACACCCGTACAAACGAAATTCTTCATCGGTACGGGAAGCGCATTATACGAGAAAAATGCTTAACCGCAAGCCCTTATCAACAAAAAAATACGTTTTTTTGATTACATGCCGATAAAATCATCACAATGATGCAATATCAATCATGAATGCACGCTTTTTACTCTTTAATAAAGGTTTTACGATAATAAGCTAGCTCTGCAATGGACTCACGAATATCATCCAATGCCTGATGAGTATTCTTTTTCTCAAAACCTTCTAAAATTTCAGGTTTCCAACGACGTGCTAATTCTTTTAATGTACTCACATCAAGATAACGGTAGTGAAAATATTGCTCTAGCTCTGGCATGTAACGGTATAGAAAACGCCTATCTTGCCCCACACTATTACCACAGATAGGTGATACGCCTTTTGGTACCCATTTTTCTAGGAATTCAATTGTCGCTTTTTGTGCTGAATTGTCATCATATGAACTGTTTTTTACGCGCTCAACTAAGCCACTACCAGTATGGGTACGTGTATTCCATTCATCCATTAAACTTAATTGTTCATCAGATTGGTGTACTGCAATTACAGGGCCTTCGGCTAAAATATTAAGTTGAGGATCTGTCACGATAGTGGCAATTTCGATGATACGGTCACATTCAGGATCAAGACCTGTCATTTCCAGATCTATCCAGATCAGATTGTTCTCGCTTTTTGACATAATATATCCTAGCTGTTTCTAAGTGTGAGACATGATATTTTAGCGTTTATCATAGCGCGTTTACTCAATAAGCACGACAGAAGAACATCTAACCGAATAATACAAGTGAGGATCGGTGACAAAACGTAAATTATCTAAAGGCCAGCAACGCCGAGTACAAGAAAATCATAAAAAGCGTTTGCAGAGCAAAGAGAAAAAAAACCACGTTGAATTAGACGATACGCAATTAGGCGAAGCGACCGAAGGCTTAGTGATCAGCCGTTTTGGTCAACATGCAGATATCGAAGCTACTGACGGCACTATTACACGATGCAATATTCGACGCACAATTTCATCACTGGTAACGGGTGATAAAGTTGTTTGGCGTCCTGCGCTACAAACACAAGAAAATGTCCGCGTAAATGGTATTGTAGAAGCTGTACACGAACGAACTTCAGTACTTACTCGTCCTGACTATTATGATGGCATTAAGCCTATTGCTGCTAATATTGATCAAATTATTATCGTTTCGGCTATTTTGCCTGAACTTTCTTTAAATATTATCGACCGTTACCTTGTCGCATGTGAGACTTTAAACGTTGAGCCTCTGATTGTACTCAATAAAATCGATATGTTAGACGAGGAAAGCCGTAAGACTATCAGTGAATGGATGCAAACTTATAAAGATATTGGTTATCGTGTTCTTGAAGTCTCTAGCTACACCAAAGAAGGTCTTGATGCATTGACACAAGAGTTGATTGGCCGTATCTCCATTTTTGCGGGGCAATCTGGTGTCGGAAAGTCAAGCTTACTCAATACGTTATTACCACCAATGGAAGAAAGCATTCTGGTTAATCAGGTTTCTGATAATTCAGGTTTAGGTCAGCATACCACCACCGCATCACGCCTTTACCATTTCCCGCAAGGAGGAGATGTCATTGACTCGCCGGGTGTGCGTGAATTTGGTCTCTGGCATTTAACACCAGAACAAGTAACAAAAGGGTTTATTGAATTCAGACCGTACCTTGGTGGTTGTAAATTCCGCGATTGTAAGCATTTAGACGATCCAGGTTGCCTAATTAGTGAAGCCGTAAATAACGGTGAGATCTCAGAAACGCGCTTTGAAAATTACCATCGTATTTTAGAAAGTATGAGTCAGGTGAAAGTTCGTAAGAACATTAATTTAGACTCTTAATAATTGATTCACTGACAACCCTATTAAGGGTAGGTACAATAGACCCCTTTTGTCTATTTTTTATCGTTCAATCCCAGAGGTTGCCATTTTGGACAAGCTAAAAATTAAACTACAGTATTTATTGCCTAAATTATGGCTCACACAGCTAGCAGGTTGGTTTGCAAACAAAAAAGCGGGTGTAATTACCCAATTTGCGATCAAAGCCTTTGCTAAAGCCTATAAAGTCGATATGAATGAAGCAAAAGATAGCCAGTTCCAAGCTTATTCTTCATTCAACGATTTCTTTATTCGTGCATTAAAAGACGGCGCTCGTCCTATTATCGAAGGTGATGACCAACTCGCATTGCCTGCTGATGGCGCAGTAAGCCAACTCGGTCTTATTCAAGACGATCAAATTCTGCAAGCCAAAGGACATCATTACACCCTTGAAGCGTTACTTGCAGGTAATTTTATGCTGGCAGATAAATTCCGTAATGGTCAGTTTATTACGACTTATCTTTCACCTCGTGATTACCACCGCGTTCACATGCCTTGTGATGGTTTATTAAAAGAGATGATTTATGTTCCAGGCGATCTCTTCTCTGTTAATCCATTAACAGCGGCTAATGTCCCTAACTTATTTGCACGTAATGAACGTATTATTTGCCTCTTTGAAACTCAATTTGGTCCAATGATACAAATTCTAGTTGGTGCAACAATTGTTGGTAGTATTGAAACGGTTTGGTGTGGCATGGTAACGCCACCTCGTGAAGGTATTATTAAACGTTGGACATATCCTCAAGCGGATAAAGCAGGAGCGATATTCTTGAAAAAAGGTGAAGAAATGGGTCGATTTAAGTTAGGCTCAACGGTCATCAACCTTTTCCCAGAAAATACCGTTCAACTGAATAAAGATCTTATGAATGGCTCCGTTACATTAATGGGGGAACAATTGGGTTCCATCATCAATGTCGCTGGTAATGACAATAATGCCATCAGTGAATAACACGTAATTCGGAGTAACCTTTGTGCGCCTGATAATCAGTCTTTTCTTCTCGCTCTTTTTGACGCTTTCGTTAAGCTCATCTGCAATATCAGCGGATGTAGAGAAATTACGTCAAGATATTAAACAACTTGAAGGAAGTACCAATCCTCAAGATATTGAGGCAGTTCAGGCGCTACAAGGCACTATCAATTGGATTAATGATGGTGAAAAAGCGCAAACGAATGCAGATAATTATCAAAAAACCATTGATGATTACCCTCAAATCACGCAAGAGCTAAGAACTAAACTTCTAGAAGAAAGCCATGCTGTTCCTACTATTCCAGAAAAAATTAGCATCCCTGATTTAGAACAGAAAATTATTCAAATCAGTAGCCAATTAATGGAACAAGCAAGGCTTCAGCAACAAGAGCAAGATAAAAGCCGAGAAATTAGCGAATCTTTAAACTTATTACCCCAACAGCTTTCTGAAGCGCGCCGTTTACTCAGCGATGCAACAGCAAGACTCGCGGCTGCCAGTGCGTCAACAACACCGTTAACAGAGGCACAAAATAAGCTAACACAAGCTGAAGTCACCGCACGTAAAGCAATGGTTAATGAGCTTGAAATGGCACAACTTTCGGCTAATAACCGCCAAGAAATTGCTCGCCTTCGCTTAGAATTATTTAAAAAACGCTATCAGCGTCTTGATGTGCAACTACAACAATTGCGCAGCTTATTAAATATAAAGCGCCAAGAAGTGGCTGATCTGGCATTAGAAAAAACAGAGATGTTAGCGGAGAAAGGTGGTGAGCTCCCTGAGTTTCTGACAAAACAGATCCAAACTAACCGTGAACTCTCTCAAATCCTGAATAAACAAACACAGGAAATGAGTGAGTTATCAGAAAAACAACGCATTACCACCCAGCAGACACAACAAGTTCGCCAAACGCTTACCACTATTCGAGAGCAAGCACAGTGGTTAAGTGGCTCCACAGCATTAGGTGAAGCATTAAGAACACAACTTTCCCGCTTACCTGAAATGCCTCGTTCACAAGAACTTGATAGAGATATTATTCAGTTACGTGTCGAGCGTTTAGGCTATGAGGATATGCTGGAAAACTTAAGTAAGATCCAGCCGCCAGAAACCGCAGATGGCTCTAAATTGCCTGAAGCTCAGCAATATATTTTTGATTCTCTTATCCAAGCACGTCATGAATTATTGAATTCGTTGTTATCCGGTTATGACTCTCAAATTCTTGAGTTAACAAAACTAAAAGTGGCGACAACTCAATTAGCGGATGCATTAAAAGAGACAAAAGACGCCACAAACCGTTATATGTTCTGGGTTGCTGATATCAGCCCCATCAAATTTAATTATCCGGTTTTATTAGTCAAAGATATCACTCGATTGCTTTCGCTAGATACCTTTTCACAATTAGGTCATGCGGCTGTCAGCATGCTTAAAAATCAAGATACCTTTTTGTTCCTATTTGTCACTTTATCTATTGTGGGCTTTAGTCTGCGCACTCGAAAACACTACAACGCATTTCTTGAAAGAGTCAGCAACCGTATTGGTAAAGTCACACAAGATCACTTTTCACTGACGATACGCACGGTTTTTTGGTCTATTTTAATTGCGTTGCCATTACCTCTGTTATGGTCTGCTGTAGGTTATGGCTTACAAAGTGTTGAATGGCGTTATCCAATGGCGGGAGCGATTGGATATGGAGTCACAGCAGCAGCACCTGTGCTGTGGTTATTTATGATAAGTGCAACCTTTGCACGTCATAACGGTCTATTTATTGCTCAATTTAAATGGAAAGAGAGCCGTGTTAAAAAAGCGATGCGCTTTTACCAGCTTTCTATTTTTGTCATCGTTCCGCTGATGATGTCATTAGTTACCTTTGAATATTATAGCGATAGAGAATTTGCGCCAACGGTTGGTCGTTTCTGTTTCTTACTGCTCTGTATCGCCCTAAGCTTTATTACCTCTAGCCTTAAAAAAGCTCACGTCCCACTTTATCTAGATAAACATGGATCTGGCGATAACCTTATCAATACCATTTTATGGTGGTTCTTACTGCTTGCTCCGGTTATTGCAGGTTTAGCCGCCGTCTTAGGTTACCTTTCTACATCGATTGTCTTACTCGGTCGTTTAGAAATGTCTGTCGCCATTTGGTTTGCTCTACTGATTATCTACCACATTATTCAGCGATGGATGCTTATTCAGCGCCGAAAATTAGCCTTTGAACGAGCTAAACAAAAGCGTGCAGAAATTCTGGCTCAGCGTGCAAAAGGTGAAGATGAAAATACGATTGTTGGGAGCAGTGGTGAGAGCACAGTAGGGCTTGAAATTGAAGCTCAAGAAATAGACCTTGATACTATCAGTGCGCAATCCATTGGTTTAGTTCGCTCTATTCTAACGATGATTGCATTAGTCTCGATGATCTTATTGTGGTCTGAATTAAACACCGCGTTCTCTTTCGTTGATAATATCCGACTTTGGGACGTCACCTCATCGGTAAATGGTGTTAACACGGTGCAACCTATTACGATGGGTTCTATTTTAGTGGCAATCCTTGTCATTATTATTACAACCCAATTAGTACGAAATCTCCCTGCTTTACTTGAGTTGGCCATTTTACAGCATCTTGATTTAACACCAGGTACAGGTTACGCCATTACCACGATGACCAAATACACCATCACCTTAATTGGGAGTATTGTGGGTTTCTCTTTATTAGGGATTGAGTGGTCAAAATTACAGTGGCTAGTGGCGGCAATGGGTGTTGGATTAGGTTTTGGCTTACAAGAAATTTTTGCCAACATCATTTCAGGTTTGATGATCTTATTTGAAAAACCAATCCGTATTGGCGATACCGTCACTATTCGGAATTTGACTGGAAATATTTCTAAGATCAACACTCGGGCAACTACCTTAACCGACTGGGATAGAAAAGAAATTATCGTACCGAACAAAGCTTTTATTACAGAGCAATTTATTAACTGGTCACTCTCAGATTCAGTCACTCGTATCGTAATGACCATCCCTGCTCCAGCAGACTGTAACAGTGAGCAAGTAACAAATGTGTTATTAGAAGCCTCAAAACGCTCTACAATGATTTTAGAAAACCCTGCACCAGAGGTTTATCTGGTCGATTTACAGCAAGGTATTCAGATTTTTGAATTACGTGTTTATGCCGCAGAGATGGGACACAGAATGCCAGCAAGACATGAAATTCATCAAAATATTCTCTTAGCCTTTGCAGAGCATGGCATCCCATTACCGTTCCCACCATTCCAAGCCAGAGTGGATATGATGGGCAATACAATCCGCAGCTCTATGCGTGCAACACCAAGAGAAGTCGGTGGATTGTAATTAATCTATTCCATTGGAATATAAAAAAGGCGAACAATATCACGTTGTTCGCCTTTTCTTTTAGGGAGGATCACACTTGGTATAATTTACGTAAATAATGAGGTACAGCTTCATCAGCATTAGTTCCGATCACTTCCATATTTGGGAGTAAATCTTTTAATGTCTGATGCGCATTTTCCATAATGCAACCTTTACCAGCTATCTGTAGCATCTCTTTGTCATTCATACCATCACCAAACGCAACTGCATCTTTGGCAGTGTGTTGCATCAATTTAGCCACTTTCTCGAGAGCTTCACCTTTAGATACACCACCCGCCATCACCTCTAAGCAATTACGCAGTGAGAAACTCACATTGACCTTATCACCCCAGCGCTGATTAATTTCACTTTCCAGTGTCAGCAACAGTTCATGATCATCAGAGGTGAAGAAGACCTTACAGACATTGGTGGTCGGAAACCCTGTTTTACAAAACAGCTCATAATTAAAATCCGATTCTCGAAAGAACTCACAAGCTCCTGGCATTTCTTTATTAACATACCAATAGTCGCCAGCGTAAATATTAGTTTCAATTTCAGGGTGATCAAAAACACACAAAGACAAGTCATAAGCAATTTCAGGCTCAAGATCTTGGCTAAAAATAAGGTCGCCATGAGTGTTATGCACTCGTGCACCATTAGAGGTTATCATATAAGCGTTAATGCCTAATCCATCACGAATTTGAGCAACATCAACATGATGACGACCTGTTGCGAATACAAAATGCACGCCTTTATTAATAAGTAGATGCAGGGTTTCTTGCGTATAGGGAGTTAATACATGATTAGGTGATAACAGTGTGCCATCAAGATCTGAAGCGACTATCGAATACATACACATTCCTGATTAAAATAAATGCTTATCATAAAACTCACAGATTTCATTTAATGCTTGTGAGCGTAGCTTATCTATTTCGAACAAGATTTCATGATGCGCACCCTCAATCACCAGTGGCAATTTTTGCTTTTCTTCTCTTGTTCTGGACTGACTATAACGTTCACAGAAAGCCCTTAGCTCTTGATTATCTACCACCTTATCATGCTCTGCTTCGAGCACTAATAGAGGGGTATTAATCTCTCCCGCATGTTCAATTAACCAATCTCCCATTTTTAGACTTTCTCCCATCCAATGATAAGTCGGTCCGCCTAATCGTAGTTCTGGAAAATCAGCATAATAACGTAAATACCGGCGATATCGCTCATGGCTATGTGTTAACACATTAAGGATAAATGGCAGTGGAAACCATTTACCTGTTGATACCGCATAGTTATTTCTTTCAGATTGACTTTGTTCTGCTCGGTTAACTAAAAAATTAGCCACCCAGCGAGGTATAGGTAATTTAATGCCAAACATCGGCGCACATAGCGCTGCTGCTTTAAACACATCAGGCTGTCGAAGTAGATAGCCTGCTAAAATTGCGCCACCCATTGAATGGGCTAAAGCAAAATAATGTTTATATTGATAAGGCAAAACAATCGTATCGACGAAAGTTGAGAAATCATCAATATAATCACTAAATTTTTCGACATGCCCTTTTTGAGTATCATCCAGAAGTCGGTCAGAAAGCCCTTGACCTCGATGATCGAGAAGAAAAACATCATAGCCTGAGTGAAAGAAATCAAACGCAACTTCAGGATACTTTACATAGCTTTCACTCCGACCTGAAGCAATAACCAGTGCTTTATTGTGCGATGGTGAGCGCCAATGAACATAACGAATTTTGACGCCATCAACACCAATAAACTCACCTTCTTCACGTTGGCTCCAAAAATCCAATAAGACGCCGTTCGTAAAAGCAGAAAACTGCTTTTCGCGAGATAACCACGAATATTTAAATAGGGTGGTTGTCATTGGCTCTCCTTATTGGCGTTATTCAAAGCCCTCAATATGGTCACGAATGAGTGTCATAAACGCGGGTCCAAATCGTTCTAATTTTCGTTGCCCAACACCGTTTATTAATAACAATTCATCAGGGTAAACGGGGCACTGCTCTGCCATTTCTATCAATGTGACATCATTAAAAACGACAAATGGCGGAATGTTTTCTTCATCAGCAATAGACTTACGTAATTTACGTAGTTTCGCAAACAATTTTCTATCGTACTGTCTATGGGTATTTTTTGTTTGTTGATTACGGCTTTTTGTCGGGCTTAATAATCTAGGTACGGCTAATTGTAATGGCACTTCACCACGCAAGATTGGTCTAGCCATCTCTGTCAGTTGTAATGCAGAGCGATGGACAATATTTTGTGTCACCATACCTAAATGAATAAGCTGGCGGATCACACTCACCCAATGTTCATGGCTTTGCGCTTTACCAATACCATAAACAGGTAATGTATCGTGTCCAGAATCGCGAATACGCTGATTATTCGCGCCTCTTAATATTTCAACAATATAACCGATACCAAAGTGCTGACCTGTGCGATAAATACAGGATAAGGCTTTTTGGGCATCCACTAAACCATCATATTGTTTAGGGGGATCAAGGCAAATATCACAGTTACCGCAGGCATTTTGTCGATGTTCATCGAAGTAATTAAGTAACACTAAGCGTCGGCACGTTTGTGCTTCTGCGAATGCACCCATCGCATTAAGCTTATGCATTTCAATCGCTTTTTGGTCACTTTCTGGCTTTTCATCTAAACAACGACGCAACCACGCCATATCGGCAGGATCATAAAATAATACCGCTTCAGCAGGCAATCCATCTCGCCCTGCACGCCCTGTTTCTTGGTAATAGGATTCAATATTACGAGGAATATCAAAGTGAACCACAAAACGTACATTGAGTTTATTGATACCCATACCAAATGCAACTGTGGCAACCACAATTTGCAAATCATCTCGCTGGAAAGCTTCTTGTACTTTAGCACGCTGTGCTATTTCCATTCCTGCATGATAACCCGCAATGCTTAATCCTCGTTTACTCAGGCGCTCGGCGGTTTCTTCGACTTTACTGCGACTGTTACAGTAAATAATGCCAGATTTTCCTTTCTGACCGCGAATAAATAGCCAAAGTTGATCAAGCGGTTTGTATTTCTCTACTAAAGTGTAGCGGATATTCGGTCTATCGAAACTGCTGATATGAATCAGAGGGTCACGTAACACTAGCTGATTAATAATATCGAAACGTGTTGTATTATCCGCCGTTGCCGTCAGTGCAATAATCGGCACATCAGGAAGATATTGTCTTAATAATCCTATACCGCGATATTCAGGACGAAAATCATGACCCCATTGTGAAATACAATGCGCTTCATCAACCGCTAATAATGCAGGTTTCCATTGCACTAATTGATGAAGAAAACTCTCCATCATTAAACGTTCAGGGGCAATATACAGCAGTTTTATTTCACCCTTTTGACAACGTATTTGAACATCAAACTGCTCTTCACGCGTTTGGGTTGAATTTAAATAAGCAGCTTCAATACCATGAAGGCAAAGTTGATCAACCTGATCTTTCATCAGTGAGATGAGTGGCGAAACAACCACAGTCAGCCCATCAAGCAATAATGCGGGAATTTGATAACAAAGGGATTTACCACCCCCTGTCGGCATCACAACTAGACAATCTCTCCCAGTTGTAATGGTATGGATGATTTCTTGCTGACCAGGGCGAAATTGCTGATAACCAAAGGTTTCTCGCAAAATAGCCTGTGCTGATGGCATTGAATTAAGAACTTCTGCTGTGGACACGCCGTTCCTCTGAAAAGCTGCTGATAAAAACTATGATGAGGAGTAAAAGAAAAGGCACCAATGTGAAGGTGCCATCATCATTTATAGCGCTATGCTAACCCAGAACGGGGAAAATTACAGCATATCATTAAGCATCACGCCAACACCGACCCGCGTCTGACGGAAATTATAATCAATCATTGATTCGCCATAACCACTAAATACTTGGGTATAAAAGCGTACATGCTTAGTAATTGGGTAGCTCCAGCCTAATTCAGCCGCCCCATAGCCACTGTTCCAGTTATAACGCCCTGTCGCAGTGATCACACTATCGCCTAAGCGATAGCCTGCTTTTAAACGGTAATAGCCCATATAGCGATTAATTTCTGGATTATCATCACGTTGAGCACTTTCACTAAAGCGATACCAAGGTTTTAAATCAAGCTGCAAATTGCCTTTTTGTGCCATAAAACGTGCATAAGCACGGTTCCAACTACGAGATGTGGGATCAGAGCGCCCATTCGATTCGTGGTTAAAACCCGTTTCTATTTCACGTAGTGTCCAACCCGCAAATTTATAGTCTGTTGCCCAACCTAAAAAGAGTTGAGGTTCATAGTTTGTCTCACGGAAAGGGGCAGATTCTTTCTTATTGCTTAATTGCCACCAAGAGCGTTGGGTATAAGATGCTGCTAAAACAGAGTTTTCACCTGCAATACCGCGCCATAAAGGGAAGGCAAGACTGAGTTGAAATTTCACCTCATCTTTTTTAGCCTTATTCCCCCAATCATAACTTTGAATAGCCTCTTTATTCATATCAGAGGTTTTCGTATAAATAATATAATTGGATTCATAAGGATAAAGAACAAAAGGTGAATCGTATTCTTGTAATAAACCAGAAATAATACTGCCCTGAACAAGCGGTGCAGGAGATGATGATGCTGGTATTTCGGATGCAAATCCCCATGCTGGATAGAATAAAGCCACCGCGAGTAAAGAACGGATGTAACGCATAGTTAATTATCCTGTCTCATTATTGAATAATATAAAAAGTTAGTACTTACTTTAGAATTAGTTCTTATATATGTGCTTTATTACACTTTAGCGCCCATATTTTACACGTAATCGCCATTAAATCTCGTATATTTTTATACCATTATATTTATAGCACAAATGTGCAATTACGATTTTGTCATGTATTATTAACATAGTATTAACTTAATAACGTGATGTCAGGGGTTCTAAAAATGGAAAAACAGTTAACATTAGAAGAGGCTCAAGCACTTATTGGTCATGTTTTTGTTTATAAGATGCCCTTTAATCAATTAATCGGCTTAGAGCTAGTTCGCTTTGAACAAGACTACGCTGAAATTCAATTTCGGTATCAAGATAAACTTGTTGGTAATATTGCTCAACGTATCTTACATGGCGGACTTATTGCTTCTGTACTTGATGTTAGTGCGGGATTAGTTTGTGTCGGTAACGCATTAACACGTTTAGCACCAATATCCCAAGAGCAACTCGAACAGAAACTTGCTAACATGGGCACAATTGATTTACGTGTTGATTATTTAAGACCAGGACGTGGAGAATGTTTTACTGCAAGTAGCCATATTTTACGCAGTGGTAATAAAGTGTCTGTTGCTCGTGTTGAATTACATAATGAAAAACAAGTTCATATTGCGAGCGGGACAGCAACCTATATCGTAGGTTAATACTTTGTTAAGATTCATTGCGCTTTATGATGCTTAGATTGATATTAATTACTTGTAAAAATACATGCCTAATGACACATTAGATAATGTCATTGGGTATGATAACCCCGTCACACTTTTCCTTTCCATCAATTCCAGAGATAGCATGAGCCAGAAAAACACGATGAAAGGCGTTTTATGTGCCTTAGGCGCCTATTTGATCTGGGGTATTGCCCCTGTTTATTTTAAAAGCATTCAAGAAGTGCCCGCAGAAGAGATCTTAACGCACCGTATTTTATGGTCGTTCTTTTTTATGTTGATTTTAATGACTATCAGCCGTCATTGGCCTTATTTGCGCCAATTAATACGTCAACCTAAAAAAATTCTTCTTTTAGCACTGACTGCCGTCATTATCGCAACTAACTGGCTTACCTATATATGGGCGGTTAACCACGGCTATATGCTAGAAGCCAGCCTTGGTTACTTTATTAACCCACTGGTTAATGTACTGTTTGGCATGCTTTTCTTGAGCGAGCGCTTCCGCCGTATGCAATGGGTCGCGGTAGGGTTAGCATTTACTGGTGTATTTATTCAACTCTGGCACTTTGGTTCAGTCCCCGTGATTGGATTAAGCCTCGCCGTGACTTTTGGTCTTTATGGCTTACTGCGCAAAAAATTGGGTGTCGATGCACAAACAGGTATGTTGGTAGAAACATTATGGCTATTCCCTGTTGCATTAGTTTATATCTTATTTTTCACACATTCACCGACGAGCAATATGCTTGAAAACAGTTGGTCGTTAAATACCCTGTTAATCGCAGCTGGTATCATTACAACCGTACCATTATTGCTATTTACAGAAGCGGCGCATCATCTGCGTTTATCAACTTTGGGCTTTTTCCAATATATTGGTCCAACCTTGATGTTTATTCTTGCCACCATGGTATATGGCGAACAAATTGATGCAGAACGATTAGTGACCTTTGGCTTTATTTGGGTTGCGCTGATCCTCTTTACACTTGATGCGCTCTATACTCAACGTCGTTTAAGACGTAGTTAGTACATACTCACTCTTCCGCTAAATTACCAATTTGAGTAAAAGCGGAAGAGCATTTTCTCTTCTGATTTTTCTTTAATAGATGTGCATTCTTCGCTATCTCTTCCACATACCGACACGAGCGCCTAAACAGTGCTGATATTGAGTTATTAATCACTTGAATACGGTTAATCACAATCCAAGGATAGAGATTGATTCGAGGAACAAAATCACGCTGATGCCTCAGCAATTTACAATAGAGATCTTCTTCAAATTCATTGATAGGTTCGCTGGGATAATAGGTATCACAAAGGACTTCCTCAGTATTTTCGATCAACAATTCATTACTAGAAAAAGAGACAGAAGACGTTCGCGTGCAAGGTGCGACAAAAGAGTAGGCATGAAAAAATACGCTAGAGATTTTCATCAATTAATCCCGTTAAGTAAGAATAGATAACGAGATTATTAAGTAACCAACTTGAACTTCCCTTAAAAAAAACACCCCAGCTTATCTATTAAATAAGTAAGGGTGTTTTTTTATATTGAGGTAATGCTAATTCACTCTAATTGAGGTTTATTCCAGTCGAGCAAATGCTGCCACCAGCCATTTAATACCTTCACCATTAAAGGCAATTTGTAATCGGCAATGTTCACCACTGCCTTCGATATTAATGATAGTACCGTCACCAAATTTAGGGTGCTTCACTCGTTGTCCAAGTGAATAGCCCGTATCATTGCTGATAATCGGAGTCCCTAAACGACTATGATTAACAGGGCGTGAAACTGTTGCGCGTAAACGGACTTCTTCAACACACTCTTTCGGTAACTCACCAATAAAACGAGAAGGACGATGACTGACTTCTTTTCCATATAAACGGCGGTTTTCAGCGTAAGTGAGCGTTAACTTTTTCATTGCTCGGGTAACGCCAACATACGCCAAGCGACGCTCTTCTTCCAAGCGACCACCTTCATCCAACGACATTTGACTTGGGAACATACCCTCTTCTACACCCACAATAAAGACTTGTGAAAACTCGAGCCCTTTAGCGGAGTGAAGTGTCATTAACTGTACGGCATCTTGATATGCATCAGCTTGGCTTTCGCCTGATTCTAATGCGGCATGTGAAAGAAACGCTTGCAGTGGCATTAAATCTTCGTCTTCATCTTGATAACTAAATTGGCGAGTTGCCGTAACCAACTCTTCCAAGTTTTCAATACGAGCTTGAGCTTTTTCACCTTTTTCTTGCTCATACATCGCTTTTAAGCCTGAATCACGAATAATTCGGTCTGTTTGCACATGTAGTGGCATATCAGCCGTTTCAGAAGCTAACGTCTCAATTAACTCTAAGAACCGCTGAATGGCCGCGGTTGCACGCCCTGCCAGCATTTTATGCTCGATAACCTGCAATGCACTTTCCCATAAGGTAATCTGGTTATCTCTTGCCACTTGACGAACAATATCTAAGGTTCTATCACCAATGCCTCGGGTTGGTGTATTCACAACACGCTCAAAAGAAGCATCATCATGGCGATTAGCTGTTAATCGCATATAAGAAAGTGCATCTTTGATTTCTTGGCGTTCAAAAAATCGTTGACCACCATAAATACGGTATGGCATTGCGGCTTGTAATAACGCCTCTTCCATCACACGAGATTGCGCATTACTACGATAAAGAATGGCGCAATCTGTTAGCGCGCCGCCTTCTTCTTGCCAACGCTTGATCCGCCCAACCACATAGCGGGCTTCATCCAAATCATTAAAGGCGCAATAAAGCGAGATAGGCTCACCTTCGGCACCCTCAGTCCACAGATTTTTACCTAATCTGTCACTGTTATTTGCAATTAACGCATTCGCCGCTTTTAAAATATTGCTTGTCGAACGATAGTTTTGCTCTAATCGAATGGTTTCTGCACCAGGAAATTCATTTAAGAAATTTTGAATATTCTCAACTTGCGCACCGCGCCAACCATAGATGGATTGATCATCATCACCCACAATCATGACTTTACCAGATTGACCTGCCAACATTCTTATCCACGCATATTGAATGCGGTTAGTATCTTGAAACTCATCCACTAAAATATTGGTAAAACGGTTTTGGTAGTGCTCCAAAATTTGCGGTTTGTTTAACCAAAGTTCATGAGCACGTAATAAAAGCTCTGCAAAGTCCACAAGCCCTGCGCGATCGCACGCTTCTTGATAAGCTTGGTATACTTTCAGCCAAGTGGTTTCAACAGGATTGCCATAAGTTTGAATATGTTGAGGACGTAAACCTTCATCTTTTTTACCGTTGATATACCACATACCTTGACGCGCAGGCCACTGTTTATCATCAAGATTCATTGACTTAACAATACGACGAATAAGGCGATATTGATCATCACTGTCAATAATTTGGAAGTCTTGTGGCAAATTCGCATCAAGATAATGCGCTCGCAATAAACGATGAGCCAGGCTATGGAAAGTACCAATCCACATGCCACCTTGGCTTGTACCAATTAAGTCTTCAATACGATGGCGCATCTCTGCGGCGGCTTTATTGGTAAACGTCACTGCCATAATCGAAAAAGGTGAAGCTTGTTCAACAGATAATAACCAAGCGATACGATGTACCAGTACCCGTGTTTTACCACTGCCTGCGCCAGCTAACACCAGCATATTAATACGAGGTGCGGCTACAGCTTTGCGCTGTTTATCGTTAAGGCCTTCTAGCAGATATGAGACGTCCATAATTACCAATCATTTAGTGAAGAAAAATACTGTGGATATATACAGAAATAGAGAGTAAGCAACAAACTAACAGGAATTTACGCACTATGCAAAATAAAGCCTTTTTTAGCCTCGTTTATCTGTGCCATTCTTACCGAACATCACATTAAACCAATTCTATCAGTTTGCTTAAATCTGTAATTTCAATATGTGGCATTACTCTGGTTTCACCTTCTTCAAACAAGCTACGGTTATCAAGGTTAATCCAGCACGCTTGTAATCCACTATTAACGGCACCCTCAACATCTGTTACAAGGTGATCACCCACATGTAGGATTTTCTCATGTGGAAGATTTAACAGTGAGGAGGCTTTATCAAACATATCAGGATAAGGCTTAGAGCGACCATCGGGACCGGCTTTTAAAATATGTGAGAAATACTGTCCCAAACCACAACTTAATGGGTTTGCATTACCATTTGTGATCGCAATTAATGGGATTTTCTGTGCCAATTCGGTGAGGACTTGATGAGTATTTTTAGGCACATTAATGTGGCTACGCCAATAAGCAAAGTGCGCCATAATTTCATCAGCACCTTGCTGTGCTTTGGCTTCATTGTAACCATAATCTAACAACATGTTTCTAGCCGCAAGCCAACGCCATTTTGTAATATCATGAAAAATATCAGGATTGTTCTCTAGAAGTGGCTTTTTATAGGCATTCACATCTTTTTCTGTGAATTGGTTAAAACGCTCATCATATTGACGAATAAAGGCCAGCGTCTCTTTTTCAGTTTTATCCATTACTGGCACATTGTCATACAGCGTGTCATCTAAATCAAAAGTCATCGCTGCAATTGGCGTCAGAGTTCTATAAAAGCGCATTATGATTTTTCTCTCTTAGCTCTCGGATGAGCAGCATCATAGACTTTCGCTAAATGCTGAAAATCTAAGTGGGTATAAACTTGTGTGGTCGATAAATTAGCGTGCCCTAATAACTCTTGTACAGCACGTAAATCACCACTGGATTCCAATAAATGAGTGGCAAACGAGTGGCGTAATTTATGAGGATTCACATGGCTACTTAGTCCTTGTTTAATACCCCAAAGTTCAAAACGTTTTTGCACGCTACGTACCGATAAACGCTTACCACTTTGGGTTGAGATAAAGACAGCTTTATCCTCAGGGGCATAGAGCTCTCGCATCGGAAACCAATTTTGTAACCACTCTAGCGCTTTTCTTCCTAGCGGAACTTTTCGCTCTTTACTTCCTTTACCTAATACACGAACTTCACCTTCATTCATGTCAATATCGCTAATATTTAAGTTAGTCAATTCTGATAGACGTAATCCTGCACCATACATCACTTCCAGCATGGTTCTATCTCTAACAGAAAGAGGATCTTTTAAGTCAATATTCATTAATTGGCTAACTTCATCGACATCCATATTTTTAGGAAGGTGACGACCGGATTTAGGTGTGCGAATGCCTTTTGCTGGATTAACGTCTAACATTCCTTGTGCCACTTGCCAATCAAGAAAGCTACGTAACGCCGAAAAGCGCAAAGCAAGGCTGGTGGGTTGTAATCCACTACGGTGACTTTTCGCCAATAACATGCGCACATGTTGGCTTTCCAGTGATTTCCATTCGCAGATATTCATTGCCACCATCATTTGCGCTAATGCAGTCAGTTGGCGATGATAATTTTCTACTGTGACAGGGCTTAATCGGCGTTCAACTTGAATATAACGCAGGAATTGTTCAATAGCGGTAGAGAGTGTTTCTGGAATATCTATTGGTTGATTCATTGCCTTGCAATCCAACGAAGTAACAATTCTGGTAAAATATGGGCAAGCTTATCCAGCATGACTGTTCCCATCCCTTCCTGAAAATGTTGGTTATCTCGGCTATTAAAAATAATCACGCCCAAATCCCCATAATGCCCTAACAATGAAAGCGCAACGGAACCAGAGCGTCGTACATTAGGCATCAGTAGCATTATCTCTTGCCCATTTAATGGACCTAAATAGTGGTTATCATCACCCATACGTTGAATGCGAAAATGTTCAAATGCTTGGCGAGATAATGGGAGATCTTGTGCATCTAAAGGTGGCTGTAATTGCCAACGATCGGTAAATAGACGTAATTGAACTGAATAAAGCCCTAATCCCTTAGCCCAAAGGTTTAATCGTTCTAGCATTTCGTGAAGAGAAGCACTGTTGGATAGTTCAGAAATTAATAATAAGAGTTGGCTAAACAGTGCTTCATTTTCAGAGGCTTGTTCTATCAACAAACGCATATCTTCTTCAAGATAATGGATGCGGTTACGTTGGCGTGACATTATCCATTCGACTAAAGAAACGGTTCCTCTGACGGGATGAGGAACTTGCATTTGCTCAATATAGCTTGCATTACGGATAAAAAAACCAGGATGTTCCCTGAGATAACGGATCACTTGTTGATCATTAAGTTCGTTGGTTTCAGGGCAACAGAACTGCTCATTTTTATCCGTCATACAGATAGCCTCTCAAAAAATAATATTATAGCTGAATGATCCCATCATAAATATGTGTCGCAGGCCCAGTCATATAAAGAGAGTTACCCTCTCCTTTCCATTCAATTAGCAATGATCCACCCGGTAAGGTGACTTTCACACGTTTATCTAATAAGCCTTGTGAAATACCAATTGCGACAGCTGCACAAGCCCCGCTACCACAGGCATTTGTTTCACCTGCACCACGTTCAAATACCCGCAAATGAAGATTACTTCTGTCTACGATTTGCATAAAACCAATATTAGCACGTTCAGGAAAACGTTCATGTTGCTCTAACACAGGCCCTAACAACTCAACTTCTGCTGTTTTAATGTCTTCAACCTGAATAACGCAATGAGGATTTCCCATTGAAACTACACCGCATAACACAGTGCGTTCCATTGCCCTGATAATATAGGTCTTTTCTGCCTTTTGTGCACGGAAAGGGACTTTTTGAGGTTCAAATTCGGGCTCGCCCATATTGACGCACACATCATCATTGTCCATAACATGCAAGGTCATTCTGCCAGACTGCGTACTGACTTTTATCTCTCTTTTGTTTGTAAGTCCTTTTAATCTCACAAATCGAGCAAAGCAACGAGCACCATTACCACACTGTGCAACCTCACTTCCATCAGCATTAAAAATGCGATAATGGAAATCGAGTTCAGGATCATAAGGTGCTTCAACTACCAATAATTGATCAAACCCAACACCAGTATGGCGATTCGCTAATCGACATATTAACTCTGGTGAAAAATAAACATTTTGAGTCACAGCATCGACCACCATAAAGTCGTTGCCAAGACCATGCATTTTTGAAAATTGCATCTTGCCCCTGCCTGAAACGAAATTACCGTTTCTAAGATTGACTAATTGGTCTGAGTTGAGTCGCTCTCAACTTGCTGGGTTGGCTGGGATGACTGTGTCATTTTTGCCTGAGTATCTTCAGGAGGGAAATAAAGAGGGCCTTTCAAGCCACAACCAGAAAGAGAAATCAGTGTTATTATAGCAAGAGTGCAACGTAAATACGTTTTCATTCGAAATCTGCCTGTCATTTATTTGGTTAATATCCTCTATAATCGCAGTTAGATCTCGAAAAGCAAATAGGAAATGAAGATGAACGACAGTGAATTTCACCAATTAGCTGATGAACTCTTGTCAGAAATAGAACAAACTATTGATAATTATGAAGGTGACGCAGATATTGATTGTGAAATCAATGGCGGTGTAATGACATTAACCTTTGAAAATAATAGTAAAATTATTATTAATCGCCAAGAAGCGTTTCATCAAGTTTGGTTAGCGACACGCTCTGGTGGCTATCACTTTGATTGGAAAGACGAACAATGGATTTGTGATAGAAGTGGTGGTGAATTTTTAACCATGCTGGCACAAGCAATAACAGAACAAAGTGGGGAAGCGTTTTCTTTCTAATAAGCGCAATTAACAACAATAATGGGAGCTATCAAAGCTCCCATTTGTGTTTATTGGCTTGTACTTAATTAAGAATGCTGTACCGCTTTATAATCTGTAAATCCGTGGGCAACAACATTCATTTCAGGTTGCGTTTCTTTACTACCCAGATCGGATAATTTACCAAAGGATCCACCAGCAAAAGGTAACACTTGAGTTGATCCTTCCACTTTCACAATTTGATAAAACTGCGGCAGATTAAAATTAATAAAGCTTGATCCGTATGTGAATCGATCATGAGATGAAGAGTAGAAACGACTAACATCTTTCACTAACTCTTCTTTACTTCCTTCACAATGGGAATAGATTTCAACGCGATTTGCTTCATCTAATATATAGATATTAAAGACATTACTATCTTCTGTGGTTTCGAAGAAGAATTGAATAATCCCTTCACAAGCAAAACCATCAATCACCGCAGGTAAATAGCGGGCGTCCTTATCTAATTTAACTGGCAACCCATGAAGCTTGTTATACGAAATTGCGCCATAAAACTCGATAGCATTTTCTAATTTTTGTACCGACACATTGAGGCGTTCAAAGAACAATCCCCACGTTTGCCCAGCAATGCGTAAAGCTTTAAAACGACCTGGCTCTAAACGATTCGTTGATAATCGCAATTCAATACATTCTGAGACTAACTGCTGAACACGAGTGCGGATTAAACCACGCAAATGTTGGCTATAACAAAATACTTCCACAGAGGCAGGTGGAGCCGCATCTTGGTGCATTTTACCCAATATCGTTTTTAACGATTCCAACATAGATTGTGTGCCACTGAAATGAAGGGTTCTAACTTCATTCCAAGAGTTACGGTACAACAAATCAATACTACCAATAAGACACTGCTCTTTTTCACCGAAACTAAACACATCGAGTTTTCTAAAATCAAAGTGAACCACGTGATCAGAAAAACTTTCTGTTGGATCAGTTTCTAAATTGACAATAATCGCGAGATGTCTAATTTCACAAGGGCTATACAGTGCTTTCGGTGTTGGTGCAGGTAAACGAATTGGGAAATGGCTCGACATATCCCTGACTAATTCATGCAGTTTAATTTCATCACAAGAAGATTCTCCTTGATGAATATAAACTCGAGACTCTTTTGTTAACAGCCCATTAAAATAAGACCATGCCACTAATTTATTTAAATAGCGGTTATATTCTAATGGTTGGTGTCCAACGATATTTTCAAAATCAGGGGCACGATTATATAAATACCATCCGCTACGATTTGCTCGACCTTGTGGTACATAAATAAAGGTTAGATGTGACTCTGATAAATCAGGTGATATTTGTGGATTAACCAGTGTGATTTTACCCGGTAATGCTTCAAACGCAGCGTAAAGCTTACGTGTTAAGACACCGATATCTTGTGGGCTTGCACTGACACTTAAATTATTACGACGCGCAAAACGAATAAGATTACGATAGCTTTGCATCATCGTATCTAATAACTCATTGTGTGCATCACGCACACGCTCGATTTTCCAGCTATCACGTGTATCGAGTACTGTTAAGCGCTCATTATCCCATTGCCATTGAGTGACCAATTGCGATAAGACTTGTCGTCTCCAACCTTCAGGTTCGTTTTGTGTTTTTTCGTTAGATAATTTTTCACACACTTTCAGGTAGAAACAGCGACGGATAAGATCAAGGCGAGTTAAATCATTAATAGAAACCAAATAGCGAGTGACACGCTCAAGCATCATACAATAAGCATCTAAACCGTAATTAACGATTTCGCCACGGTGTAGATGTTGTTTCATTTCTAATGCCAGCAACTTCCCATTAGGATAGTCTGCTGAATAGGCTTCTAATAAAATACTTTTTAGTACGGCTTTATAAGGTGAATCGACACTTTTATAGAGTTGCCATAAACTTGCGCCAAAGTACTCTTCAGCAGAAAGTTCACCTAATCCCCCGAGATCTAACCACTCATTTGGCGTTAATACACCTTGAGCATAAAGGGAGTTAACATATTCATCATAATGATGTTCTTCTTCAATAGGCACCATCGCCCATAGCAAGCGTTTACCTGCTAGGCGTACTGCTGTGCGATAAAATTCATCAAGTAAAAGAATATGTTGGGTAGAGCCGCAATCTTCTCCACCTAAGCTACCACTTGCATGGTGACGAAATCTATTTTCATCAATTAAGAAAAACGTAACATCAATACCTAGTTCGCCAGCCCATTGTTCAATCAATTGGCATTTGCGTTGTAAAAGTGCACGTTCATCTTGATCCAGCCATGATTGATGGCAGACCCAAATATCAATATCGGAGCAGTGACTTTGACCAATAGAAGAGGTACTCCCCATTGAATAGATGCCAGTAATTGGCAACTCTCCATTGGCGTATCCATCCATCGGATCATCACATAATGCGTTAACCAGCTTATTCGCCCATTGACGTTGCATGTCATCGGGTTCAAAGAAACATGTGCCGTGAGGAACATTTCCTTGTATGTAGCCGGGCAACTCAGGATGGTGGTAATGCAATAAAACAGGAATTAAACCATAGACCTGTTTAAAAACATCACACATCGATGCAAATGCTCGTTCCAGTCTGAGTTGATTAATCGCATCCAGCCGTTGCTTCAGTGTTTCAATATAAAGATACAAGAGTTTCGCCTGAACAATACTAAGAAGATAGTAGAATCTGAGTTTATAAGTGACCAAGGTTGAGTTAGGGAATATTAATAGATAAAACTTTACTAACAAAATCTCGGAAACGTGATCAATTTAACACCTTGAGCGCAAGGCGTAAAGAGGAACTCAAAATATAGCACCAAGATCTAAAAGTGATATTTAAGCGCTTAATCGTGTAAAGCCATCAAATAAATATCTTTATAATCATGAAGATAAATTGTTTTATTTATAGAAAAAATGATAAAAAAATATCTCAATCCTCCCTTTACCCCACAAAAACCCCTGTTTACTTAATGATGAAACTGAAAATAAATTTTGACAAAACGTAAAAAATAGATAAAAAAGTAAAAATAAAAGCAACCGATTGATAATCATGAATTATTTTTAATTTTTGATTATTTTTTATTTTTACACTTAAAATAAGAATTCTATTTTTAATGTTGCGATAATAATATTTAAAATAATATTTAATTTTTATTAATTAATTATTTAATTTAAGAATAAATTCTTTTCTCTATTCTTATTATTTCTCTTTCTTTTATTTAATAATAATTTTGTTAAAATTTATAGTGTTTTTATATATTGAAAAATAATAAGAAAAATAAGTAAATTTAAAATAATAGTTGTTTTATCAATGTGTTCAGATTAAACATAATATTTGTCTCACTTCTCACCCGCCAAATGTTAACAACATTAACTCAATGTTTTGATTTTGTAAATAACCACACTTTTTATATAGATATAAAAAGAATAAAATTCTAAAAATAACTAAACCCGATAGTATCCATTAATAATTTACTTATTTTTTATTTCCTCTTTCTTTTTTTCTTTTTCGAAGATGGCCTCATTTCTTTCATTGTTATTACGACTCAAAGCGCCTTAACTGGAAAATTGAGCTTTAAAGTGTTAAAACAATGCCTTATTTCTAAACAAAAATATCGCTAATCGCTCGGAAGAGATAATACTATTATGTCAAAAAGTACCATCCGTATTGCTACCCGCCAAAGCCCTCTTGCTATGTGGCAGGCGCTCTATGTGAAAGAACAACTACAACTTGCTCATCCAGGTTTAGTCGTCGAATTAATACCGATGGTCACTAAAGGTGACATCATTTTAGATACACCTTTAGCTAAAGTAGGTGGCAAAGGGCTATTTGTAAAAGAGTTAGAACTTGCCCTACTTGAATCACGCGCAGATATTGCCGTTCACTCTATGAAAGATGTTCCTATTGATTTCCCAGAAGGCTTAGGGTTAGTGACTATTTGTGAACGCGAAGATCCTCGTGATGCCTTTGTCTCTAATCATTATGATTCTTTAGAACAACTTCCTGCGGGTAGTATTATAGGCACATCCAGTTTACGTCGCCAATGCCAATTAAAAGCACAGCGCCCTGACCTGATTATTCGTGATTTACGTGGTAATGTCGGTACTCGTTTAGGGAAACTAGATAATGGTGATTATGATGCCATTATTCTTGCCGTTGCTGGCTTAAAACGCCTAGGTCTTAACGAACGTGTTCGTACACCATTATCTGCTGAGCAATCTTTACCTGCGGTTGGGCAAGGTGCAGTGGGAATTGAGTGTCGCTTAGATGATAATGAAACTCGTCAGTTATTAGATGCACTAAACCATTCTCGCACTGCAATTTGCGTTAAAGCAGAGCGTGCAATGAATACTCGTCTTGAAGGCGGTTGCCAAGTTCCGATTGGAAGCTATGCCATTTGGCAAAATGACAAAATTTGGTTACGTGCTTTAGTCGGTTCTCCTGATGGCGAAACTATTTTGCGTGGTGAGCGCTTAGTGTCTCCAGAAGACGCTGAAACTGCGGGTATCTCATTGGCTGAAGAGCTTTTAGATAAAGGTGCACGAGCCATTTTAACGGCAGTGTATCAAGGCAGCACACCTGCATGAGTATTTTAGTTACTCGCCCCAACCCAGCAGGAAAGGCATTAACCCAACGTTTAATTGATGCGGGAAAAACAGCCTTTCAAGCACCTTTAATAGAGATCACCGCAGGTCGTGAGCTCCCTTTATTAGATGCTAAACTAAAAGGATTAAGGGCGGGTGATTGTGTATTTTTACTTTCTAAAAATGCGGTGTCATACGCAAACTGGCAGCTAAATCAATTACAACAATCATGGCCAGATACGCTATCCTATTATGGAATAGGTCAAAGCACAGCGAAAGATTTCCAACATTTAAGCAGTCTTCCAATTTGCTACCCTGAGCAAGGAGAAACCAGCGAAGATCTTCTTGACCTTCCTGAGCTTAATCAGGTGAAAAACAAGCAAATATTACTGCTTAGAGGTAACGGTGGTCGTGACTTACTCGCAACAACATTGAGCCAACGAGGCGCAATCGTTGATGAATGCGAATGTTACCAACGCCTATTTATTCATTATTCCCCTGAAGACTTTGCGCTTCAATGGGAAAAAGCACAGGTTGATACGCTTGTTGTCACTAGCGGTGAAATGTTACAACAACTCTTTGATCTGGTCGCTGAATCTAAAAAAGCATGGCTGTTAAACTGCCATTTACTTGTGGTCAGTGAACGATTAGCAACAATAGCAAAAACATTAGGGTGGGAAACTGTCACCGTTGCTGAAAGTGCCAATAATGATGCTTTATTTCATGCATTAATATAGAACCTAAATGAGACGCCGATATGACGGAACAGAAAAATACAAATGATAATGACTTGCCAAAAGATGCAGCTAAAGCTGATGAGAATGTCCGCTATCAGGAAGTCAAACCTGTTAATAACAAGCGCTCAGGTCTAATTGGAAGTGCTGTTGCTATCCTTGTTATTTTGGCAATCGGTGGTAGCCTTTACTATTACACCAATCAACAAGCATCAAAGCTGAGTGTAGAAAATCAATCACTCAAATCTGAGCTTACCCAATTACAACAACTCCAAAATACGTATCAACAACGCTTTGACAATATTGATAGTATGTTTGACTCACAAAAACAGACTATCGATAAATTACAAAACGAACGCCAAACAACAGAGCGCCAAATTCAAGATCTACAAACACGCTTTGCCGCTATTTCTAGTGCAGATGTCAAAAGTTGGCTATTAGCACAAGCCGATTTTATGGTGAAAATGGCTGGTCGTAAGTTATGGAATGATCAAGATGTTGTGACCGCCGTGAGTTTACTAAAAGGTGCTGATAGTAGCTTAGCGGAAATGAACGATCCGAGTTTACTTGAGATCCGTCGTGCTATTAATGAAGATATCAGCAGTTTAGCTGCTCTCAGCAAAATTGATAATGATGGCATCATCTTACAATTAAACCAGTTAGCGAATCAGGTTGATAATCTCCGTTTAGCTGATCTTGAGCGTAATGGCTCCCCAATGGATAAAAACGATGAAACCATTTCAGGTTCACTTTCTGATTGGAAACAGAATCTAAGCAAAAGCTGGAAAAGCTTTATGGATGATTTTATTACCATTCGTCGCCGTGATACCGCAGCCGTTCCTTTATTAGCACCGAATCAAGATGTCTATTTACGTGAGAATATCCGTTCACGTTTATTAATTGCTTCTCAAGCCGTGCCTCGTCACCAAACTGAAACTTATCAGCAATCACTGGAAGCGGTATCCACTTGGGTACGTGCTTATTTTGATACCTCTGATCCAAGTACAACTGCATTTTTAGATACGGTTTCTGAATTAGAGAAACAGCCTATTACGCTTGCAATGCCATCAGAATTGAAGAGCCCGACATTGCTAGAAAAACGTGTAGAAAAACAAATTCGCAATTTACTGGCACAAAATGAGTATGCAGAACCACAAGTTGCTGGAGCACAAGCTGTTGAAGCCCAAGATGCCCAAGCCGTAGAAGCTGAACATAATGCATCAGAAAGCGTACAAGATGCTGCAGCTGATAGTACAACTGTTGATGCACCAGTAACACAACAAGGAGAATAAGCTTATGTTAAAAATACTTCTCCTTTTTGTGGTGCTTATTGCGGGCATCATTTTTGGCCCACTATTGGCAGGCCATCAAGGTTATGTACTTATACAAACTGATGATTGGGATATTGAAACCAGTGTAACCAGCCTTGTCATTATGTTTGTTTTACTACAATTAGCATTGTTACTGATTGGTTGGAGTTATCGCCGTTTCATTGGTACAGGCTCAAAAGCATATAGTTGGTTTTCTTTCCGTAAACGTAATCGCGCACGCAAACAAACCAGCATGGCATTAATGAAATTAGCGGAAGGTGATTTTAAAGAAGTTGAAAAACTAATGAGCCGTAATGCAGATTATGCAGAGCAGCCTGTTGTAAACTACCTGTTAGCCGCTGAAGCCGCACAACAACGTGGTGATGAATTCCGAGTTCAACAACACCTCGAACGTGCAGCTGAGCTTGCCGATACCAATCAGCTTCCTGTTGATATCACTCGAGTGCGTATTTTATTAGCACAAAACGAAAATCACGCTGCGCGTACTGGGGTTGATGAGTTATTAAATCAAGTGCCACGTCACCCAGAAGTGTTACGTCTTGCAGAAGTCGCTTATACACGAACAGCAGCTTGGCAAGCACTGCTTGATATCATTCCTTCCATGCAAAAAATTGCATTACACACAGATGATGAACTAGAGCAATTACGCCAAAAAGCCTATATCGGTATTATGGGACAGAAGATGTCCGAAAATGGCTGTGATGGACTGAAAAATTGGTGGAAAGCACAACCGCGTAAAGTACATCATGATAATGCATTGCGTGTCGTTTTGGCTGAACACCTTATTGAGTGTAACGATCCTGATACCGCTCAAACGATCATCTTAGACGGTATTAAACGCCAATATGATGAACGCTTGATCTTACTATTGCCTCGTTTAAAAAATACAGATGCCAATGTTATTATGAAAGTGCTTAATACATTAATTAAACAACATGGGCCAACGCCATTACTCAATAGCACATTAGGTCAGATAGCGATGCAACAAGGGAAATGGGCTCAAGCTGAAGAGGCTTTTCGTAATGCATTAAAGCAACGCCCTGATGTTCATGACTTTGCGTGGCTTGCTGATGCATTAGATAAACAGAAAAAATCTGAAGAGTCGGCGAAAGTGCGTAAAGATGCTTTATTAATGACACTGAAAAAGGATTCTGTCATTTTTGAAGAGCCTAAAAAAAGTAAATAAGCTTATTCGATAAGAACGTGATCATAAATCGTTTAATCACCTGATCTAAAAACCCTCTTTATTAATTATTGAGGGTTTTTTTATGTGATTTAAAAGACACATTGAAATAACAACACCACTTCCACACATAAAGTCAAAAACACATACACCCAAGCAATACGATAAAAGCGAGTGGGTATTCCCTTCTCATTTTCTTGCTTAAATGACAGATAATGTTTTCTCGCTTGATAAAACACGACGATATAAATCAGTGCGATCCCCTGACAAAGAAAAGCCACATATTTAGCCCATGATTTTCCACCAATAATAAGCATGATAAGAGGGATCAAAAAGAACAATAATGGGCCAAACTTCTCTATAAGAAAGAGTTTTTCTTGTGCAAGATATGCTTTTTGTTTATTTATCATATTGATGCTATCTCCAATCTACCCTTGCGCTGGATAATAGCGTGATAATGCGGTGAATACAAAATGGATGAGTGGTTGATATATAAAAAAACGCCTGTATAAAACTATACAGGCGTATAAATATACAATCAGGTCTACAGACGGATGGTGCCTCACTCAACGTTTCGTCCTGTTGATGATGAATGATGTTCATCGTTAACGTGGACGTAGGCACCGAATAATCGGCTCTGCATCATTCCTAGGTTTATGAAGCCATATGCTGTCATAAGGAGTGGAATGAGCATCTACAATATACGTATTGCATTTAGCGTGCCAATTTTTCATTTTTTATTAAAAATATCCCCTATCGCTAAAAAGTATAAGATAACTTATTGAATTTTGGTTTTCCTTTCTGGCTTTACTCATTTTCAATGATAAAGACGCTATGGTTTGTGCTTTCACCATGCTATTGCTAAATAGAAAAGAAAATATAGGGTCTGATATACGTCTCTTTTTCACGACAAGAAAAACACACTGATTATTTAATTATTTAAAATCAATATGTTAAATGTCTCCTATTGGAGACATAAAAAATAGCGAGTGTTGGCATTTACCGACAAATAAAACAAAAAACTTATATTTCATATAGTTAAAATCAATTATTTTACGTATTTAACTCATCTTTTTATGAAGATTAAAATTCGGTAATAAATTAAATTATTAATAACCCTTAAGTGACAAGGGTGGCATTTCCGTTAAAAACATCATTTTGGTTTTCTTATCTGGAACACATAACAAGAAATAAAAAATATGGATAAGAGTAACGACTTATAGAAGTAGAAGTAGAAGTAGAAGTAGAAGTAGATATGGTATAGCGGTCTTTAAAAAGTAAATCGTAGATACGAAAAAGCCTCGATATAATCGAGGCTTTTTCTTATTGGTCGGCGAGAGAGGATTCGAACCTCCGACCCACTGGTCCCAAACCAGTTGCGCTACCAGGCTGCGCTACTCGCCGTCTGCATCACTGCTCTTATCTTGTTTATTGGTGCGAAGGGGGGGACTTGAACCCCCACGTCCGTTAGAACACTAACACCTGAAGCTAGCGCGTCTACCAATTCCGCCACCCTCGCATAAACAATAACTAAGATAAGATGGGGTGGCTAATGGGACTCGAACCCACGACAACTGGAATCACAATCCAGGGCTCTACCAACTGAGCTATAGCCACCATAACAGCTATCTTATTACTTCTTACAACAACGCTCTTCACCGTAACTCTTAGCACGCTTTAATGGCGCGCCCGACAGGATTCGAACCTGAGACCTCTGCCTCCGGAGGGCAGCGCTCTATCCAGCTGAGCTACGGGCGCTTCACGCCGTTGCGGGAGAGGATAGTACGGATTTACGCTCTGTCTGTCTAGTGCTTTTTGAAAAAAAAAGTTTGTTTGACGATAGTTTGTGCATTTCGTCGATAAATGGAGCGTTTTTACACGCTAAACGCCCCGTCAGTATAATAATTAAACAAGTAAGATGCTAGATAAATGCATGAATAAATCATTTAATCAGCCCCACCTAACAAAAAAGACGCTATTACTATTACAATTTATTGGAATAATAATACCCAACGAATTTTAACAGCTTAAATTGACGCTTAATTCGACTTGGTTGTGATAACAAACGATATAACCACTCTAATCCAAGATTTTGCCATGCTTTTGGTGCTCTCTTAACATGACCCGTAAACACATCATAAGTCCCACCGACACCCATATATAATGCATCAGGATAAATTTCACGACATGCACGAATAAACAACTCTTGCTTAGGTGATCCCATGGCTATAGTCACTATCTTCGCACCAGAGGCCTTTATACGCTCAAATAACGCCTCTCTATCTTGTGGTGTGAAGTAACCGTTCTGGCTACCCACAATGTTTACGTTCCACTGTGCTTTAAGCTTATCTTCGGTTTGCGAAAGAATTTCAGGTTTACCACCGACAAGAAAGACAGGTGTTCCCTCTTTACCTGCTCTTTCCATTAACGCTTCCCATAAATCCGCACCAGCAATACGAGAAACATTTGCATCAGGATATTTACGACGAATACCTCGCACAACACTGATACCATCTGCATAAAGATAATCAGCTTCATTGAGTAGCTCATTGAGTGCTGAGTCTGTTTCTGCTGTGAGAATTTTTTCTGCGTTAATGGCAATCAGAGAGCCACTTTTTATTTGTGCTCCTTCATAGAGATAATCCAGAAAATGAGCCATATCGCGAAATCCCCAGATATTATGTCCGCGGATTGAATACTTCGGAATTGAATTGGATCCCATTACTTTTCCTTTTTCTCTAAACGAGGTTCACTTTGTAGTTGACGAGTCACGTAATTGCGTACCAATCCCGCACTTTCAAATAACCAATAAAGCAGTTTTGCGACCACTAAACATAAACCAAAAACTAAACAGAAGAACACAACACGAGAGACGAACGAATCGACCCCTTCTCGTGCTAAAACAATCATATTAAAAATCGCCCCAAAGCAAAAAGCTTGTAAGATAGCGGACTTATAGCGATTGCTCTCACTCAACCCTTGCTGGTATAGCCAATCAAACCATTTAATAATCAACCCGACTACGATGGCACCTAATGGGATAAAGACAACGCCCCCCATCACAACCAACGAGCCAATTAAGGTTGGCGAAATAGCAAGACCCGCATGGTAATTAAGCACTTCCCACGTAAAGTAATTTGCAGAGTTCAGTACAACATCTGGGCGTTCAGGCCAAACCCAAGAAGGAATAAAAACATAAAAATCACGAATTATCGGAGCAAGTCCTTGGAACTCAATCTTGTCATAGTTATCAAGTAACAACGCTAAGTTTTCCCAAGGAGAGAACGTATCACGAGTAAGGTACAAGAAAGTATAGAATGCCTCGGCACCACTCACATCAAGACCATAGCGTTTTAATGCCAACCAGAACATTCCAACGATACTCATAACCCCTGCTGCAACCAGCATCCACAAGGTTATCCAGCCACGAACAATACCGATAAACAAAAACAGCGCAAAAGCGATGATGATATTGGCGCGCGTTCCACCCACGATAATGTAAGTTAAGATCCCAAAACCTACCGTCGCACAAAGGAAGAAAATCCAGCGTTGTTGCGTTGGTTTTAAGAAATAAACCACCAGCATTGCGGGAATAAAGAAATAGAAAAAGCGCTTAAGCGCGACACCTGACACTTGGCTTGAAAAAATTTGGCTATACGTTTTGAGCTTAAAGAGTAAAAAGCCATTTTGCAGAAAGAAAATTCCGACGGTTACAAATGCGATTAACGCCAATAAAATCCAAGTGAGGTTGGTTTCTACTCTATTCATGGTAAATAACGACCTAGAAGGGCCGCTAACCGGTTTTCTCAACCTTACCTTATAAGTGACATAATAAATGGCATAGAAGCAGGTAGAAGCTAATAGCGCGTATAATAATGAATCAACCGGTACAACTGCGACATCAAATTGGAATACCAACATACAAGTCAGTGGAAAACCAAAATAAAAGGTCAGCAGATAGAGCATTGAGAAAAAAACATTAAAATTAAAGCGAACTCGACGAAATTCTTGATAAGTCAGCAATAAAATAAAACTTAAAGAGATAAAATAAACAAGTGCTAAGCCACCCAGTTCCGCCAATGTCATTGCGGCTCTCCTGTACTCATCTCAATTAGCTCTTTCCATCCGTCCGTAAAATTAGGCGCAAAGAAGGCAATATTTTGGCGATCAAGCATCAGTAATTGACGTTTAGCCTCTTCAATTAGCGCAACATCTAATTTATCACCCGAGAAAAAAACAGGAACATTTTGCTCAGTTAAATCCTGCCAAAATGGGTTTTGACGACTAATAACAAAAGGGATCGCAAATTGAATAAGCAGACAAAGCGTGCCGATACCTTGTTGACGATGGAAAATAAAATAGCCTAAATCACATGTTTTCAATAACGTAAGATAATCATCAAATGCCAATTTATCACGTAATATTTCAACCTGATTATATGGAAGCAACTGGCCAGCTGCTTGGGTTACTTCATCAATATAAACGTGATTATTTTCAGGATATCCCATTGGAATAATCACTTTTGCGCGTGTTCCATATTGCTCTGCAATCGCCTGTAAAGCTTCAATATGACGATTCGATCTATCCCCTGAATTACCCACAATAATGGTGATTTGTTTTTCATCAATAGGCGCTTTTTCTGTTACCGTCAGCGCAGGATCCATTCTTGTTGGAAAATAGAGCAAACTGGCTGGAATATTAACGTTAAATTGCGCGAAGTAATTTAGATCACCTCGTGTACCAAATACTCGCCCCACACGCTTTTGAGCAAGTTTACGAAGAAGATAAAAGAGTCTAAATTTTAGCTGTTTAGAATCCTGATATAAATCAGCACCCCAAATATGCCACCAAAATTGATGACGTTTAATCTTGCCAGTCAATAATGCCAGCCAAATAGGCGCATTAAACTGACCTAAAAAAAGGAATCGTTGGTGAGTATCGACTTTTGCCAATGTAACCACTCTCTGTGCAACCTGCTTTTTATCAGCTAAACACTCAATATCTAAAGCTGGATAGCTTTCTTGCAGTGAAGTATTTTTACTGGCAACGATAAAACGAGGTTTATACGTTAACCCCGCCTCAGTCACGAGGTGGTCGTTAAAAAACCGTAACATTGTGTTGTTATGATGCACAATGTCTGAACCTAGTACGTAAATCAAAGTTGTCATTTGCGCCTGCAATAAATCACGAAAACAGAACTACAGAGAAGGAAGTAAATAATATACGTTGCCATATAGGCTTGAGCTGCACCCAGTGCGCCATGCTCAGGAATAAGCCAACGCGAAAATAGCGTTAATAAGGCAAACTGGCTTACTTCTGTAAGGATATAAAAACGTAGTGCCGCTTTTGCAATGACAAGATAGCCAAAGACATAGGCGCCTACTTTTAAAACATCACCGACAAGTTGCCATGCAAATAAATCACGCATAGCGACAAATTTATCTGAAAACAGTAACCAAATCGCAAAATCACGTAATAACCACACCATAAAGCTGGCAACAGCAACCGCAGGTAATACAAACTTCAGCGACTTTACTATCTCTTTAGTGATATCACTCTTTTGTGTTAATCGAGAGAGGGTTGGCAGTAAATAAACAGAGAAAGATGCCGTAATAAATTGTAAGTAAGCATCTGAAATGCTACTCACGCCTTGCCAAATCCCAACCTCATCCCAGCTATAATGTTTAGCCAATAGATTACGCATCATGATATAAGCGACTGGGAGCGTAATAGAGGTCAAAATAGCCATAATAGTAAATTTGCCAAGATGGCTGGCAATCGCTTTATCCCAGTGGGGTTTCAGCTCACTCAACGCGAAGCGTTTACGCTTTACTACTAAAAATGTAGCAGGAAATAAAATAAGTGCAGGCACTAATGCTAGTCCAATTAATGCACCGTGATAACCCGCAAATAAATAGCATAAATAATAAGCAACAACACCAATAATGCTACCTGCAATCACTGATAAGGCATTACCTGCCGCATCACGATAACCTTTTAATATGGCAAGAAAATAATTGCTATATGCAATTCCCATTTGAATAAAAGCAACAGCTCTTACAATATCCTGATATTGATGATAATCATCACCAAATAACACTTGGCTAATGGGGGCAGAAAAAAGAAGAAATAAAATAGCTAATAGTGTGGAAAACAGCAAAATCATGGATGATGAAGTACCCAACACTTTTTTGCGTTGAATATCATCATCTTGATATTGTGCGATTAATTTCGTCACACCATTAAAAATACCCGCACCAGACAAGACGCCTAGTACGGTGATTAATTGACGAAAGTTACCCGCTAATCCGACTCCTGTTGGACCAAAAGAGACAGCAAGTAACTTAACGACAAGCAGACCAGCCCCGATTTTTATCAGGGTTGATCCGGCTGTCCAAATTGATGCTTTGGCTAATGACATAATTAAGCAAAAAAGTCGCGAATATGACCAATAACAGTCTGTTGCTCTTCTTCTGTCATGTTGTAGAACATAGGTAAACGCACTAAACGCTCACTTTCTCGCGTTGTGAAAATATCTTCACCGTCAAAGCGACCAAACTTCATACCTGCTGGGCTGGTATGTAATGACACATAGTGGAATACCGTTAAGACACCATGCTCTTTCATGTAGTCATTAAACGCGGTACGTTGCTCGATATCTTTCAGTTTGATATAGAACATATGTGCATTGTGTTCTAACCCTTCAGGAACGATTGGAAGCGCCAATAAGCCTTTTTCTGCTAATGGTGTCAATGCATCATAGTAAATCTGCCAAAATGCTAAACGACGCTCATTAATTTTTTCAGCTTCTTCAAGTTGAGCCCACAGATAAGCTGCTTGTAAGTCTGACATTAAATAGCTAGAACCAATATCTCGCCAAGTATATTTATCTACCTGACCACGGAAAAATTGGCTGCGGTTAGTGCCTTTTTCACGGATAACTTCTGCGCGATTGATTAAATCAGGATCGTTAATTAACGTTGCACCACCCTCACCACCTGATGAGTAGTTTTTAGTCTCATGGAAGCTATAACAACCAATATGACCAATCGTGCCAAGCGCTTTGCCCTTGTAAGTTGACATGACACCTTGTGCAGCATCTTCAATCACGAATAGATTATGTCTTTTCGCAATCGCCATAATGGTATCCATTTCACACGCAACACCTGCGTAATGAACAGGCACTATCGCGCGCGTTTTATTTGTGATTGCTGCTTCAATTTTTGTTTCATCAATATTCATAGTATCTGGACGAATATCAACGAAAACAATCGTTGCGCCACGTAATACAAACGCATTAGAGGTCGAAACAAAGGTAAAACTTGGCATGATGACTTCATCGCCAGGCTTGATATCTAATAAGATGGCAGCCATTTCAAGCGATGCTGTACAAGAAGGCGTTAACAGCGTTTTATGACAATGAAATTGTTCTTCTAACCACTTTTCACATTTCTTTGTGAAATTGCCATCACCACAGAGCTTGCCACTTTCCATAGCCTGTTTCATATATTCTAATTCTGTGCCGACAACGGGTGGTTTATTAAACGGAATCATATTATCCCCTGTATAACCAATAAGTGGTGCTCTCTATTAAGCCCCCACTGTGTGTGTATAAACGCGAAGCTGCAATATTGCTGATCTGTGTTGCAACATATAAGGTTGAAATACTTTGTTGTTGACACCAAAACTTCGCGACCGACATCAGTTGTTTACCAATGCCTTGTCCTATTCTGTTGGGCATTACTGCGAGTAATCCCACTCTTGCTTCACTTTCAGATATTTGACGTAAAGTGACAAAACCACTCACGTTATTTTCAGCATCACAAGTCAGTAAACAGATATCATCGAACGTACCTAACACTGCTTTTTTAACCCATAATGCATAAAAACGACTGCTATCGCCTTCTTGATACCAAGGTGTTCTAAAACGACTTTGTATAAAAGCTTCTGAAGCCGTTGCCATCAATAAATCGATATCATCTTCATTGGCTTTTCTAAAACAATATTCCGTCGCTTTCTTACAAGCATTTTCTGTGCCAATTGAAAGTTTAAAATCAATTTCACCTTCCGCAAATTGAAAACCTAATTGGCTGAGTTTATCGATGAGAGAAAGCTCATGAGATGCGACTTTAGCTTGAACTACAGCAAAAGCGTCAAGTTGTTCGTCTGTTAACACGGGCGCTTGTGTATCAAACTCAAGACGCCCTGTTTTGAGGGAGAAATACTCACTTTCCCACTCAAGATAATTAATATTGGCGAGGACGGACATGTAATAAATCCAATAGATAGCGGCCATAACCTGTTTTAGACAGTGATTTTGCGCTTTCTCTTACTTGGTCATCACTGAGCCAACCATTGCGCCAAGCAATCTCTTCAAGACACGCCACTTTAAATCCTTGGCGTTTTTCAACGGTTTGAACAAAGGTACTGGCTTCAATTAAACTATCGTGAGTTCCGGTATCTAACCACGCAAAACCACGTCCCAGTAGTTCAACGTTAAGCTCACCACATTCAAGATACATCTGATTAATCGACGTAATTTCTAATTCACCACGAATCGAAGGTTTGACTCGTTTGGCAAAATCAACCACACGGTTATCGTAGAAATAAAGCCCTGTCACCGCCCAATTAGACTTAGGCTGTTCTGGTTTCTCTTCAATGGATAACACTTTGAAATCATCGTCAAATTCAACGACACCAAATCGCTCAGGATCCATCACTTGATAACCAAACACGGTTGCGCCACGTTCACGTTGTGCAACTTGTTTCAGTTTTGGACTAAACCCTTGACCAAAATAGATATTATCGCCTAAAACTAAACAGCAATGGTCATCATCAATAAATTCCTCGCCCAAAATAAAGGCTTGGGCTAAGCCATCAGGAGATGGCTGAATTTTATATTGAAGACGAACACCAAATGCAGAACCATCACCCAATAAGCGCTGAAATGAGGTCATATCATCTGGTGTTGTGATGATCAAAATATCTCGAATGCCAGCAAGCATCAGAACTGAAAGCGGATAATAGATCATGGGCTTATCATAGATAGGCAATAACTGCTTCGATACCCCTTTGGTTATCGGATGCAGTCGTGTACCAGAACCACCCGCTAAAATAATACCTTTCATCATTTATCCTTCTTTACTTAATCAGTTCCCAAGCCCTAGACGTTCACCTGCATAAGAGCCATCAAGCACACGTTTCCACCAAGTTTCGTTATTTAAATACCACAACACGGTTTTACGAATGCCTGATTCAAATGTCTCTTCTGGTTTCCAACCTAATTCAGCTTCAATTTTCGCTGCATCAATGGCGTAACGTAGATCATGACCCGGTCTGTCTTTCACATACGTGATTAAATCAACATATTGAGCAATGCCTGCGGGTTTGTTCGGGTATAGCTCTTCAAGTAATGCACAAATTGTTTTCACAACATCAATATTACGACGCTCATTATGACCGCCAATATTGTAGGTTTTACCCGGTGTTGCCGTTGTTGCGACTAAATAAAGCGCACGAGCATGATCTTCAACATAGAGCCAATCACGGATCTGTTCACCTTTACCATAAACAGGTAATGGTTTTCCTGAAATCGCATTTAAGATAATTAATGGGATTAATTTTTCAGGAAAATGGTAAGGACCATAGTTATTTGAGCAATTGGTAATTACAGTTGGTAAGCCATAAGTCCGTAACCAAGCACGCACTAAGTGGTCACTTGAGGCCTTAGAAGCAGAATATGGGCTACTTGGTGCATAAGGCGTTGTTTCAGTGAAGAAGTCGTCTGTACCTTCTAAATCGCCATACACTTCATCTGTTGAGATATGGTGGAACCGAAATGCCGTTTTCTTTTCTTGTGGTAAAACTTGCCAAAAGTGGCGAGCTGCTTCCAATAAGGTGTAAGTGCCAACAATATTGGTTTCAATAAACGCAGCAGGACCATCAATAGAGCGGTCAACATGGCTTTCTGCCGCTAAGTGCATCACAACATCTGGCTGATATTGAGCAAATAAGCGGTCAAGCTCGGCTCTATCACAGATATCGACTTGCTCAAAAGCATAACGTTCACTGTCGGCTACAGTTGCTAATGACTCTAAATTACCGGCATAAGTTAGTTTATCCACCACAACAACGCTGTCATTGGTGTTTTCAATAATATGTCGAACAACAGCAGAGCCGATAAAACCGGCTCCGCCTGTCACTAGAATGCGTTTCAACGCCATACTCCTTTAGTATCTACAATCCATTTTTGAGTGATTTTACTACCAGGGATCGCTTTAAATTGTTGGTGATCAACTAACATTAAGACAATATCAGCGTCTTTCAGAGCTTGTTCTGTTGATACTAACTCTGTGATCCCTTTCAGTTTTGTTGGTAATTCATGAATATTAGGTTCAACCGCCAACGTAGTACCACTGTGCCAATCAGCAACTTGTTTAGTGATATTCATTGCTGGGCTTTCACGTAAGTCATCGATATTAGGCTTAAAGGCTAAACCAAAGCAGGCAATTTTAATTTCGTTTGCACGTTTACCTGTTTCAGTAAGGCAATCTGCAACAGCGGCTTTAACTTGATCGATAACCCACACTGGTTTGCCATCATTGACTAAACGCGCAGTGTGAATTAAACGAGATTGTTTTGGATTTTGTGACACGATAAACCAAGGGTCAACAGCGATACAGTGTCCGCCAACGCCTGGACCTGGTTGTAAAATATTGACGCGAGGATGGCGGTTCGCCAAGCTAATTAGCTCCCACACATTAATATCTTGGTCAGCGCAGATCAGTGATAATTCATTAGCAAACGCAATATTAACATCACGGAAGCTATTTTCAGTCAGCTTACACATTTCTGCGGTACGTGCATTGGTGATAACACATTCACCTTCAAGGAAAATTTTGTACAACTCACTCGCACGTTCTGAAGATTTACGGTTCATCCCACCGACAACACGGTCATTGCGGATAAGTTCAATCATCACTTGACCCGGTAATACACGCTCAGGGCAGTAAGCAACATCGATATCAGCATCTTCACCTTGTTGATGAGGGAAAGTTAAATCTGGGCGAGCTTCTGCTAACCACTCTGCCATTTTTTCAGTAGAACCAACTGGTGAGGTTGATTCTAGAATAATAAGATCACCTTTCTTCAGTACAGGTGCGATAGAGCGGGCAGCTGCTTCAACATAAGCCAAATCAGGCTCATGCTCACCTTTAAATGGTGTAGGTACAGCAATAAGGTAAGCATCTGCTGGTTGTGGCGTGGTATAGGCTTTTAAATGACCTTCTTCAACCGCTTGTTTAACGACTTTATCAAGATCAGGCTCAACAATGTGAATTTGACCTTTATTAATCGTATCAACTGCATGCTGATTAACATCAACACCGATGACGCTTTTTTTACGAGAGGCAAAAGCTGCCGCTGTAGGTAAACCAATGTAGCCGAGGCCGATAACAGAAATAGTTTCAAAACTCATAATGTCACCTGATTTTTTTTCAATGCTTCAAGAATACGTTGGCAGGCATGACCATCACCGTAAGGGTTTGTCGCCTTACTCATTTGGTGATACGCGTTTTCGTCTGTCAATAAAGAAGTTACTTCGCTAACAATACGTTTAGTATCTGTTCCGACTAAACGAACAGAGTCCGCCTCAACAGCTTCTGGGCGTTCTGTTGTGTCTCGCATTACAAGAACAGGCTTACCTAATGAAGGAGCTTCTTCTTGAATTCCACCAGAGTCGGTCAAAATAAGGTAAGCATGGTTCATTAAGTAAACGAATGGGAGATAATCTTGTGGCTGGATCAGCTTAATATTATCAATACCATGAAGGATCCGTTGAACAGGCTCACTCACATTAGGATTTAAGTGAACAGGATAAACAACTTCTACATCAGGGTGTGCTAATGCAATTTCAGCTAAAGCTTGGCAGATACGTTCAAAACCACCACCAAAACTTTCTCGACGATGTCCTGTTACCAAGATCATTTTCTTATCAGGCTGAATAAATGGATAGTTTACAGCAAGCTCATTTAAGAGTGTTTGATTGCCCATCACTCTGTCACTTACCCAAAACAACGCATCAATTACCGTATTCCCCGTGACAAAAATATTTTTATCCGCAACCGCTTCTCGTACCAAATTTAATTTTGCAGTTTCTGTTGGTGCGAAATGATACATTGCAAGATGACCTGCAATAGTACGGTTTGCCTCTTCAGGCCAAGGGGAGTAAAGATTGCCAGTACGTAGCCCAGCCTCCACATGACCAACGGGAATTCGTTGATAAAATGCGGCTAAACTTGCTGCCATGGTCGTTGTTGTATCACCATGTACCAAAACAACATCAGGTTGAAATGACGCTAATACCGGTTTTAACCCTTCTAAAATACGACAGGTAATATCCGTTAAATCTTGTCCTGGTTTCATAATATTGAGATCGTAATCTGGTTTGATCTCAAAAAGATTTAATACCTGATCAAGCATTTCTCGATGTTGGGCCGTAACACATACCTTCGCTTCAAACGAATCATCATTTGCTAAAGCGTGCACTAAAGGTGCCATTTTTATCGCTTCAGGGCGTGTGCCAAAAACAGTCAACACTTTCACAGTGGCTCTCTTTTTTTTCATTGTTATATCGCTTATTTTTGGGAAAGCAATATGCCCTTATTCTCAATACATCAAGTGCCGAAACACCTGATGTCTCGTTATTGTCATCAATGACAAAATTTAATTATTATTTTTTTAATGAACTGCGTCTTACTAATGCAACACCTGCACCCGCTAAAATACCAATAGCGCCCCAAAGTACCATCATAAAGGCACGGCGAGGACTATCACGTTTCACAGGATCTTCAGGGGTACGTAGAAAACGGTAAGTTTGGAAGCTGTCTTGTAATTTGGCGCCCACAGCAAGGGTCGCTAACATTGCCGTATTTTGATCATAATCACTATCAAAATCAGCACCTGTTGCAACTAAAGTTTCTAGCTGTGATTGCAACAGCGGGACACCTAACAAAAACAGTTTAGAATCTGGTAACTCATCAATCGCAATCGAGGTTTGTTTTTGAGAAATACCTTGTTTCTCAGCCACTTTGATTGATTGCTCTAATAAGTTAATTTGGCGTTGATACGCAGATTGAGCCGCCATTTCTTGACGTTTAACTAGCGCTTTCATTGATTGAGTTCTAGTTGTCCAAGCTGTTATCACTTCATCATTAAGATGGGTAGCTGCTCTCTTATTAGCAAAAGCAATATACTCATTTAATAATTGGCTCGCTTCTTTTGATGTTTCCGCAATAAGTTTTAGTTGATCATTAACTAATTTTTTCTCATCGGCAGGCGTAAATTGAATATTGTTAATTAACTCATCCAATAACGCAGCATTAGCCTGTTCATCACTCTCTTTGCGCTGTTTGAAATAATCCGTTTGCAACCAAAATTCACGACGTGTATCAAACGCCGCGACTTGAGTAATAAACTCTTGATAAGCTTCATCTGAAATAGTTAAAGCTGAGGTTTGTGCAGCAGGATTAATCTGTGTATCAAGATTGCGCAAAAACTGAGATTGCGAATAATAACTGCCTAAGTTATTAATCGTTGGTTTCTCTGTCATTGCAATTGCACTCCATTTAGGTTGCATCAAATAAGATGCACCGAGTGCAATCACTGCAAAAAGCAGAGCGAACCCTATAATCCAGCTTTTTCCTGACCAAAGTGCACAAAAAAGACCTCGAATATCGAGTTCATTATCTGGCTGTTCACCCTGTCGGGAGGCGTTATTTTCCGAGTTCATCACGTTAAAAAACCTCTGCTTATATTAATGCTGTTGTGTTGCTCTACGTAAGCGACGCTTATGTCGTTTAATAAAACGAGCGACTCGCCACGCGCGTTTAATACAATAACCATACATAACAAATGCAAGCAAGAATAATGCCAACATAAACCATTCAGGTACAAATGATAGGTTTTGACCGATAATACCAATTGCGGCTAATAAAGCTGCCGCCAACGTAATTAAAATAAAGGCTTGGCGAGAGGTAAACCCTGCACGCATAATCAAGTGGTGGATATGTTGACGGTCTGGTGAGAAAGGGCTCATCCCTTTGCGTAAACGACGGTACATAATTGCCACCATATCCATAAGAGGGATAGCAATTATCCATAATGCGGTTACCGCTTTAACAGGGCGAGGTTGAGTTTGTGTTGATGCGACCAATAACCAAATAATGGTAAATCCAATCAGTGTGCTTCCCGCATCTCCCATAAAGACTTTGAATTTTTTACCGCATAACCCTAAGTTTAAAAGGATATAAGGTAGAATTGCCGCGATAAATGAGAAGCACCAGAATGCAAGAGCTGAATTGCCACTTTGATATAATAAAATACCAAGCGCGCCAAAAGAGACACAAGAAAGACCACCTAATAACCCATCAATACCATCAACCATATTAAAGGCATTGATTGCTGCCCAAACAGCGAAAAGTGTAACAATATAGCCGAAAGGCCCTAAATGCATTTCCCAAGGACCAAAAGCATGACCCAGAGTGTCAAGTTTTAACCCTGCACCCACCATCATTACGATCCCAACAAAAGCCTGAATTGTAGCTCTAATTTTGACACTAATATCAAAGCGATCATCTAAAGCACCGATAAAAACAAGAAGTCCCGCACAAGCCAGATACAGTTCCTTATGAGGAATATAGATATCTGCAATATAAAATGCGAAAACAATACCAAAATAGACTGATATTCCGCCAACTAAGGGGATCAATCCATGATGTTTTTTACGATAATTCGGTTTATCCACGAGTCCAATTTTCTTTGCAATTTTACGAGCCAAAAATAAAAAAGCGAAAGAAAATAAGAACACATAAAAAATGCTTGTGCTCATTTTTAGTATATCCACAGTACTTGTTCTCTATAATAAATATAGCTGGTTATTTTACGCTTCCATGTGTTTTTATTCTTTTTTCCAGCCTCACCACGACGAGTTCATTCAAAACCCACCACCCTTCATCAATTATAAGTTTTCCTTAACTATTTTTATTGATGCCATCGCTATTTTTATCAATTACCAAAACATGCAATATATATACCAACATCGCGCTAAAATATTGCAATCTAAAATTGAATTACATCCATAAAAAACAAAAAAACGCCACAACTATTGTGGCGTTTTCATCATATCGTCATTCTTACAAAGTAAATGAGCTTAACAGCATATAAATTGAGGTGATATTACTTATTCTGTAACAGAGCACACTATTTTAATATTTTATATCCTATTCTCAGCTCAATCACTTTGCTAATACCCTTTATGAACGTTTCATAAAGTCGAAGAATTCTTCATTTGTCTTAGTCATTGCTAACTTGTTAATGAGGAATTCCATTGCGTCAATTTCACCCATTGGATGAATAATTTTACGCAGGATCCACATTTTTTGTAGCTCATCTTGAGACGTCAGTAACTCTTCTTTACGTGTACCAGAACGATTGTAATCAATCGCAGGGAAAACACGTTTCTCAGCAATTTTACGAGACAGGTGTAATTCCATATTACCTGTACCCTTAAATTCTTCGTAGATAACTTCGTCCATCTTAGAACCCGTATCGACTAATGCTGTTGCAATGATAGTCAAGCTACCACCTTCTTCAACATTACGAGCCGCACCGAAGAAACGTTTAGGACGATGTAATGCGTTTGCATCCACACCACCTGTTAACACTTTACCTGATGAAGGAACAACTGTGTTATAAGCACGCGCTAAACGTGTGATGGAGTCTAACAGGATGATAACGTCTTTTTTATGCTCAACTAAACGCTTCGCTTTTTCAATCACCATTTCTGCAACTTGTACGTGGCGAGAAGCTGGCTCGTCAAAGGTTGAAGCAATAACTTCCCCTTTTACTAAGCGTTGCATTTCTGTCACTTCTTCTGGACGTTCATCAATCAGAAGTACCATTAATACGCAATCTGGGTAGTTATGAGCAATATTTGCTGCAATGTTTTGCAGCAACATGGTTTTACCCGCTTTTGGTGGAGCAACGATAAGACCACGTTGACCACGGCCAATTGGTGCCGCTAAGTCAAGAACACGCGCGGTTAAGTCTTCTGTTGAACCATTACCACGTTCCATGCGTAAACGATTATTAGCATGTAAAGGTGTTAAGTTTTCAAAGAGGATTTTACTGCGGGCATTTTCTGGCTTATCAAAGTTAACTTCATTAACTTTTAGGAGGGCAAAATAGCGTTCACCTTCTTTAGGAGGACGAATTTTCCCTGCGATGGTGTCACCAGTGCGAAGGTTAAAACGGCGAATTTGACTTGGAGAAACGTAGATATCATCGGGACCAGCAAGGTAGGAACTGTCTGCGGAACGTAGGAAGCCGAAGCCATCCTGCAATATTTCCAGCACACCGTCACCGAAAATATCTTCTCCACTTTTCGCGTGTTGCTTCAAGATAGAGAAAATAATGTCTTGCTTTCTCATTCGAGCCAGATTCTCTAGCCCCATATTTTCGCCAAGTGCTATCAGTTCTGATACCGGCGTATTTTTTAATTCGGTAAGATTCATAATGGTGGGTTCTTAATAACTCGGGGTAACTCTCGAACTATGAACGTGAATAGTATAACAGCGAATCGCTGTCAGTTTCGTCATGTGTAAAATTACAGATTATAACTTTCTAACATAAGGGTATAACTAAAATGATAATGTTAGAGAGTGTTAATACTATTAGACCAGTCTGCTTTATCCCAGAAAAGTGACATTCATTTTCGCGATGTATGAGTGTACTTTCAACTTATGGGTTAGGAACATACTTTGGAAAAATTTATATTCCCTGAATACTATAGATTATTCTAAGGCAACTTGACTGGTTAGATGAATTCAGATTACTTATATTAAATATCATATTAGATTGAATATCATATCATGTTATTCAATTCTATTACTTTGCACGCTTGATATTCAATATCTCAGACTTATTTAATCGTGTCTAATCATATTGACAAGTAGATCCGATATATTATGTAAGTAAGTGGCGCTAACTTATCATGCTTCGAAGCGGACGTCTAGCTGTCAATAACAGAAATACTGACAAGGTCTAAACGTCCTACTTTTATTTTTGATATCTAAATCAAATTAGATATTTTCGTCTAAAAACTCTTTCAGTTGAGTTTTTGACAATGCGCCTACTTTAGTCGCAGCAACTGCACCGTTTTTGAATAAAATCAGTGTAGGAATACCGCGAATACCGTATTTTGGTGCTGTCAGCGGGTTTTGATCGATGTTTAGCTTAGCAACTGTTAATTTACCAGCGTATTCTGTTGCAACTTCATCTAGAATAGGAGCAATCATTTTACATGGGCCACACCATTCAGCCCAGAAATCAACGAGCACAGGGCCGGTTGCATTTAATACATCAGCATCGAATTTGCTGTCAGATAAGTGAAGGATTTTATCGCTCATTGTTCTACTCCAAAGAATAATATTGACCGTACCAGTGTAACATTAAATAACAAAAGTCTGTCTGCATTTCAGCGGATAAACTTTTGTAATGCAACCCATAACTGATATTCTATTACATTATGAGCAAAACATATTTGACAGAAAAGAAGTTTTCCGACTTCGCCTTGCATCCAAAAGTGATAGAAGCCCTTGAGAAAAAAGGGTTCTCTAATTGTACACAAATTCAGGCATTGACGTTACCTATCACTGTGAAAGGTCAAGACATTGCCGGGCAAGCCCAAACAGGAACAGGCAAAACGTTGGCGTTTTTAACCTCAACGTTTCATTATCTTTTAACACACCCTGCTAAAGAAGGGCATGAAACCAATCAACCTCGTGCACTTATTATGGCGCCAACACGCGAATTAGCCGTGCAGATTTATTCTGATGCTAAAGAGCTTGCGCAAAATACAGGGATTAAAATGGGTCTCGCCTATGGTGGCGATGGCTATGACGAACAACTCAAAGTATTAAGTAATGGTGTCGATATTGTTATTGGCACAACAGGTCGTTTAATTGATTACGTTAAACAAGGCCATATTAACCTTAGCGCAATCCAAGTTGTGGTACTTGATGAAGCTGACAGAATGTACGATCTCGGCTTTATTAAAGATATTCGTTGGATTTTCCGTCGTATGCCAGTTGCAGCTGAGCGTATGAATATGCTGTTTTCTGCAACGCTTTCTTACCGCGTCAGAGAACTGGCTTTTGAGCAGATGAATAACCCTGAATATGTTGAAGTTGAACCTGAACAAAAAACAGGTTTTAGCATAAAAGAAGAACTCTTTTATCCTTCAAATGAAGAGAAAATGCGTCTTCTTCAAACATTAATTGAAGAAGAATGGCCAGATCGCTGTATCATTTTCGCCAATACAAAACATCGTTGTGATGACATTTGGGCGCACCTTGCCGCAGATGGACACCGCGTTGGTTTATTAACAGGTGATGTTCCTCAGAAAAAACGTCTACGCATTTTAGAAGATTTTACCCAAGGTAATATTGATATTCTGGTTGCCACTGACGTCGCTGCTAGAGGTCTTCATATTCCATCAGTAACGCATGTTTTTAACTATGATTTACCTGATGATTGTGAAGATTATGTTCACCGTATTGGTAGAACAGGGCGTGCTGGAAATAGTGGTAACTCAATCAGTCTTGCATGTGAAGAATATGCACTGAATTTACCTGCAATTGAGACTTATATTCAACATGCTATTCCTGTGAGTAAATATAATAGTGATGCGTTATTAGCTGATCTTCCTGAGCCTAAACGCCGTCACCGTCCTCGCCAAGGTCAGCCTCGTCGCAATAATGCGCCAGTGCGAAATAATAGAGGAAATAATACTCAACGTAACAACCGAAATAAACGCCCGAGTCATCCATAAATTATGCTGAAATCCTCATCACTTTATGCTGCTATTGATTTAGGTTCTAACAGTTTTCATATGTTAGTCGTTCGAGAAATCGCGGGCTCTATACAAGTTCTTTCCCGCGTGAAACGTAAAGTTCGACTCGCTGCTGGCCTAAACAGTGAAAATGAATTGTCAGAGCAGGCAATGGAACGCGGTTGGCAATGTTTACGACTTTTTTCTGAATATCTACGTGATATTCCGACTGAACAAATCAGAGTCGTAGCAACAGCCACATTACGTATTGCTAAAAATGCAGATATTTTTGTCGCAAAAGCGTCTGAAATATTGGGCAATACTGTTCATGTTATTAGTGGTGAGGAAGAAGCACGCCTTATCTATCGTGGCGTTGCACATACCACTGGTGGTGCAGAGCAACGTTTAGTTGTCGATATTGGTGGTGGCAGCACAGAGCTGGTTACAGGTACTGGTGCTAAAACGACACAATTAATGAGCTTAAGTATGGGCTGTGTAACTTGGTTAGAGCGCTATTTTACTGATCGCTCTTTAACTCAAGAAAATTTTGCTAAAGCGCAAGACGCAGCCAAAGCGATACTCGCCCCAGTGGCGGATAAATTAATTGAGCAAGGCTGGCAAGTGTGTGTGGGCGCCTCTGGTACTGTACAGGCGTTGCAAGAGATCATGATTGCTCAAGGTATGGATGAATTAATCACCTTACCTAAGCTTGAGCGGCTCAAACACAAAGCCATTGAATGTGGAAAACTGGAAGAATTGGAAATTGAAGGGCTTACTTTTGAACGAGCCTTAGTGTTTCCGAGTGGGCTTGCTATCTTAATCGCCATATTTGAAACACTGCATATCGACAATATGATCTTAGCAGGTGGTGCATTACGAGAAGGCTTAGTCTATGGAATGTTGCATCTTCCTATTGAGCAAGATATTCGCCAACGTACTCTTCGTAATGTCCAGCGTCGGTTTCAGATTGATATTGAGCAAGCACACCGAGTTCAACAACTTGCAGAACACTTTTTTATCCAAGTCAGCAAGAGTTGGCAGTTAGATAATCGTTGCCGCGAGTTGCTTAATAGCGCTAGTGCATTACATGAAATTGGCCTAAGTGTTGATTTCCGCCAAGCACCTTCACATGCAAGCTATCTGATCTCTCATCTTGATTTACCAGGATATACACCGGCGCAACGACGTTTATTAGCTTCTTTGCTAAAAAACCAAACAGGGATCATCGATCTTGCACCTCTTAATCATCAAAATGCCCTACCGATAACTCAAGCCAATCGACTGGTGCGTTTACTGCGATTAGCCATCATTTTTGCTAGCCGTCGCCGTGATGATACACTTCCTGCATTACGATTACGCACTGAAGATGAGAAGCTCATTATTACACTGCCATATCAATGGCTTAATGAGCATCCGTTACGTGCTGAAAATCTCCAAGAAGAGATCCAACTTCAGAGTTATGTCCATTGGTCTTTAATGATTGAAGAACAAAATAGCTCTCGTATAAGTTAACTTTTTTATTTATACAAAAATAAAACCCCTTGGACATCAATATGCCAAGGGGTTAGTTTTATCGACAACTCTCTATGCTATTCAGGTTTATGCCTTGCCAACATAGCTCTTAATCCTGCAACACCTTTTTGCCCTTTCTCTTGTTTTTCCTCAGCACTTAACACTTTCTTTTTATTGGTATCCCAATTCAAATCATCTTGAGGTAATTCATAAAGAAAACGGCTCGGTTCAGGTTTGATTAATTCACCGTATTGGCGCCTTTCCTTACATAACGTAAACGTGAGTGTTTTTTGTGCTCGAGTAATGCCCACATAAGCAAGACGTCTTTCTTCGTCTACATTATCTTCATCAATACTGCTTTGGTGTGGCAATATGCCCTCTTCCATTCCCACTAAAAACACATGAGGGAACTCAAGACCTTTAGAGGCATGTAATGTCATTAACTGAACTTGATCTAACTCTTCTTCTGTTTCTCCTCGCTCCATCATATCGCGCAAGGTAAAACGATTAACGACTTGAGAAAGCGTCATCGGTTCATGCAATTCATCACCTTCAAGCATTTCACTCATCCATAAAAATAGCTGATTAATATTTTTCATCCTCATTTCAGCCGCTTTTGCGCTACTTGAGGTTTCATATAACCAGCTTTCATAATCCATTTCATGCAATAAATCACGTACAGCTAACAGTGGTTCTCGCTCTGATTTTTGTACTATACGCGACATCCATTGCGAAAATGCTTGTAATGAATTCAAACCTCGACCTGTTAATGTTTGGCTTAGCCCCAAATCAAAACAGGCATTGTATAAGCTTTTATCTCGAACTTTTGCCCACTCACCTAATTTTTGAATTGTCATAGGGCCGATTTCACGACGAGGCTTATTCACAATACGTAAAAATGCCGCATCATCATCAGGATTAGTAATGACTCGTAAATAGGCAAGGATATCTTTTATCTCTTCTCGTGAAAAAAAGGAGGTTTCACCCGAAATACGATAAGGAATGCGATTTTGCATCAAGTATTTTTCAAAAATACGTGACTGGTGATTACCACGATAAAGTATCGCGTAATCCTTATAATTGGTTTTATTAATAAAGTGATGCGCAATTAATTCGCCCGCGACACGCTCTGCTTCGTGCTCTTCATTATTTGCCGTTAAAACACGAAGTTCATCACCATAACCTAACTCTGAAAATAAGCGTTTTTCAAAAACATGGGGATTATTTTCAATCAAGATATTGGCAGATTTTAAAATACGCCCCGAAGATCGATAATTTTGCTCAAGTTTAATGACATTAAGTTGAGGGAAATCTTTTTGTAACAACACTAAATTTTGAGGGCGAGCACCACGCCATGAATAAATAGATTGGTCATCATCGCCCACAACGGTAAAACGCGCTCTTTCACCCACCAACCATTTCACTAATTCATATTGGCTGGTATTGGTGTCTTGATATTCATCCACCAGCAAATAACGGATACGTCTTTGCCAGCGCTCTCTCACTTCTTCATTCGTGCGCAATAACATAGTTGGTCGACTAATTAAGTCATCAAAATCGAGCACATTACAACTACGCAGATGTTGTTCATAACGTCGAAAACATTCGGCAAAAGTATGATCTTGTTGCGATCTCGCTATTCCTATTGCTTGCTCTGGCGTGAGCATGTCATTTTTCCAGTTAGAGATTTGGCTCTTTAACTGAGACAGCAAATCTTTATCTTCTTCTAATAAATCAGCCGTTAATTCTTTAAGTAATGCAGATTGGTCTTGATCATCAAACAATGAAAATTTAGCTTTAATACCTAGTGCTTTATATTCACGTTTAATAATTTCCAATCCCAAGGTATGGAACGTTGAGATCATTAATCCTTTCGCTTCTTGGCGACCTAAGGTTTGAGCAACACGCTCTTTCATTTCACGCGCGGCTTTATTAGTAAACGTAACCGCCGCAATCTGCTTTGCTGGGTATTGGCATTGACGAATAAGATGTGCAATTTTATTGGTAATAACCCGTGTTTTACCCGATCCCGCACCTGCCAAGACCAAACAAGGGCCTGACACATATTCCACTGCTTTTTGCTGACCGGGATTTAATCGCATACTTTTTCCAAACTTCATTAACCAAGAACATAACGGGGGATAATTGTAGCAGAAAGTGCATAGAAAGATGGTTCGGTTTTAGGATTTGGAGATCATTTTCGATAAGAAAATTAAATTTATATAGTTTAAACTTTGTATACTATTTCAACGAAATAGGAATATATTGCAGACATAAATCAATTTGAACATAACAAGATGAACAGAAAACAAAAAAATATTAATAAATACATAAAGAAGAATAAGTTTGAACCTAATCCAAAGACATTAATCACTTTTATAAAAACAGATAAAAATATTGATATTTTTCATATTGATGGCGCTAATAATTTATTCAAAAACTTAGATATTTAGACCAAAAAACAAAAAACCGTATTTCATTAAGAAACACGGTTTTCAACAAATTGAATCTTACGCTTATTTTTCTAAGCTATTTGCGAGAGAAGAAGGCGGCAAAGGAGGTTATCCCAAGGAGCATACATGAGTATGTGACTTGGGTAACCGAGTGTAGCCAACGCACTTATCGCGTAAAGAGCGACGAAAAATCGGAAAATTAGTTGCCTACAGCAATTTTCTTCATATCCGTCATATACCCACGCAGGGTTTTACCTACGGCTTCAATTGGGTGCTGACGAATTGCTTCATTGATATCACGCAATTGCGCATTATCTGTTCCATTATCTTGAACTTTCTTCGCTAAATCGCCACTTTGCAATGTTGTCATAAATTCTTTCAACATCGGCACAACCGCAAATGAGAACAAATAGTTGCCATATTCTGCCGTATCAGAGATAACCACATTCATTTCATACAAACGCTTACGAGCGATGGTATTCGCGATTAATGGTAACTCATGCAGTGATTCATAATAAGCTGACTCTGCAAAGATCCCTGCTTCAATCATGGTATCAAACGCTAATTCAACACCAGCTTTAACCATTGCAACCATTAATACACCGTGATCAAAGTACTCTTGCTCACTGATTTTACCCTCATATTCAGGGTAATTTTCAAATGCGCTTGCTCCAGTCTCTTCACGCCATGTCAGCAAGTTTTTATCATCATTTGCCCAATCTGCCATCATAGTTTCAGAGAATTTACCTGAAATGATATCATCCATATGTTTCGCAAACAGTGGAGCCATGATCTCTTTCAGTTGCTCTGATAATGCATATGCACGCATTTTCGCAGGGTTAGATAATCTGTCCATCATTAAGGTGATACCACCTTGTTTCAGTGCTTCTGTAATGGTTTCCCAACCAAACTGAATCAACTTACCTGCATAGCCTGGTTCAACACCATCGGCAACCATTTTGTCATAACATAACAATGAGCCTGCTTGTAACATACCGCACAGAATGGTTTGCTCACCCATTAAGTCAGATTTGACTTCAGCAACAAAAGAAGATTCTAAAACACCAGCGCGATGACCACCTGTTGCCGCTGCCCATGCTTTAGCAATAGCCATTCCTTCGCCTTTCGCATCATTTTCAGGGTGAACAGCAATCAGTGTTGGAACACCAAAACCACGCTTATATTCTTCGCGAACTTCTGTACCTGGGCATTTTGGTGCAACCATCACAACAGTGATGTCATCACGAATTTTTTCGCCAACTTCAACGATATTAAAACCATGAGAATAGCCTAATGCTGCACCTGATTTCATCAGTGGTTGAACAGCTTGAACAACAGCAGAGTGCTGTTTGTCTGGCGTTAAGTTAACCACTAAATCTGCCTGAGGGATCAACGCTTCATAGGTGCCAACTTCAAAGCCGTTTTCGGTCGCGCGACGCCATGATGCACGTTTCTCATCAATCGCTTCTTGGCGTAAGGCATACGCAATATTCAAACCTGAATCACGCATATTTAAACCTTGGTTAAGACCTTGAGCGCCACAACCAACGATAACGACTTTTTTGCCTTTCAGGTAATTTGCTTCATCAGCAAATTCTTCGCGTGACATAAAGCGACATTTACCTAATTGCGACAACTGCTGACGCAGATTCAATGTATTAAAATAATTTGCCATAGAAGACTCCAAAATCGTTGTGTATGTGTTTGCTGTTATTATCCTCACTCTCAGTGAGGTGTTGCATGACTTTACTATATGGGATGAAAGCCATTGCTTAAATTGATATATTTACAAGATAGTGTTGCAAAAAATGCAACGTACTTTTTTATCACAATGGGTGGCTGATAATGGATATTCGTGATCTCAAACTCTTCCTGCATTTAGCTGAAAGTTGCCACTTCACCAAGACAGCGCAGGCAATGCACGTCAGCCCTTCAACGCTCTCTCGTCAAATTCAACGCCTTGAAGAAAGCTTAGGTCATCCTCTGTTTTTACGTGATAACAGACAAGTGACTCTCACCGATGCTGGCGAGCAGTTAAAACGCTATGCTCAACAAACCTTATTGCAATATAAGCAACTTAAGCACACGTTAAATCAAAATAGCCCAAGCCTTTCTGGCGAATTACGCCTATTTTGTTCTGTAACAGCGGCTTACAGCCATTTACCCCCTATTCTTGATCGCTTTCGTGCAGAACACCCATTAGTTGAAATAAAACTCACCACAGGAGATGCAGCTGATGCAGTCGATAAAGTGCAATCTGATGAGGCCGATTTAGGTATTGCAGGAAAACCTGAAAAGCTTCCTGAAAATATCTGTTTTGAAAAAATAGGCGAAATTCCATTAGTACTGATTGCGCCCGCTCTGCCTTGTAATGTTCGTCATCTTGCAACACAAGAGAAACCCGATTGGCTCAATATTCCATTTATCATTCCTGAACATGGCCCATCGCGACAACGAATTGCATTATGGTTTAAACGCCACCGTATCCATAATCCCTTAATTTATGCGACTGTTTCAGGGCATGAAGCGATTGTCTCAATGGTTGCGTTAGGTTGTGGTATCGCGCTTATTCCACAGGTCGTCGTTGATAATTGTCCAGAGCCTGTGCGTAATCGCATCTCTTCATTGGATAATATTTCAATGGTAGAACCTTTCGAATTAGGCGTTTGCGGATTACACAAACGCCTTCAAGAGCCTGTGAACAGTGCTTTTTGGCGATTACTCCACGACTAAGCTTGTCGTTTGTGGTGACAGAAATAGCTGAAAAGAAGGATTTCCTGTCTCATCATGATATTCATAGCCTAATGCATCTAAATGTCGCTCGAAACGCCCTTCTGTTTCGGGCAATTCAAATGCCACCAGCACTCGACCATAATCAGTACCATGACTGCGATAATGGAATAGTGTGATATTCCAATAAGTGCCTAACGTTTTTAAAAACTTCATTAAAGCACCCGGTGATTCTGGAAACTCGAAACTAAATAGACGCTCTTTAAGCGGCTTATTAGGACGACCACCGACCATATAACGCACATGCAGTTTTGCCATTTCATCGTCAGAAAGATCAGCAACTTGATAACCTGCAGTCGTAAGCTCCCGCAAAATTTCTTTACGCTCTATAAGTCCTTGACTTAAACGTACGCCCACGAAAATACGTGCATTTTCAGGATCAGCATCGCTATAACGATAATTAAATTCAGTGACCACACGTTGACCTAGGATTTGGCAAAAACGTAAAAAACTGCCTTTTTGCTCAGGAATAGTCACAGCGAATAGCGCTTCACGTTTTTCGCCTAGTTCACAGCGTTCAGAAACATAACGTAAGCCATGAAAATTCACATTTGCACCAGAAAGTATATGCGCTAGACGCTCACCTTTGATCTGGTGCTCTTCTACGTATTTTTTAAGCCCAGCTAATGCCAATGCGCCCGAAGGCTCAGCAATCGCACGCACATCTTCAAATAAATCTTTTACAGCAGCGCAAATTTCATCACTATCAACAGTAATCACATCATCGACATACTTCTGGCATAAACGAAAAGTTTCATCACCAATACGCTTAACGGCAACACCTTCTGCAAATAAGCCTACGCGAGCTAATTCAACAGGGTGTCCTGCCTTTAATGCTGCTTTTAAACATGCTGCATCTTCTGCTTCAACGCCGATAATTTTAATTTCTGGCATAAGCTGTTTGATTAATACAGCCACTCCAGCAATTAAACCTCCACCACCTACAGGTACGAAAATACGATCAAGATGAACATCTTGTTGCAATAATTCCATTGCTAATGTTGCCTGCCCTGCAATCACAGCGGGGTGATCAAAAGGCGGAACAAAGGTGTATCCCATCTCTTCAGATAGTGCGATAGCTTTCGCTTTTGCTTCATCAAAGTTGGCACCATAAAGCAATGCTTCTCCACCAAATTGGCGAACCGCATCGACTTTGATATCCGCTGTTGCCACTGGCATCACGATTAATGCCTTTACACCCATTCGATTCGCTGACAACGCAACGCCTTGAGCGTGGTTACCCGCCGAAGCAGTTACAACGCCTTTCGCTTTTTGCTCAGGAGTCAACCCTGCAATCATGGTGTAAGCACCACGTAATTTAAAACTATGAACAGGTTGTCTATCTTCACGCTTAACTAAAATCGTATTTTCTAAGCGTTCAGAGATTTTTGTCATCTCTTGAAGTGGCGTGACAATTGCCGCTTCATAAACAGGTGCGCTCAGCGCCGCTTTTAAATATTCAGCGCTACTTGGTGCTGAATTTAAAGGTCTAAAGGCAGCCATTTCTTAGCCCCCTAATTTAGATTTATCGCGCACAGCACCTTTATCAGCACTGGTTGCTAAAGAGGCGTAAGCACGTAAAGCAAAAGAGACTTGGCGCTGTCTATCTTGTGGTGTCCACGCTTTATCACCACGAGCATTTTGTGCATCACGACGTGCAGATAACGTTTTATCATCTACCTTTAATGAGATCTCACGAGTTGGAATGTTGATAGAGACAATATCACCTTCTTCCACTAAACCAATTACACCACCACTTGCTGCTTCAGGTGAAACATGCCCGATAGATAAGCCAGATGTTCCCCCAGAGAAACGTCCGTCAGTGATAAGTGCGCAAGCTTTACCTAATCCCATTGATTTTAAATATGAGGTTGGATACAGCATCTCTTGCATACCTGGCCCACCTTTAGGACCTTCATAGCGAATAATGACCACATCGCCTGCCACTACTTTTCCACCTAAGATGGCCTCAACAGCATCATCTTGGCTTTCATATACTTTTGCAGGACCGCTAAAAATCAAGTTATCTTCATCAACGCCCGCAGTTTTAACAATACAGCCATCTTCTGCTAAGTTACCTGATAACACGGCCAATCCACCATCTTGGCTATAAGCATGTTCTTTACTGCGGATACACCCGTTTTCACGATCGGTATCTAAGGTTGGCCAACGGCAATTTTGAGAGAATGCCTTCGTGGTACGAATACCCGCAGGACCTGCTTGGAACATCGATTTTACTTGCTCATCTTGCGTTAACATCACGTCATATTGCGCTAATGTTTCTGGCAAGCTTAGCCCTAAGATATTATCCACATTACGGTTAAGTAATCCGGCTCTGTCTAATTCACCTAAAATACCCATAACTCCACCTGCACGGTGAACATCTTCCATATGATATTTTTGTGTACTTGGTGCCACTTTACATAAATGAGGGACTTGGCGAGAAAGCCTGTCGATATCTTCCATGGTGAAGTCAACTTCACCTTCTTGTGCAGCAGCTAATAAATGCAGAACCGTATTTGTCGAGCCACCCATTGCAATATCTAAGATCATCGCATTTTCAAAGGCTTCTTTTTTAGCGATATTGCGCGGTAATGCGGACTCATCATCTTTTTCATAATAACGCTTGGTTAATTCAACAATTCGCTTACCTGCGTTGATAAACAGCGTTTCACGATCTGCGTGTGTTGCTAATAATGAGCCATTTCCGGGTTGAGATAATCCCAGAGCTTCGGTTAAACAGTTCATGGAGTTTGCGGTAAACATACCTGAACACGATCCGCAAGTCGGACAAGCAGATCGTTCAATTTGCTCACTATCCGCATCGCTAACATTGGGATTTGCTCCTTGGATCATGGCATCAACCAGATCCAATTTGATCAGTTGATCTGAAAGCTTCGTTTTACCTGCTTCCATAGGACCACCCGAAACAAAAATAACAGGAATATTTAAGCGTAAAGACGCCATTAACATTCCTGGGGTGATCTTGTCGCAGTTTGAGATACACACCATCGCATCAGCACAGTGCGCATTAACCATATATTCAACAGAGTCTGCGATAAGTTCACGCGATGGCAAAGAATAAAGCATGCCACCGTGCCCCATTGCGATACCGTCATCAACCGCAATAGTATTAAATTCTTTAGCGACACCACCAGCGGCTTCAATTTGCTCAGCAACCAGTTTTCCTAAATCCCGCAGATGCACATGACCCGGTACAAATTGCGTAAATGAGTTCACAACAGCGATAATGGGTTTACCAAAATCAGCATCAGTCATTCCCGTTGCGCGCCATAAGGCACGGGCTCCCGCCATATTACGACCGTGTGTCGTTGTCGCTGAACGGTATTTAGGCATTTTTCACACTCCTGCGATAAAGAAAGCGAGTAGGGAACGAGCTACCCGCTAAACAAATTTATTTGATTATGTTTATGAATTGATTGGATCTAACCAACCGTATTTATCTTCTGTCTCACCTGTGAACAGACCAAAGAACGCCTTTTGAATTGCTTTGGTCACAGGGCCACAACGTCCGATACCGACTTGAATACCATCAACACTACGTACTGGGGTTATCTCTGCGGCTGTACCTGACATAAAGACTTCATCTGCAAGATAAAGTGATTCACGAGAAAGGACTTGTTCACGCACTTCATAACCGAGATCTTTTGCTAATTTGATAATGGCATCACGCGTGATCCCCGGCAGTGCTGATGAAGTAAATGGCGGTGTAAAAATAACACCGTCTTTTACTTCAAATAGGTTTTCACCTGCACCTTCTGATAAATAGCCATGCACATCTAATGCAATCCCTTCTTGATAACCATGACGGCGAGCTTCGCTTCCCACTAATAGTGAAGATAAATAGTTACCACCCGCTTTTGCTGCTGTTGGAATAGTATTTGGTGCAGCACGATGCCAAGAAGAAACCATTGCATCAATACCTTTATCTAACGCTTCTTCACCGAGGTAAGCTCCCCATGGAAATGCAGCAATGATCACATCTGTTTTATAACCAGCTGGTGGATTAACACCCATACCGACATCACCAATAAAAACTAATGGGCGAATATAAGCACTGACTAATTTATTTTTACGTAAGGTCTCACGACAGGCTTCCATTAACTCATCAACACTTTGCTCAACAGGCATACGATAAATTTTTGCTGAATCATGTAAACGTTGCATGTGTTCACGATGGCGAAAGACCACAGGGCCTTTATAAGAATCATAACAACGCACACCTTCAAACACAGAGGTTCCATAATGTAATGCATGAGACATAACATGAACCTTTGCCTCAGCCCAAGGAACCATTTCACCGTTAAACCAAATATAATCAGCTTGCTTTGTCATTCTTTTATCCTTACATGGCACTTAGTGCATTCATGAATCGTAATTTTTCTTTCTGTTGATGTGATACTTGAATACCTGCAACATCAGCTAATTTTGTTAACTGGCTGCACAGAAGTTCTAATGGCCGTTGACTACTCACCGTCAGGCTTAAATTGATATTATTACTTTCAGTGATATTCATATTCATTGAGCATATATGAAAACCACGATGACGAATAACTCTCAGGATACGTTCTAAGATCTCTGGACAAAAACGGGCTTCAATTGTGATATTGTGTTGGTTCATTTTGATTTCTCCATCATCTCATCATTACTTGCGCCCGGCGGGACTAAAGGCCAGACATTTTCTGCGTCATCGATAGATACCTGTAATAAGTAAGGACCATCGCTCTCTAATAAACATTTTATTGCATCAGCAACCTGTGCTTTTTCTGTGATGCGTTGCCCAGGGATATCAAAAGCTTTTGCCAAGGCAACAAAGTCTGGATTATCTGTTAAAATCGTTTCGCTATAACGTTGTTCAAAAAATAACTCTTGCCATTGACGAACCATACCAAGACGTTGGTTATCTAATAGCACCAATTTGATAGGTAATTGCTTACGCTTAATTGTGCCCAATTCCTGTACATTCATCATAAAAGAGCCATCACCAGACACACAGATAACACATGCATCAGGTCTAGCAATTTGAGCGCCTACTGCTGCTGGGATACCAAATCCCATGGTGCCTAAACCACTTGAGGTGATAAAGTTTTCAGGTGCATCAAATGTCATATGTTGTGCCGACCACATTTGATGTTGGCCTACATCTGTTGTCACAATCGTATTTTCAGGTTTCGCATCTGATAATTGTTTTAATAATAATGGGGCATAAATTGCGGAGCCTGGATGATCGTAACGCCACGCGTGTTCGGCTTTTAATTCTTGTATTTCTTGTTGCCAAGCAGCGATAGATAATGGCTGAGACAAAGCAGGTAACAACACTTTCGCATCACCTAATAACGCCACATGCGCTTGTTTCAATTTATTTAATTCTGCATAGTCGATATCGATATGGATAACCTTGGCATTAGGTGCAAAAGTATTTAATCGCCCAGTAACGCGATCATCAAAACGAGCACCAACAGCGATTAATAAATCACTACGCTGAACAGCATAATTTGCCGCTTTAGTGCCATGCATACCTAACATGCCTAAATAGTTAGCATCTAATGCATCGGCACAGCCTAACCCTTTTAAAGTGGAAACAACGGGCATTTCTGTTTGCTTCACAAATGCTCTTAACGTTTCTACTGCATTGCTCATGGCAACACCACCACCTACATACAAAATCGGTTTTTGTGCCTTCGCTAACATCTGCTTAGCTTGATTTAACTCTTGTGTTGGATAAGAAAATTCTTGCTCTTCTGGTAATTCATAGCTTGATAAATGAGAAGCATCCGCCAATTGAACATCTTTAGGAATATCAATTAAAACAGGGCCAGGGCGACCTTGAGATGCGATAGAGAATGCCTCTGATAACACTCTTGGTAATTCATCAACCGTCGAAACTAAAAAACTATGTTTCGTACACGCCAATGAAAGACCTAAAACGTCAATTTCTTGGAATGCATCAGTACCAATTAAATTGGAAGCAACTTGCCCAGTGATAGCAACAACAGGCACAGAATCTAACAATGCATCAGCAAGTCCAGTGATGACATTAGTAGCGCCTGGGCCTGATGTCGCGATACAAATACCTGTCGTACCCGTAGAGCGAGCAAAACCAATAGCAGCAATTGCAGCACCTTGTTCATGGCGACATAAAACATGTTCAACACCACCATCATAAAGGGCATCGTAAACAGGCATGATAGCACCGCCAGGATAACCAAAGACTGTTTCGACTTGATGTTTTCGTAATGCCTGTACTAACCACTGTGCTCCATTCATTCTTTCACCCTGCCATCTTAACTTCTTGTTTAATTTGAATTTATTTTCTATTTAATCTTTTTTTCAAACTCAGGCTCAAAAAAAACCCCCGCGCCTTTCGGTGCGGGGGTTTTTAAGAGATCCGGCTAGTTTAGTTAGCCTTTCTTCGTCCTAGTGCAGCCCCGCACGGTGGGTTAATAATCACCACCACGCTGACAATAATTAGGCTAATCACTAGGACGATAGTATTCATAGTTTTATAACTTCTTTTCTTATTTAAAATGTATGTTTGTAATGTTGTGTTGTGTTTTCTTTCACTCTGTCCTTTTAGAGTTATCATGATATTTTAGAATTGACAATGTTTATTTTAAAAATAATTATAACATGATGAATTTTATATGTTTTTTATAGCGCAAACACCAATTAGAATATTCATCTATAAAATATTTATTTTTCAGTTATTAATACCAAGAAAGAACGCGTTATTTTGTTTTTTCTGCTATTGCATTTTATTATTCCAAGTTAAAAAACAATGATAATTTTCATTATATTTATATTAATTTATTAAATTAATTATTTAAAAAATTAATCATTATATTTCAATATGTTATATTATTTTCGAGATATCTCGCATTTATTTAACTCTTCATTTAACACAAAAGAAAAAATAATTTAAAAAGAAAAAAATAATGGAGAATAAAAAATGGCATTAGCAATAATATATACGCGTGCCTCTTTAGGAATATCAGCTCCGCTTATTACTATCGAGGCTCATATTAGTCAGGGATTACCTGGATTAACATTAGTTGGATTACCTGAAACTGTCGTAAAAGAAGCAAAAGATAGAGTAAGGAGTGCATTAATTAATAGCGGATATACTTATCCTGCAAAAAGAATAACGATTAATCTTTCACCTGCCGATTTACCCAAAGAAGGTGCGCGTTATGATTTACCTATTGCACTAGCAATACTCATTGCATCAGAACAATTAATATCAGATAAATTAGAGTGTTATGAGTTTATTGGAGAACTTGCACTTTCTGGAAAATTACAACGAGTTAATGCGGTTATTCCATCAATTCTTAGTGCATCAAAAGATCATCGAATATGTATTGTATCAACAGAACATCAAACTGAAGTTTCATTATTACCCAATAAATCGGCTTTATTAGCCTCTCATCTTTTAGAGATTTGTCATCATCTAGAAAATAATACGCCATTAATTGAAACAGAAAGTTTTATTATTAATGATGAAATTGAAAATCAAAATAATAAAGATATGAGCGATATAATTGGTCAAAATAATGCAAAAAGGGCAGCAGAAATCACAGCCGCAGGAAATCACAACATTTTATTTCTTGGGCCACCAGGAACAGGCAAAACAATGTTAGCGCAAAGAATAAGTACGCTTCTTCCGCCTTTAACTGCTAAAGAAGCACTTGATGTATTAATCATTAGTAGCTTAAGAGGAGTGACATTTGATGAAAGAAAGTGGCCTACAAGACCATTTAGAGCTCCACATCATACTTCCTCTGCTGTTGCTTTAACGGGAGGAGGCTCTCTTCCTAAACCTGGAGAAATTACATTAGCACATCACGGTATTTTATTTTTAGATGAATTACCAGAATTCGAGCGCCGAGTACTCGATGCATTACGTGAACCTCTAGATGCTAGGGAAATTACTATTTCACGCGCAAAAGCCAAAATAAGCTACCCTGCCAATGTATTATTGGTCGGTGCATTAAATCCAAGCCCAACAGGACATTATCAAGGTAATCACAACCGAGTACCAATAAAGCAAATCCTACGCTATTTAAGCAAGGTTTCTGGACCTTTTTTAGATAGGTTTGATTTATCTGTCGAAATGCCACTTCTTCCCCAAGGCGCGCTTATTCATCCTACATTTACTACAGAAAATAGTACGACAATTAGAGAACGTGTTCTAAAGGCAAGAGAAAGACAATTTGCACGATGTGGAAAAGTGAATACTTATTTAACTGGAAAAGAGATTGAATGCTATTGCTCATTGAATACCAGTGATGCAACTTTTCTTGAAGATACGCTTAATAAATTAGGATTATCGATACGAGCTTGGCATAAAATTTTAAGAGTATCGAGGACTATTGCAGATCTTGCAAATGAAGAGAAAATACAGAAAAATCATTTAATTGAAGCATTAAGCTTTCGTGCAATGGATAGATTAATGATCTATTTACAAAAACAACTAGATGGGTAATAAAAAGGAGCGAAAAAACGCTCCTTTTGACTAAAACTAATGATATTAATCATCAGAGTCGGTATAGTCATCAGATGGATCGAGCTGCGGCTTTCCACCCGATAATGTATGAAAACGTTTTGGACGACTTATACGACTCGTATATTTCTTCCAAATTTTTTCTTCAACCGTTGCTGCTTCTCGTTCGCCACGACACATGGCAACAAATAATTTTTCCGCTTCAGTTGTAGGCTCTCGTTTACCTAAATCAAGCTCGTTAAAGGCTTGACCATGACGTTCCAATATCTGGGATTCCTTGATAGTGAAATCGCCATGACGAGAAAAACCACGCGGATAATGTTTATTGTCAAAAAAACGATTAGTCGTGATAAAACTTTCTGCCATCTGACACACTCCTAATTCTCTATCATCATACTTATGGCGCGGAGTATTAGATAGTCATGCGGTTCTGTAAAACAAAATATTTAAATCGTAACGACAAATTTTTTTGGAGATATATGTGGATACCGAATTACTGAAAACCTTTTTGGAAGTCAGTAAGACTAGACACTTTGGGCGAGCCGCTGAATCTCTTTATTTAACTCAGTCTGCGGTTAGTTTTAGAATACGACAACTGGAAACACAATTAGGCACAAATCTATTTACTCGCCATCGTAATAATATTCGTCTAACTGTCGCAGGTGAAAGGCTGATCCCTTATGCTGAATCGTTAATGAATACATGGCTTCTCGCTAAAAAAGAGATTAGCCATGCTTCTCAACATTCAGAGCTATCAATTGGCGCCACAGCATCACTCTGGGAAGCATATCTGACATCTTGGTTGCAGGAATCTTATCTAGAAAGAGAAGAGCTCAGAATCGAATCTAGAGTCTCTACAAGGCAATCTCTTGTAAAACAACTTCATGCAAGAGAGCTCGATCTTCTTTTTACGACTGAAGCACCAAAGATGGATGAATTAGAAAGTAAAATTATTGGTGATATTACTTTTCAGTTGATGAAAATCGCATCAAATAAAACCGAAGAGATAGCACAATTTATCAAAATTGAATGGAGTGCTGATTTTCAGTCTTTTCTTTCTAATGGTGCAGTGCAAAAAATTGATCCTATTTTAACCACTAACTCCGCAATGATTGCTTATCAGTTAATGAAAACAACACAAGCAGTTGCATTTTTACCTACGCATTGGCTAGATCTCTATTCAGATCTAGCCCCTGCCTCAACAGAAATTATTCAAAAACCTTTATTTGCGGTTTGGCTAAATACGAGTGATCAACAAGTATTGATACAACAGCTATTAAAACAGCCGATAAATCATCAATAAAGCTTAAATCCACGCTATAGTTATTCATGATATTAACGAATCACTCTTGGGTTTAAGCTTCATCTCTAGAATTTTTATTACATATAACAGAGAATATTACTAATAGATATTGGTAAAAGAAGCTCATTGGCAGGTTAGTCGGTGGGAATTTAGTGCAGTAAGTATTGAGAATATATAGATAACAAAAAGCCCAGTTAATTAACTGGGCTACAAAGAAGTATAAATTTTGTTATTACTTAATTGGTAACTGGCAGGGGCGGAGAGGCTCGAACTCCCAACACCCGGTTTTGGAGACCGGTGCTCTACCAATTGAACTACGCCCCTAAATA
>NZ_JAEHQE010000015.1:0-108978 GCF_016238545.1 Proteus sp. PR00208 | reverse complement strand
AAGAAAATGTAGTTGATAAAGAAAATGTAGTTGATAAAGAAAATGTAGTTGATGAAGAAAATGTAGTTGGTGAAGAAAATGTAGTTGATAAAGAAAATGTAGTTGATAAAGAAAATGTAGTTGATGAAGAAAATGTAGTTGGTGAAGAAAATGTAGTTAATAAAGAAAATATATTTAATAAAAATACGGATGAACTTGAAATAGAAAAATATTTTAATGAAATAATAGAAAGTGCGGATTCAATTACTAACTTAGTCAGTGGTGCTGAGGATATAATAGATTCTAGGCGTGATTTGAAAAAAGAAGCTAGAAATAAACTTTCAGAATTTATTACTAATTCAGGAAAGAAGGAATTAAATACAGAACAAAAACTTTATTTTAGAAGTGAGAAAAAAAGGAGCTTTAAAAATCTAATTGTAAATTTAATTTCACCATTTAAATTTATAAATAGAACATTATTACCTATAAAAATAAACTTTGAGAATAAAAATATAAATAAATCGTTAAATACATTTAAGTTTGATAATATATCAATTGATAATGATGCGTTTAATAATTTCTCAAATAAGTTAAATCAACTTAATAAAACATTTACTGATAATGTTAATAAGGTAATATCTAAAAAAGTAAATAGTAATAACAAAATAGATATTATGATCAAATATCATACATTAGAAAAAGCTTTGGAGTGTAAGCTTGTTAATGATATTAAACTGATAAATGATGAACTTAAAGCTGATTTAGCTAAAAATAAATTCCAGAATAATTATTCTGATTTGCCTAGTAAAATAATGAATGAATTAAACGTTATTTTAAATCCAAATATAGATGAATTATCCTCTTCTAAGACAACCGATAAGGTAAAAAATTTAATAAAAGAAAAAATCAATAGTCAGGATAAGGATGTAAAGATTGAGAATTTTATTGATAAAATTATTGGTTCTATTTTTAATAAAGATAATATATTAGAAATTGAAAAAACTGTTGATGGTAATTTTGAAAAAATAAAACAAGAAATATCTTTACGTTTAACAAAAGGATTATTTAACCAGCTATCAAAAGATGAAAACTTTATTGGCGAGGAGGACTCTATTGCTAAAGTAGACAACTTAATAAGGATGGTGAGCAAAGATATTTATAAGAATATGGGAGAACAAACGGATAAAGAAATAAAATTAATTAATGATAGTTTTTATGAAAATATAAAGAAAAATGATAATGGACATAATTTTCTTACTCGGCTATTTAAAAACTCAAGTAATAATATTAATTATAAATGGGCGCAAGATGCTGTTGTTTTACTAATTAGTTATAGTTATTTTGGAAATAAAAAGAATGAAACAACTGAATACTTTAGTTATGGTAAAGTGACAGATGGCGGTAATGGTACTAGTAGTACACAAAAAACAGTAGTGGAAAATAACTTAAAAGGTATTTTTAGCCGGCTAGGGTTAAGTATTGATGATTTAGATAAATCTAAAGATGAAGTGCTAAGAAAGTATTTTGCTAATTATTTTGAGCATGTTTAATAATTTCATTAAATTATTTTTATTTGTATTTTTAATGAGTTAATTATATTTATTGATTTATAGGTGGGTGATTTATGATTAGCAAAACAAATCTATTTAAATCCAACGTGTCATTTGTAAATAAAAAGCATTATCTTCCCAAAAAGGAAGATTATATTTTTACAAAAAAAATAACTGAAATAAGAAATACACCAGTTTCACCTTCTTTTGGTAAGAGAATTATTCATGTGTTGACTTCTTTATTTCATAAAATAGAGATTGGTTTTCTTATAAAAGATATAAAAAATAATAAGCTATTTGATACTGTTAATATAAACAAACATAGTAATATTTTTAATAAAATAGATGAAAAAAATATTGAAATAAAAAATAAAAATTTAAATTCTATAAATAACATAATTTCTCATGCAAATGATAAATTTGATTTTTACAGTTTCTGTGATTATATAACTGAAGTAAAAAGAGCTAAAGATTTTTTCTCAGGACTAGATGATATAGAGAATGAAGGCTCTGACAGTAAATTAATTGTAGAATATTTAAATGAAATTATTGTAAATAGAATAACTTCAATAAATGATAAAAGTATGAAAAATATTTTCAAGTTAATAAATTCAATTTTTAATTTTGAAAATATTCATTTAAATAAAAGATATGATTTTATGAGTAACTTTTCAACAGGTAAAGAAAGAGATAATTTTATAAAATCAATGAACATTTTACTTATTGGTATTGAAGAAGCCCAAGTGCTTAATAAGTTTGATGATACTATAAAAAATAAAATAGAAAATAAATTATCTACTATTATGATGATAGCACTTAATAAAAATATGGGCAGTGAATATTCCTTTAATGACTTAATGCAAGAATGGATAGGGAAATATATTAGTTATAACCATAATGCGATAAAAAGAAATACGATAGTAGATACAGGTACACAAGTAGATACAGATATAATTAATGATATAGCTGAGGAAAGTGAAAATGAAGATTTGAATAAATTATTGAATTATGATTTTATTTTTAAAATGGACGAAGAAGTAGAAGAGGAAATAGCAAAAGAAATAGACGAGGAAGTAGAAAAAGAAAGAAAAAATAGAATCAGAGAAAATGCAGAGGAAGAAGCAGATAAACTAATTAGAGAAATAAAAGTAAATGCAGAAAATGAATCAAAGTTAATAATTAATAAGTTAGAAAGTAAATCTAATAAAGAAAATAAAGAAGATATTGTTAATTTATTAAGTGAATATTACAATGATTCGGTAAATAAACTTTCAAATATTATTTTATCTATGGATGAAATAATGAAAAAATACAATGAAATTAATTTGATAGATGAGGGCGTTAAGGAGATTTTATCTGGTGATGATAAGAAAATAAACACAGATTTTAATATTCATGCAAATGAAGCACAAAAAATAATGACCTCTATTTATGATATTTTAGCTTCTATAAACCAGTTAAAAGAGAGAGGTAATGCAGAAGTTGATGAAAGTGATTCTTATCATGAAATAAAAGATCTTTTAATTAAATTAAAAGAAAATATAAATATAAAAAATGAAATTGATGAAAACTATAAATTGCCAATAAAAAATAATATAAAAGAGCTAATGAATGAATTTGAAAACTCCATTTCAAAGATGGAGGAATTGCTTTTAGATGATGATCTAATTAAATTAGATAACACGTCGAAAAGTGAGAATGTTTTAAAAAATAATATCTCTGAGTTAAATGAATTAGAACCGATTAAAGAAGATATTAATGAATCTGTTCCAGAAGAACCACTGTCAATAATTTTCGACGAAAGTTATTCTAAAATAGATGATTCAGTTTCATCATTGATGGAAAAAATAAATAAAGGAATTAATAGAACGGTGTTAGATAAAAAAGACACCTATAGTTATAGTATTAGTTCAGGCTCTGAATTTGTAACTAAAGTAAGAGAGAAAATGGAGGAAAATAGAAAATCAAGAAGTACGAGAAATAATCCTATAAAAAATAAAGTATTAGATAAAATTATGAATAATTTTATTGAAAATAGCATTGGCAAAGAGGATGAATTTCACTTTTTGAAAAGTGAAGTTGAAAGGGTTAATAAAATAAATAAAGAAAATAAAGAAAAAAAAGAGTCATTAGACAATGAAATAAAAATACCGATAATAGAAAGTAAAATAGAGAGCGCTCAGGATTTAAAATTCAATAAAAACAAATCGGAAGCTAAAATATCTTCAAGTGGTGGACCCGCAACAAATTTAAATATAGGTAAAAACTCAAATAAAATTAATATCGATAATGGAGAAAATTTTCAATCTAATATTATTTTTGAAAGTAATCTAGATGATATCTACTTTGATGATTATAAAGAGATGAAACATTTTAAAATAGAAAGTCCCTTTATAATTTTTGAATTTAATAAAAGTAAAAATAATAATGCAAAAATTAAATTTAACTATTCTAATAGTAAGATTTTCTATTCTGGGTTAAATTTAAAAAGTAAAGAAATAAAAAGTAATAATTTTTTAATTGAAAACTATATAACTAGTGAGGTTGGGAAAAATATAAATAAGTTTATTAATGCTAAAATAACGGAAAGTGAAAAACTAGTAGATGAAAAAACATCCGATAACTTTAAGATGGCAATAAATAGCATAGTAATTGCGATTAATAGAGATCTAAAAAATAAGAGTAAGGAAAAAAATAAAAAATAATTATAAATCTTTCCTTAAGTAATATTTTTTATCACTAATTGGATAGTTCTCTAGCGTGCCAAATATTTCAAATCCCTGCTTTTGATAAAAAGGCAGGGCTTGAAAACTAAAGGTATCCACTTCAGCATATTTGGCACCTTTTTCTTTTGCAGAGAATTCCATAGCTTGCAGTAATTCTGTTGCTATATTTTTTCCTCGATAGGCTTTATCTACCCACAAATAACGAATACGTAACCAATTTCCTAAAATATCACCTGTTATCCCACCCATCTTTTTACCATTTTCTTCCTTAAAGACCGCAAGTGGTGTGTATTGATCCATATGAATATAGTTGAGGTTATGTGTTAATAAACCTTCATAAATTTCATTGATCTCATTTGATGTGGGATTTGTGGTTATTTTCAGCGACATAATCGGCTCTATGCATTAAAAAAAATAATAATTACATTATCACTATTTGGTTATTAAATATTTATACAAATGCTAGGATGGAAACAATAATTAAAAAAGCTGGATAACACAACATGTCGTTTTTGAAAACTCTACCGGGTATTTTGTTTTGTGCATTAATTGGTGGTGTGCTAACCCTTTCTGGTTTACCTATGGCACTGATGTTTGGGCCGATTATTGTTGTCATCATTGCTTATCGCTTTAAATGGGAACTGTCAGTGCCTAAGCACACATTGACATTTATTCAACTGACTTTAGGTTCGTCGGTTGGCTTAATGTTTAATCAAGTTCATTTAGGCAGTGCTGATAACTTAATTATTCTATTACTGACATTAGTTGTTTGTTTAGCCATTCAGTTTTTTGTGAGTTTCTTTTGGTTTCATCGTCATATCGGTTGGACAAAAGAAGAGTCGATGTTAGGTGCCGTACCCGGTGCGATGGCGGCTATTTTGGCTCTTACTGATCATACTAAAACACCACCACAAAAAATCGTTATTTCTCATACCATTCGTTTAATGGTGCTGATTATTATGGCGGGTTTTATTGTGGGAGCCGATAAAGCCAATATGCCTGAATTTGCAATACCCGAAATGACGATAATTTCTCTGTTGTGGTTATTGTTGATTATTGCGTTAGGGTTGGGCTCTGGGCTTTTATTATAGAAAATCCGATTTCCTGCACCTTTTATGCTGACCTCATTAGGCAGCGCGATATTGGTTCAATCTTTTGTGAGTGAGCCTATTACGTTTCCAATGCTTCTTAATGAATTGAGCATGGTATTAATTGGTATGAATATTGGCGCACATTTTGTTGTTTTCCCGCTTTCATCACTGATTAAAAATGCATTTTCTTCTGTGCAAGTTGTGATTATTAATGTGATTTTAACCGTGATTGTGGCGTATGGGGCGGCTTATCTAACAGGTGTGCCTTGGGCAACGTTAGTATTAGCTTGGGCGCCGGGAAGTATGGAAGCAATGACTTTTGCTGCGATAACCATGAATGTAGATGCGGCTTTTGTTATGTCGAATCATATTTTTCGAATGCTGATTATTCAAAGTATTCCATCTGTGGCTTTGTATTGGAACGAATATAGACAGAAGAAAAATAATTAGCATAAAGAAAAGTAGAAAAATCTTTTGATAACCTCTATCAGTTTTTTATATCGCGACTGTATTTAAAGAGGTTATCTCGCTTTATTTATCCAATAGTGAATTAACACGAGTATTAATAATTTAATAAACTTAGCGATTTATTCGCTAATAGCTGACATTTCTTACTGTGTGTTACTTCAATACCTTTTAAATCTTTATAGCTATCTTCATTTAATTGGCTCATTGGCAACGTTGAGTAATTACTGACATCCCATTGTTGTGATCGTGAAAAAACCATTAATGCTCTTTCAATTTTAGGTTTTGATATTTGCTCATAACCACAATCTTTATTTAGAAAAAGGTAGATAGCGGTTAAATCTGCCAAGTCTTCTGCTTGCGTGTAAGTTAACGCTTTTGTACTCGAAGAAAAGAGCATAGTAAAAGAAAACGTTAGTGTGCAGAACAAGGCGAACATTTTTTTCATTAGGCGTGCTATTCCTTTGTGTGATGATTTAGCAAGTTTTGTTATTTGGCTTAATGTAGTTAAAAGTTTTGCAAAGACCTTCTATTTTGTTGGGTTTTAAATTGACCTTCCAGTAAGGGGAAACTTTAGCATCAGTAATAGTTTACAAAGCTTTTTTATTCATTTTATTTCGATAAATACATAATAACTTGTTTTTATTCAAAGGAATATATTATGCAACGTCGCGAATTTTTAAAATTAGGCGCCACATTAAGTGCTGTAACATTATTACCGAGCTGGAGTCGTTTTGCGTTTGCCCAAAGTAACACGCCTTCATTGGCTATTCCACCTCAAATTACCCCAGATGCTCAACAAAAGATTGTTCTTAATATTCAACAAGGTGTTTCTCAATTTATTCCGACGGCAAGTACAACAACTTGGGGTTATAACGGCAGTTTATTAGGGCCTGCATTGAAATTGAAACATGGTCAACCTGTCACTATTAATATCAATAACCAACTCCCCGAAACGACAACCGTTCACTGGCATGGGCTTGAAATTAGTGGCGAAGAAGATGGCGGCCCTCAAGCAACGATTGCACCTGGGAAATCTCGCACAGTGACTTTTACACCAAACCAAGTTGAATCAACGTGTTGGTTCCATCCTCATACGCATGGTGTAACAGGTCAACAAGTGGCTATGGGGTTAGGCGGATTAGTGATTATTGAAGATGATGAAACCGCAAGCCGAAAATTACCTAATCGCTGGGGCGTTGATGATTTACCTGTTATTTTACAAGATAAACGTTTAGATAGTGATGGACAAATTGATTATCAACTTGATGTAATGAGTGCGGCGATTGGCTGGTTTGGCGATATGATGTTGACCAATGGGGCGATCCAACCACAGCATATTGTGCCAAAAGGCTGGGTAAGATTACGATTCTTAAATGGATGTAATGCACGTAGCTTAAATCTGGCCACTAGTGATGGCAGACCCATGTATGTGATCGCCAGTGATGGTGGATTATTAGCAGAACCTGTAAAAGTGACAGAACTCCCTATTTTAATGGGAGAGCGTTTTGAGGTTTTAGTGGATACCTCAGATGGTCGTGATTTTGATATTGTCACTTTACCTGTACGTCAAATGGGCATGGTGTTAGCACCGTTTGATAATGTATTACCTGTATTACGTTTATTACCGTCAGCAGAAAAAGCACAAGGTACTTTACCCGATCAATTAGCATTAATTCCAGCATTACCAACCCTCAGTAACATTGCAACTCGTACATTACATTTACGTATGGATATGCGTTTAGATATGCAAGGTATGATGGCATTAACAGAGCGTTATGGTGATAAAGCATTAGCGGGCATTCATCATGGAATGAGTCATATGCGCCAAGGTAATGGCAATGGCATGATGGGCGGTGGAATGAATTGTGGTCATGGTAATGGAGATCTAGATATTTATACTGCTAATAGTATCAATGGTATTCCATTCTCAATGACAGAGCCTGCATTCGATGTGAAACAGGGTATTTATGAACGTTGGGTTGTTTCTGGTCGTGGTGACATGATGTTACACCCATTCCATGTGCATGGTACGCAATTCCGTATTTTATCTGAAAATGGTCGAGCACCAGAAAAACATCGCCAAGGCTGGAAAGATATCGTGAAAGTTGAAGGTCAATTTAGCGAAATTTTGGTGAAATTCGATCATTTAGCCACAAAAGCGCATCCATTTATGGCGCACTGCCATTTATTAGAGCATGAAGATACCGGTATGATGGCGGGTTTTACCGTTAGTAAATAATCAAACACTGTAAAAACCATTAATATCAGTAAGATAAACTGATGGAAGGCACAAGATTAATATTTTGTGTCTTTATTTTCATTAAATCAGATCATCGCATGATGAAGGAAGTTCTGGTACAATCGTTTGCTTTCCCCGTTAACCCAATCGAAATAAATCATGAAACATATTGTTGATGTCATGATCTCTGAAGAAGAGATCAAACAGCGTATTGCTGAGCTAGGTCGTGAAATCACAGAACATTACCGCCCACGTCAAGAACAACACGATCTTGTCTTAATCGGCTTGTTAAAAGGTTCTTTTATTTTTATGGCAGATTTATGTCGTGAAATTAATGTGAACCACGAAGTCGATTTTATGACTGTATCAAGTTACGGTAATGGTATGACGTCAACGCGTGACGTTAAAATCATTAAAGATCTCGATGAAGATATTCGTGGTAAAGATGTTCTGATTGTTGAAGATATTATTGACTCAGGTAATACCTTAAATCGCGTTAAAGAGATTTTAAGCTTACGTGAGCCAGCTTCTATTTCTATCTGTACTTTATTGGATAAACCATCACGCCGTGAAGTTGATGTACCTGTTGAATGGATTGGCTACTCCATTGAAGATAAATTTGTTATCGGTTACGGCATCGATTACGCACAACGTTATCGCCACCTGCCTTATATTGGGCATGTAACGTTATTAGATGAGTAATGAATTTACTTAAAATAGAAGTGAAAAACCCGCTGTAGGCGGGTTTTTTGTTGGTCTTATTTAATAAAAATAGATACAGGTAAATTAAATCGAGCTGCTAGTTTTTTAATATGTTCTAGCGTGAGATTACGTTCACCATTTAAAATGCGGCTTACATAAGAGCGCGAACCTAATTCTTCTTTAAAATCAGTGGTGTTTAATTGATATTGCTCCATTAATGTACGCAAAACAGCAATGGCATCATCACATTGATTTAGTCTTGCATTGAATGCTCTAAATTCAGGAGCACTATTCTCATATTCATCAATTTTATGACAAAGCATATCAATTAAAGGATTATCTGGGTCGTGTTCTACTAAGTATTCAACTAATTTGACACCTTCTTCATAGTCTTTACGAGATTGGCTACGACCAAGAATAGGAACTATATTGACTAGGCTATTAGCAGCCTTAATTGCATCAATAATCATCATTCTTTTGTTCTCCGATAGTAATCAATGAGTTTATCGTATTCAGCATGAGTAGAAATATGTTTTACAAATATTTTGTCGCGTTCAAAATCTGCAAAGAATAGGATCCTTAGCGTATTTCCACCAATATTGATAACCCACCATTTTTCTCTATATTTCATTCTATCTAAACTTGGGAAGATTTTTTTTAATGCTTCAGGTGTTTGATAAGTATTCTGCTTTAGCGTTCTGTAAGTATCAGTAAGTGATTGAGTACAATTGGGGAAACGTGTAGATGCTAAATCAAAAGGCTCTCGTGATATTACGTGCATTCCCTGTCCCTTGCTTCCTATTTGACAACAGCATAGCACTCTTTTTCGGTGTTGCCAAATAGGCAACTTCATATTTTTAATATATGAAAAAGCCCTAATATTATTTTAAATATCAAGGCTTCTAATGACTTTTTATGGTGAGTAAATTAACGCGGATGGCTTAATTTTGCCATCGCTTGGCGATACGAAAGTTCAAGTTTTTCACGACTATCAGAAGTGACATCAAGGTCGTGTAGCTCACCGTTATTTAAACCGTAAACCCAACCGTGGATCATCACTTTTTGTCCGCGTTTCCACGCTGCTTGCATGATCGTCGAGTGACCAAGGTTGTACACTTGTTCGATAACGTTTAGCTCACAAAGTAGGTTTAATCTATCATGTGGTGCCAGTTCACCTAACATGGAACTGTGCTTGTACCAAATATCGCGGATATGCAGTAACCAGTTATTGATAAGACCTAATTCAGTGCCTTCAATCGCTGCTTCAATACCACCACAACCATAGTGACCACAGACAATAATGTGTTCAACTTGTAATACATCAACTGCATATTGGATCACAGAAAGACAGTTTAAATCAGTGTGGATCACTAAGTTTGCGACATTACGATGAACAAAGAGGTCACCAGGTGCTGCGTTAATTAATTTTTCTGCTGGAACGCGGCTGTCAGAGCAACCGATCCATAAAAAGTGAGGTTTTTGACCTTTACAGAGATCTTTAAAAAACTGAGGGTTTTCTTCAGTAACAGATTCTGACCATTGCTTGTTATTGGCTAACAGCTCTTCAATTTTTCTCATCATGACGTGACTGCCTGTAAATTCGGTTTCCCACCATTTGCGCTGACAGTACGCCAACACGAAATAGCTCTTGTGTTATTGTTGGATGCGAGAGATCCGTTAAGAAAGGGTATTTTTATACCATTACTTTTGAATTAATCAGAGGGCTTTTTAAAGCCAAGTGACAGATAATTGCTTGTATTTTTTCGCGTTCAAATAAGATAGATCTTTTTATAGCATTTGTTTAATGAATTTATCAATACATTCTTTGATGTAAATCAAATGTATAAAAAGATAACTGTTTGTTAAGCCTACTGTTGTATTATTCAAAAATAGACACTTATAAATATTATATAAATAAATTTAATGATTATGATTATTGGTTTTATTTTTATACTGAAAGCATAAATGATAAAAAATAAAGAACATCATTGATTGAGGTAATGAATGGCGAGATAATATTCATCAGTAAACTTGAGAAACAAAGGCAATAATTTTATTGGTATCAATTAGGCTAAATGATTGCACTAAGGGATAAATTTATTAAAACATCAGAATATCAGTAAGAAATAAAAGAACCTTGAGCCTTGATTGCTAATTTACATTCTCTTCAGGTCTTATTCTTTGTTATTAAAATAGTTAAAAAATATTTATTTATTCGTTTGTGTCATAAACCCTAAAACGGTTTATTTACGACCTTATTTTCTCTAGAATATCCTTATTCCATTTTGATCTTATTGAACTAAGCCTATTTTCTGAATTGAAGCGTGTGAGCAATGCTTAGCATTAGCAAGGTTTAGTTGAATAGCTATTTTCTGATTTCAGCTCAGTCAATGCTGAATAATGCAGTTGATAAAAGGTAATTCCCACTTATGACGTATGCATTGGAGTTAACGGAGTTAACGAAAACTTATCACAATGGCGTAAAAGCGCTAAAAGGTATTAATCTCACCGTTGAGGCTGGCGATTTCTATGCTTTATTAGGTCCTAATGGTGCGGGTAAATCGACCACGATTGGTATTATTAGCTCTTTAGTCAATAAGAGTAGCGGCAAAGTAAAAGTGTTTGGTTATGACACCGATACCGATATGGTAAATGCAAAACGCCAGTTAGGATTAGTGCCACAAGAATTCAATTTCAACCCGTTTGAAACCGTATTACAAATTGTTCTCAACCAAGCGGGTTATTATGGCGTGCCTCGTAAATTAGCATTAGAACGTGCCGAAATTTACTTAACTCAGCTAGATTTATGGGAAAAACGTGATGATAGAGCACGTTTTTTATCGGGGGGGATGAAGCGCCGTTTAATGATTGCGCGTGCATTAATGCATCAACCGAAATTGCTTATTCTTGATGAACCTACCGCGGGTGTTGATATTGAATTACGCCGCTCAATGTGGACGTTTTTAAAACAATTAAATGCTGAAGGTACCACCATTATTTTAACGACTCACTATTTAGAAGAAGCAGAAATGCTGTGTCGGAATATTGGTATTATTCAACGTGGTGAGCTGGTTGAAAATACCAGTATGAAAGGTTTATTAAGTAAATTAGAGTCTGAAACATTTATTTTAGACTTAGCACCTAAAAGCCCATTACCTGAATTACAAAATTATCAATATCGCTTGGTTGATACATCTACTTTAGAAGTCGATGTTAAAAGAGAACAAGGATTAAACAGTGTTTTTGCTCAACTTAATGCACAAGGTATTCAAGTGTTAAGTATGAGAAATAAAGCCAATCGTCTTGAAGAATTATTTGTTCATTTAGTGAATGAAGATCATACAGTAGAAGGAGAGAGGGAATGATTCAGCTGTATTGGGTAGCCCTCAAAACAATTTGGATTAAAGAAGTCACCCGTTTTGGTCGTATTTGGGTGCAAACATTAATTCCACCAGTGATAACAATGTCTCTCTATTTTGTTATTTTCGGGAACCTAATTGGTAAACGAATTGGCGATATGGGGGGCGTAGATTATATGCAGTTTATTGTTCCTGGCCTGATTATGATGGCAGTAATAACAAACTCTTATGCCAATGTTTCCTCTTCCTTTTTTGGTGCTAAATTCCAACGTAGCATTGAAGAATTATTAGTTTCACCTGTTCCAACGCATGTTGTTATTGCGGGCTTTGTCGGTGGGGGTGTTGCTCGTGGTATTTGTGTTGGAGTATTAGTGACGGTAGTTTCACTCTTTTTTGTACCATTGGAAATACACTCTTGGACAATGGTCGTCGTGACATTACTGATGACCTCAATTGTGTTTTCACTCGCGGGGTTATTAAATGCGATTTTTGCGAAAACCTTTGATGATATTAGTATTATTCCAACTTTTGTTTTAACACCATTAACCTATTTAGGCGGTGTGTTTTACTCACTGTCACTCTTGCCTGAATTCTGGCAAGGTGTATCTAAATTAAACCCGATTGTTTACATGATCAGTGGTTTCCGTTATGGTTTTCTGGGCATTACTGATGTCTCTTTAACAGTGACGATTAGCGTACTGTGTCTTTTCATTGCTGTGTTTTATGTTATTGCATGGTATTTAATTGAAAAAGGTCGTGGTTTAAGAAGCTAATCAAAAAAACACGATCGATAGTTATAAAGTTTGAAATCGGTATCTTAATTAGAGATACCGATTTTTTTTAGCTATTTTTTCAGCATAAATGTTAATTTTTATTTAAATAATGACTTCGCTATTAACAAAATGGTTTTTCTTGTTTAGTGTACTAAACACTTTGATGGGGATGGAAAGGAAATGTAATGACAACGGCAAGCCAAACAGGCAAAGCGCCTGAGGCAATCTCTCGTAATAAACTTTTATGTATTGCAGGTATGGGATGGACTTTTGATGCAATGGATGTGGGACTATTGGCTTTTTTACTCACAGCATTAAAAGAAGATTGGGGATTAACCGCATCGCAATTGGGTTGGATTGGTAGTGTAAACTCAATTGGTATGGCCGTAGGCGCTTTTGTATTTGGCATTATGGCGGATAGAAAAGGGCGAAAGCCTGTTTTCATCTTCACATTGCTATTGTTTAGCTTAGGTTGTGGATTAACGGCATTAGCAAGCTCTTTAATGGTCGTGCTTGTTTTACGCTTTTTTATTGGTATGGGATTAGGTGGGGAATTACCCGTTGCTTCAACACTTGTCAGTGAAAGTGTTGAAACCCACGAACGAGGTCGTATTGTTGTTTTACTCGAAAGTTTTTGGGCGGTAGGTTGGCTAATTGCGGCTCTGATTGCGTATTTTATTATCCCTGATTATGGCTGGCGTATGGCAATGCTATTAAGCGCATTACCTGCGGTATATGCCCTTTATCTACGTTCAAAATTACCTGAGCCTGTATCTCCTCACACTTCACAGAAAAAAACACGCTTATCTATTCGCCAATCAATGGCATTGATTTGGTCACCTCAATATCGTCGTTCAACATTAATGTTGTGGATATTATGGTTTTGTGTGGTCTTCTCTTATTACGGTATTTTCTTGTGGTTGCCTAGTGTCGCTATGTTAAAAGGCTTTAGTTTAATTAAGAGCTTTCAATACGTGCTTATTATGACATTAGCGCAGTTACCCGGTTATTTTACGGCAGCTTGGTTAATTGAGCGCTATGGGCGAAAGTTTGTTTTAGTGACTTATTTAGCTGGAACAGCCATTAGTGCTTATTATTTCAGTGTGGCTGACTCTACTGCAACATTGCTTATTTTCGGGATGTTGTTATCGTTCTTTAATTTGGGGGCTTGGGGGGCTTTATATGCTTATACACCAGAACAATACCCCGATGGAATTCGGACAACGGGTGCCGGAACAGCAACTGCAATAGGGCGTATTGGTGGAATATTAGGACCTTTAATGGTGGGATATTTGGTTCAATATCAATTTGAAATAAGCTCAATATTTCTGATATTCAGTTTTTCGATTGTAATTGGAATATTAGCGGTGATGTTATTGGGGCAAGAGACAAAAAATAAGCCACTTAACTCAATTTAGTCATGCTTTGTGCGACTAAAAATATAGAATTTCTCTTTCTTGTAATATGATAGCAGTTAAGATTTTTATGAGAAAAAGGAAATAACGATGTCTCATTATGATGAGGTGGTTAAACAGGTTGATGATGCTATTGCCACAACCAGTATTCAAACCATGAATGAACTTTTAGTGGAATTAGGTAAAGATAAAACGATTGAGTTTCCACAGCGTTATGAGCAACAAGAGCGTTTACGTACGGCTATTTTCCATCACGGTGAAAAATATCGTTAGTCGGACTGTTGCTAAGAAATAAGAATTAAAAAGCGTTTTCACCTGTTTATCAATATGGTGAAAACGCTTTTTTCTTTTTACTACATTGTATCAACATGAATTAAAACGTCTTTCGACCTTCTAGCACTGCGATCCTATTTTCAATGGAGGGATGCGTTGAGAAAAACGAATCTCCTTTATTAAAAATAAAGGCTGCTTTACGATAAGCACGTCCCGTCGAACCATCTTCAAAATTTTCAGTGTCATGTTGTGCTGAAATTTTCTTTAATGCATTAATCATCGCTTGATTATCTTGGGTTAAATCAACCGCAGCGGCATCTGCCATATATTCACGAGTACGGGACAAATAGAAATAGAGCACCTGTGTAATGATCGGCAACACCAAGTTTAGAATAATTAAAATGAGTCGTGCTTTACTTGCTGCATCATTACTTTTACCACCACGGTTACCAGAGGCAATATATAAGCGGCTACCAAAGATATTTGTTACCGTCAGAATAACGTTAGCTAATATACCAACATATAACGTTAGTCGTGAATCACCATGAATAATATGCCCTGTTTCATGCGCTAATACTGCTTGTACTTCTTGGCGATTAAGGCGATTTAATAAGCCTGTTGTTACACCAATAAAGGCGTTTTTCTCAGACCAACCCGCTGCGAAGGCATTCGCTTCTGGTGTATCAAGAAGATAGAGTTTAGGAATGTAGCCAAGAGTTGCACTTAAGCTAAGCTCTTCAACAATATTAAGGAGTTGGCGCTCTTGTGCATTTAAAGTGTCATCAGGGCTAATTAATCGCGCATTCATTCCCGTGAGCATAATTTTATGCCCTTTAAAATGAATAAAGATAAGCAATAAAATCGAGATGGCGAGAATAATTAATGTTGCAATAGGGAGCGTTTTGAAAGTCAGAAATGCCAACATATTATCAGTAAGATCTAAATAAGGATTGGCTCCAATAGCAGTATCCACCAGCAAACCGATCATAAGCATTAAGAGTAAATATGTTGCTATAACAAAACGAGTTCGAATAGCATTTTTTCGTAGAACATTTCTGAAATCCATTAGTGACTCCAAACAGCACCGTTAAGTGCTGTTTTTATCAATCTAGAAGTAATAAGTATCTCTTATCACTATCAAATTAATCGAAATTAATGCGGCGTGCTTCTTCTGCTTTAATGGTTTCTTCATCAAGGCGCCAGTACTCTTTATCAATAACAAGGCTTGGGAAAATTTTGACGATAAATACCGCAGGAATAGAGGCGATGAAAGCACGGTATTGCTCTAAAGTACGGTTGTAACCGCGCTTTGCAAAAGAGAGTTTATTTTCTGTTGAAACAATCTCTTCTTGTAAATTCGCCATGATAGTGTCGGATTTTAATTCAGGGTAATTTTCAACCGCGACATTAATGGCACCACTTGAGACAATTTTTGATAACTCATCTTCAGCCGCTTTGGCTTCTTTGGTATTTGCGCTTTGAGATTGTGTTCTTAATTCAGTTATTTTAGTAAATACTTCAGACTCATGACTAAGGTATTTTTTAACGGTGGCTAATAAGCTATCAAACACTTTGCCACGACGATCTAATTGCACTGAAATTTCAGTCTCACTTGAGATAACCGCTTCACGCATAGAGATAATACGGTTGTAATAATAAAAAATAAGACCTAATAACGCGATGGTAATAATTAATCCAGTCATGTGAAGCGCTCTCTTTTCTAATAGTAAACAGGGAATTGTGCTAAATTATTAATGTTAATTTTGCCTACTATTGATAAAGATAGCCAGATGATTATTTCAACAAAGATAAAAAGAGTACTGATAAGGTAAAATCAATAATATGGGCGAGATGAAAAAATACCCCGAATAAATTCGGGGCAAAATGAAAAGTAATGCTAGGTTAAATAAGCAAGCTAACTAAGCTATTTAACCTAGAGAGATAACATACTTAAAACCAAGGTGCTTGCGCCATTACATTGCCATAAAACAACATTCTTCCTGTAATTTCGCCACTAAAAAGCATCAAAATAGCGATAATAGAGAGCGATGTTTTGCTAAATGAAGCACTATGAGACAACGTAATAATACAAATACCCATAATCAGACTAGCAATGACTTGCCACCATAATAATAGGCTTGCTACATCTGCACCGAGTACTTGTGCTCTCATAACTAATCCCACAAGTACTAATAATGCGCCGATTAACGTCCCTATTTTTAATGAATTGCTAATGGTTTTACCTTGTAAACGTAACCAAGGGATCATCGAGCCAAAGCCAAGCAACAAGGCTGTACCAATAAAGCTAATTTGTGTTGCTGGTGTATGCCATAACGGGTGTGCCTGCATTTGGTAATAGATTTGTGCCGTAACCAAAATAACAGGCAAACCAATAACGCCACAAAATAAGCCAAGTAGGCTATTACGGCGGATGGCATGAGGTTGTACCCAACTGGCTAATGCCCATAATGAAATCAATCCATTTAGCATCACGAAGGCAATAGCTTCGCGACTTAACCAAGAGTGAGCGATACCTAATACAGAACGATAAGCGCCAAGTGGATCACCCAAATGCCCCATCGACATTGAGGAGCCAACAACTTCAATTAGCCAAATTAGTGCAATCGTTGTTCGTAACGCTTTGGTATTTAATATCGCTGAGTTTTGTGTCTGGTTTTGCCATTGATACAGTGAAAGTGCTAATACGGCACCAATGCCCCACTGACTCATCACCGTAAACAGGACTAACGGCAGTTGATAATCATGCATGATTAATCCTCCATACCAATAATGACAATATTAGGATTACTGATGGTGTGATCAGGAACGCCATAGCGTTTTTCCAATAAAGTCCAATTTGTTGTATGTTTTTTACGTAAATCTTCAATGTCACCAAATTCGATGGCACTCGTAGGGCAAGACTCGACGCAACGTGGTTTCAAGCCTTCATCCAGTCTATCTGCGCACATGTTGCATTTACTGGTTTTGCCTTCAACGGGATCATAAACGGGTGCATTATAAGGACAGGCCATAATACACATCTGGCAACCAATGCATTTGTCATGATCTTGCACGACAATACCATCCTCACGTTTGGTATAAGTGTCAGCTGGACAGACTTTTAGGCATTGTGGATCATCACAATGGTTACAAGACATAGTAATAAAGGCTTGTGCATTAGGTTGATCTTCGTTGAATTCACGAACACGACGCCATAGCACACCGGATGGTGTTACGTTTTCAGATTTACATGCCATAGAGCAGGTGCGGCAACCGTAGCAATCTTTGGTATTTATCAGAAAACCATACTGTTTCTTCGCCATGATCATGCCTCCCGTCTTACGTTAACTAAGGTGCTATTACAGCAATGACCATTACCTAAAGGCTCTACGTGATCATTGGTGACATGGCTACTACTTCCGCCTTGTTGCTCCCACCATCCATTGTCTAATGAGATAACACCTTGCTTAATGTGAGTGGTCACAACGGCAATCGCGCGGTGTTCACCTCGATCATTAAACGCGATAGCCCATTCACCATTTTTAATACCGCGAGCTAAGGCATCATTAGGATGGATAAGAATATTCGGCTGATTACGCTGTACTTCTAAGATCCATTCATTCATACCATGACTGGAGTGAACACTACGGGCAAGTTTGCGTTGTACCGCCATAAGAGGATACTTTTGGGCAAGTTCAGGTGAGCCTTTTATCGATTCTTTTACTGGATAATAGGTGACAATAGGGGAGTAATTTTTTCCCTGCCACTCTTCAATAAAGAAGTGCGCTTTTTTCGTTGAAGTTCGGAACATACCATCTTTAAATGGGATCCAATCGCCTTCAACTGGGCGTACTGGGCCTTTTTCAAGCATTTCACGAGTAATGCCAGAGCCTTTTAGGCAAGCATCAATGTAATGTTCGATAGGCTGATTAAAGACTTCACCAAAGCCAAAACGCTCAGCAAGGCGAGCAAAGATCCAATAATCAGGTTTTGCTTCTCCTGGTGGCTCAACGGCTTTTTCCATTAATTGCACATACTGACTACGAACACCCGCCATTAAACTGGTATCTTCAAAAATAGTGGTAACAGGAAGCACAAGGTCGGCATAAAGTGCCGTGGATGACATCAAGTTATCTGCGACAACAACAAAAGGTACTTTTTTCAGTGCATTACGCACCATATTTGTGTTAGGAAGTTGCGTCATCACCCCCATTGTCATGATCCACCAAAAGTTAATTGGGTGTGGTCTTTCATTGACAATCCAATCACCGACTTTTGCAACAGGGATTGGTTTAATGGGTTTTGCATTAGGTGCTGGTGGAATAATCGGGCTAAATTTCGCCATTTGACGAGCACCGCCCGCATCACAAACTCCTGCGCCTTTTTTACCGATATTGCCGGTTAATAAGGCGAGATAAAACTGGCTTGCTGCGACATAAGCACCAAACTCTGTTCGTTGAGCGCCTGACATATTTTGCACAATCATCGCTGGTTTGGTGGTGGCATAATCGCGAGCTAAACGAATGATCGTTTCTTTTGGAATATCCGTTTCTTGGCTGGTTTTTTCGATAGTCCAAGGTTGTGCTTGTTGATAAATTTGCTCAAAAACTGTCACATAGTCAGCATTAGCAGGCAGTTCATCATGAGTTAACGCAGGAACAATATTCGCTGTTTCATGGTGAACAAGTTGCTGACTTAATGTATCAAAAACCAGATAGCTATCTTTATCATCATCAGATTGGCGTAATAGTTTTTGTTGTGAGTCAACAAGGTAAACGGCACCGGTATGCGCCCGTAAAAAAGGTTTATCAGTGAGATTTTCTTCAATGATAATTTTGATCATTCCTAAAGCGAGTGCGGTATCTGTACCAGGTACAATAGGGATCCATTCATCGGCTTTAGCCGCAGTTTCATTAAAGCGAGGATCAATAACCACCATTCTGGCGCCATTTCGGCGAGCTTGGTTGTAGTTTTTAAAATAGGCTTGCATAGTGACTGCTGGGTTATTACCCCAACAAAGAATATAGCGACTATCTTTTACCGTATCTCGAGTATCTGCATAGCGTAGACCCACCATTGGGATCATCGCTGCGGTTACAGCAGAACAGCATAAAGAGCCAGCTTGTTTTGTGGAGCCTCCTAAGTAATCGAAAAACGCTTTACCCATATCGTTTTTAATCGAGTCCATATTGCCTGCATGAGTGGAGATAAATAGCCCCTCATTGCCAAACTTATCAATGGTTTCTCTGATATTCTTTTCAATAAGATCAAGCGCTTCATTCCAACTGATCGGTTTAAAGTCGGCTTTCCCTTTTTCGCCAACACGTAATAAAGGTGTGGTTAAACGATCTTTATGGTATACCCACTTAGTTCGGCTCATACCACGCAAACAGCATTTCACATTAAAGCCTTCAGTGGCTTCAACTTTGATAAGTTGCCCATTATGTGTAAAAGCTGTTAGGTTACAGTGCAAACATTCCATCGCACAGGTTGAACGAAAGGTTTTATATTCGGATAATTTGATCCGTACTTTTTGGTTATATATGGGTTTATTTTCATTAACTAGACTGAACGCGTTAGGAGAAAGAGCGGCCACGCCAATAGCGCCCATTCCTTTTAACAACGTTCTTCTATTTAATTCCCATTTTTGATTTTTAGACATAGACATTCTCACGCACAAGAAAAGTTAACTATATAAACTCAATTCATATATAGTTAACCTTGAGTTAGATCATCTAAAAATAGACAAAGAAAATAATCGATAGAAAATGATTAAAAAGCCCTATTTAAAATAAGGTTTTAGTGAAATAAACTAGTAAAAATGACAAAAAAAGAATAATGGGATATCGTCATAAAGCAAAGTAAATAACGAATAGGTGTGAAGAAAATAAATGCAGAATTCTCAAGGAGTTAACTCGGTTGATATCGCTATTACCATTCTCGAATTTATTGCGTCGAATGGGGGTATTGCCCGATCGTCAGATATTGCAAAAGCCTGTTCGCTTTCAAAAAGTCGCTTACATAAGTATTTAGTTTCACTTTGTCGCTCAGAAATGCTGTATCAAGAAAGTGAAGGAAGCCAGTATTGTTTGGGCCGTAAAATTCTTTTTTTAGCGCAGGCAACGCCAAAACCACAATCCTTTGTGGATGAGATTAATCAGCTATTATGTGAGTTCAGAGACGAACATAATATGTCTACGGGATTGGTGATATCTCAAGGTAATCAACTGTTTTTAACACGTTACAACCGTAGCTTTAAACATGTTGATATCGATTTTTTGCCTGATACTCCTGTTCCTCATAAAATTAGTGCCGCGGGTGCTGTTTTTGCCACCTTTAGTGATTTGATGATTGAAGCAGATTTATCACAAAAGCAGCAAAATACTATTCGCCAACAAGGTTTTGCTATTCGTCAGGAGCCTGCTGATGGTATTCCTGGCGCACAATCTATTTCATGTCCTGTATTTAATAAAAAAGGGGAAATGGTGGCGGCAGTATTGACGATGGGATTTATTGAACCTGAAAGGCAAGTGGAGCTAGGCAATGCATTAAAAGCAAAAATGGCGCATTTCTCCCATTAATTTGCTAAAGAACGTATTTAGGCACTTTTGCATTAAAAGCAAAGTGCCTAAAATCGTGTGTTGATTAATCGAATAGTCCTTTTGCCAGAATGTCGCCTTCTTGTGAAACACCAGGTAAGACGAAGTAATATCCACCGCCAAAAGGTTTGATATAACGCTCTAAGGGTTCACCATCTAAACGTTTTTGGGTATCAATAAACCCTTTTTTAAGGTTATTTTGAAATGAGATAAAGATCAGCCCCATATCTAGTTGACCTGAAGGCGTTAATCCTAATGAGTAGCTATAACTACGTCGGCGTAATTTTGCACTGTAACGTTCTGGATTTCTTGGTTCAGCTCGTCGCATATGAGAATCAAATAGCACTCTGTCACCGTGGGGATCTTTTTCAAATTGAGGATCGTCCATCTCTTGCTTCATACCTATTGGTGCACCCGTTGAGCGATGGCGCCCAAAGTTATTTTCTTGATCTTCAAGCGGTGTTCTATCCCAAAATTCCAAAGCAAAACGAATAAGGCGAACAGCTTGATAACTTCCACCTAAACACCACTGTGGCTCTTTTTGTTTCTCAGTGATCCAAACAAGATCATCCATCAAACTATTATCTGAAGAAGGGGCGTTGCCCGAGCCATCTTTAAAGCCAAAAAGATTAATAGGTGTTTGTCGATTATCGATATCACGAGAAGGAAGAAAGCCATCGATTTTCCATACAGCATAAACCTTCCCTGACAGATGTTTTAAAATATCTCTTAACGCATAAATTACACTTTCTGGGCTATTCGCACAAAGTTGCAGTAATACATCGCCACCACACCATTTAGGATCGAGTCGGTCATTAGGAAAGGGTTTCATGGGCTCTAAGCGCTTAGGTTTTTTAGCTTGAAAACCAAAACGGCTATCAAAAAAACTATCACCTAAAGCAACGGTGACGGTTAATTCATCAGGGTGTAATTGTGTTCCTAAAATACCAGATTCAGCAGGGGGAAGATGCGGGTTAGCCCTTTGTTGAAGTTCTCTGGGTTGAGTTAAAAATGCAATTCGTTGTGTCAGTGTTGTAAATACTCTTTTTATATCATCGGCGTTTGTTACTGTCAGATTAAGTGCAATCAATGAGGCATGTTTTTGTTCTGGCGTAATAACACCCGCTTGATGTTTACCTAAATAGGCAATAGCGCGCTGATAACGAGGTATTGAAGAAGCGCTTTGTTTTTCTACTGCTTTCGCTCCTATACTGGCGAGTAATAGACTCCCTCCTAACCATTTTAACGTTGTACGTTTATTTAGGTTAACAGGATTTTTTGATAGCGATTTAAAGAGAGTTTTATTTTTCATCACTTGCTTCTTTATAGTGATAGTAAACATCAATATTGAGCGTGCTACGCAAGTTTGCCACTTGCTCTGCTAATTGTGTCACTTGAGAAAAAAGCCAACTTTTTTCTGTTGCAGGAAGCGCGGTTAAAGGCTGGAATAGACCTTCATCGCGCTGATATTTTAAAAGCAGAGCACCTATATCGTCATATTGTTTGATAAGCAGTTGATATTCTGTCGTTGGAATATGATTAGATAAGATCTCTACGATTAAGCGCGATCCAGATAAATTGGCATAACTATCACCCAGATCGCTGTTTGAATATTGATTTTCAATACCAGCGAGTTTGTCAGTTAAAATAAACTCTAAGCTATCACCCGCAGATTGAACCAATTTAGGAATAGGAATATCTTCAATCGCGACACGTTTTTTTAAGTCACTAATGCCTCTTAAAAGGGCTTTTGCTGATTCGGTGGCTTTTTGAAGATCTTTTAATTTAAACAGTTGATATTCAACTAAATGAAATCCTGAAAAACGAGGTGAATTTTCTCTTTCAAGAAAGAAATCGGCTCGATTATTCAATAAACGTTCGCTTGTACCAAAAAGGGCAATAATAGGGCGGATCACTTCATAATGATAATGTGCTTGTTGATAAGCATTTTGTGCATTAATAAGCTGATTTTTTTCACTATTTTCGATTAATTTATCGAGCGATTTTTCAACTAGCGTTAATTGTTCAACAGCCTTTTCTCGGTAATTTAAAATATCGGTTTCAAACTTTTTAGGAGTGGGGATATCCCCTTTGGCAATAACGACATTGTCGCTATCTTGAATAATACCCTGAATAATTTTTTCGGCATAAATAGGAAAAGAAAACAACAAGATAAATAGAAAAATGGTGATCTTTTTACTTAACAACTTTACATTATTTAGCATGGCGAGCGCCTCGTTTAAATAACAGTGCTACACCCACCCAATACACAATAAATGTCACGACGCTTAAACCAATGGGTTGAGAGCGATAAGCAAAAAACGAGACTAAAAAATTACCAAAGACACTGGAATCATCAAGAATATGGCTAATATCCCAAAGTGGATAAATAAAGAAATCAGGTAATTCAAAATCCATTTCAATCAGTAGATTTGCAATTTCTTCTACGGCTTTTAATAACAGAGAAACGGCAAGAAATAGTAATAAAAATCCTGTTACGGTAAAGAAATAGCGCCATGAAATAACTTTTGAAGTCAGCAAAAATAGCCATAGTGTGAATGCAGCGACAAGTAAGCCAATAAAGACCTCAATAAAGAAAGGTAGTGCTGTTTGTGCATTGAGAGCCATAATATGGCTAGAGAGGAATACCACGACTTCGCTGCCTTCTCTGGCAATCGCAATGGCAATAATCAATAAAATACCCCATGCACTTTGTTGCTGTGTTTTTTGGGTGAGTTCATTTTCTATATTTGCTTTTAATGATTTTCCTTGCCCATTCATCCAATAAACCATCTGCACAATAAGTACACAAGCGAGGATCTCCATTGCGATCATAAATAGAGATTGCCACATATCTTCGAGTGAGCTAAATACGCCATAAATACTTAGCGCTAGAATAATGGCAAGAAATAACCCAAATACCACGCCACCCCATAAATATTTCATACCTTGTTGTGGTGTTGGTGAACGTTTTATCCACGCATAAATAATGCCTACCACTAATAGCGCTTCAAAACTTTCTCGCCAAACAACAAACAGAACTTGTCCCATAATTACTCTGCCTTTTCAGTTGCAACAATTTCACCTTGAGGATGAGAAAGGTGAAAATCATCAAAGAAGGTGTAACGGCCTGGTTTTAGTGGTGCGATTACAACGACAGAATTGGCGCCCGGTGCTAATACTTTTTCTTTACGTAGCTGTGTACTTTCAAATTCAACAGGGCTAGTGCCTGTATTACGAATTTTTATTCTAATAGGTGTTTTAGCGGGGACTTCAAGTACTTGGGGAATAAGTTCGCCATCTTTCATTTCTAATTCAACGGTGTATTTCTCTGCTGCAAAAACAGAGGATGTCACCATTAACAGTAGTAATAATGTATATTTAGAGAGAGTTTTGATCATCAGCGTTTCACTTAAAAAAAGAGAAAAAGGATAAATCCAAAGGGTTGGATTTATCCGTTATCAAGCTAATTAGTAACTGCCTTTACGACCGGTACCGCTATAGGTGAAATCCCATGACACTTCAAAGGGTTCAAACCAAGGTGAAACACCTGTTTCTTTATCGATATGGCGACCAAAAGCGATATTTTTGTTGTATGAAGGCGGGTAAATTTTATAGGTCACGTTATATTGACCATTCCCGTCTAGTTTCAGGTTTTCACCATAGTGAGGGCCATCGTTGGCAACCATCGCCATAAATGTACCTTGTTGTTTTTTCGCAGGCGCGTCGGATTTTGTTACGGTGTATTCGATGGTGAGGTAAGGGATCCAATCACCCTCAGCAAATCCATTCGGATTATCTTCCGTAGCATGAATATCTGCTTCTAAATGGATATCTGCCTTATCAGCAGCCAAGTGATTCATCGCATGATGACCTTCTTCGGTATCCATTGTGATAGGTTGGAGATAAACCCCTTGAATTTCCATACCATTTTTAAGAATAGGATGACCAACTGGATACTCGACAGCGAGAGCGGACGCAGAAAGAAATGAGAGTGCAGTGAGAGAGAGTGCATAGCGATATTTCATGTTTAACCCCTATTATTGAATGATAATTGTTATTATTCTTAATAAGGTTAACATAATTTGTATTAGAAATAGGAGATAATCTATACGAAAAATATCGCTTAAGTTGGCAGGGAAGTCAGTGAAAATAGTGATAACGTTTTCTTTTATAAAAGAAAAAAATTTGTTGTTCTGAAAGAAATATATGAATGGGATTAATAATTCTAGGTAATAATACTCAATGAAATCATCTAATTAAGAATGATATATGGAAATCTTATTTATCATAATAAGAAGATAAAATAGAAGACTTCCATATTAAGAATATTAAATTTGACTTTGAGCACTCCAAAACTGTTTGGACTGTGTCAGCGCCACAGCTGAAACTTGCTCTTCATTTGGTGGGAGGAAAAATGCAGGAGTGACTTTTAGCTCTTGTGCAATATGAAAGAGCATATCAACATCAATCTTACATAGCCCATTCTCATAACGTGAAAATTGTTGCTGGCTAATACCGACTCGTTCCGCGACAACTTTTGCTGACAAGCGAAGTTGCTGGCGTTGTTTACGAATTTTATGCCCAATAATTTGAGAAATGGGATAAATCTTTGACATTAGTGACCTCATTCTTCCTATCAACCACCAATAATATCCAATAAATTGAATATTAAGTTTCCGTGATGGATCTTCAAAATAAACAAGCACTCCAGCTTGAATGAGTCAAATCCATACTACTGTGTTATCGGTTAATTGGATGAATTATTTATACCCGTTACGTTATAAGATGATATTAATTTTCATTAAACTATTTTGAGATCTTTCTTTTTTCTAGCAGGATAATCGAGGATTTTTTGATAAGCAGTGCTATATATTGCCTAAACACCATTTATTCTGTTATTTATGCTCGCATTTATGATTAATAAAGAGTAAATAATGCAATCACAATAAAAAAGATAAAGCCCTCTTTGACTGTATTTATACTCGAAAATACCTTTTATAGGCTTTTTATAATGGGTTATTTTTGAGTTTTTTTTTATCTCGCTGCGATTTCCCTTCTTAAAATAGCGTCAAACCCAAACAATAATTTTCATTTTATTTTTATTTATAAAATTACATTCACATCTAATAGTCTACGGCGTTAAGATTGTTATCTATAATACTTAGGCAAATTATAAGTATTGCAGGGTAATTATCTATTTATCGTCAAGGTCGAGATTATGAATGTAAAAGATATCATTCGTCATGAACCATTTGGAACATTGCTAGGCTATGCGCCTGGTGGTGTCGCGATTTACTCTTCAGATTACAGCAGTATTGATAAAGAAGACTATGCCGCTAATGATTCATTCCGTAGTTATATTGGTAATGAATATATGGGGCATAAGTGGCAGTGTGTTGAGTTTGCTCGCCGTTTTCTCTATTTACATTATGGAACTGTATTTACTGATGTGGGAATGGCTTATGAGATATTCTCGCTGCGTTTTTTACGCAAAACCATAAATGACGATATATTGCCATTACAAGCCTTTGCCAATGGTAGTAAACAGTCGCCAGCAGTGGGTGCTTTGCTGATTTGGCAAGAAGGTGGTGAGTTTAAAGTAACAGGGCATGTTGCGGTTATTACTGAAGTGCTTGAAGATAAAATTCGTATTGCGGAACAAAATGTTATCCACACTCGATTACCTGCTGGGCAACAGTGGACTCGAGAATTACCGCTTAAAGTGACGGATAATGGTTACTTTATTCAAGATGCTTTTGATAATACAACTCTATTAGGTTGGATGATCCAAACAGAGCCTAATGCTTATAGCCTTCCTCAACCTAAAATTGCGCCTGAACTGTTAGCCATTCATGCGGAAAAACTTGAGAATAAAGGCCAGTTGGATGGCAAATGGTTAGATGAAAGTTCACCGCTAGAAAAAGCGTATGTCGTCGCACAACACGGTCATATCATCAATCAAGATAGCTATGAATATTTCACCATTTCAGAAAGTGCAGAGCAGGAACTTATTCGTGCAAGTAATGAAATGCATTTGATGTATTTGCATGCAACTGAAAAAGTGTTGAAAGACGATAATCTACTGCGTTTATTCGATATTCCTGAAGTGTTGTGGCCTCGTATTCGTTTGTCATGGCAAAACAGACGCCATCAAATGATCACGGGACGATTAGATTTTTGTATGGATGAACGTGGTGTCAAAGTTTATGAATATAATGCTGACTCTGCCTCTTGCCATACCGAAGCTGGCTTAATCATCGAGAAATGGGCACAGAAAGGTGGAATTAAAGAGGGTTTTAACCCTGGTGAACGCTTACTTGATGCATTAGCGGATGCTTGGAAACACTGTGATGCAAAACCTTTTGTGCATATTCTTCAAGATGATGATAGTGAAGAAGATTATCACGCTCTCTTTATGCAACAATCACTGAATCAAGCAGGTTATAACAGTAAAATTCTACGTGGATTAGATGAACTTCATTGGAATAGTCGTGGTCAATTGATTGATGCAGACAAGCGGGTTGTTGAATGTGTTTGGAAAACATGGGCTTGGGAAACAGCATTAGACCAACTAAGAGAAGAGAGTGAACAACAAGCACTGATCCCTATTCGTACTGGGCATCCTGAAGGCGAAGTCCGCTTGGTCGATGTGCTTTTACGTCCTGAAATTACCGTTTTTGAACCTCTTTGGACACTTATTCCTAGTAATAAAGCGATTCTACCTATTTTATGGCAATTGTTCCCTGATAATCCTTATTTGTTAGATACTGATTTCACAGTGACACCTCGTCTTGCACAAAGTGGTTATGCGGTTAAACCGATTGCAGGTCGTTGTGGTAGTAACATTGGTTTAGTCGATCATAAAGATAATGTGTTAGATGAAACCAGTGGTCAGTTTGATCATCAAGAAAATATTTACCAAGAATTATGGTGTTTACCAAAAGTGGCAAATCGTTATATCCAAGTTTGCACCTTTACAGTGGGCGGGCATTATGGCGGTTGTTGTTTACGTTCAGACCCAACTCTAGTTATTAAAAAAGAGAGTGATATTGAACCTTTAATTGTGATTGAAGATAAACACTTTCTAGCTAAATAAGATCATAGACGTTTAGAATTAATAAACGATAGACCCGCCTAATTGGCGGGTTTATTTTAATAAAGAATATTCTCAGTGATATGTTTTCTATTTGCGACGATTAAACCTGCATATTTTGCAATAGCGACGATCTGTTGTGTTGAAAAGGTCATCTCTTTCATCGGATTTTCCTTAGAAAATTACATTCTTTCCTTGATTTGTTTTTTCAGCCACTGAATGAAAAGCTGTACTTTAGCATTATTTTTTTCATTTCGAGTGACGAGGTAATAACGCTGAGCACAAAAAAGCTCACTATTATCAAAAGGAATAATTAATTCTTTATTAGCCAGTTGTTTTTGCACTAAACGTTTTCTTCCCATCGCCACTCCTGAGTGGTTAACCGCAGCAATAACAGCAAGATCAGAGCGGTCAAAACAGATATTGCTACGATTAGGAAAAAGTGAAAGCCCCATATATTCACTCCAAGCTCGCCATTCGTCGAAATCAGAGTTATTACTCCAAGCTTGCCTATCATGCAGTAAGGTGCAATTGGATAGATGATGAATATTACCAATAAGCTCATGTTTTTTAGCATATTCAGGGCTACATACGGGAATAATAGATTCTGAAATTAAATCTTCGCAATAAAGATTTTGTAGTTGTTTATCATCAAAATAAATCGCCAGATCAATGCCATAACCTCGAAAGTTAATATCATCATTTCCTGTGAGTAGATTTAATTCAATAGAGGGATAACGTTCAGTAAAATCTGAAATAAGAGGAACTAGCCAACATTGGGCAATAGAAGGTCGTGAATAAACGGTGAGAATGCCTGAGACTTCTTGGTTATGAATATCTAAAATTTCTTGGTTAATATCTTCTAGCGTTTTTTTAAGCGCCCAATAAATTCGTTCACCTTCTTCTGTTAACTCTATTCGGCGATGAAAGCGGTCAAATAGCTTGATACCTAATTCTTCTTCTAACGTATTAATACGATGACTAATAGCACTTGGCGTTAAGGACAGTTCTTCTGCTGCTAAAGCGAATGAAAGGTGGCGACCTGTTGCTTCAAAAGTGTGAAGTCTTGCTAATTGATAACTAGATAATCGTTTATTTCTTAAAATCACGCTAGAAGATTCAAACATTCTTTTATTCTCGTTTTGTTGTTAATAGTAACGTAGGTTAACAATCAAGCTAATGTTAAGATGAAATACCATGCTGCTACTTATCATAATGTGATTATTTGTGCATTGTGTCACTTATTTGAGTTAATTGATTTCATCTTAGTGTAAATTTTCATCATTTGTAAGTGCCGAATGATTAATATTCAATATGATTAACAATAAATAAAATATTTGGGATGGATATATGGATTCAACGTTATGGGTGCTAGGTACTCTTATAATTAGTATCTTGCTCATTGTTTTTACTATAATAAAACTTAAGTTTCATCCGTTTTTAGCCTTACTATTGGCAAGCTTCTTTGTGGGTACTGCTATGAAGATGAATCCTTTAGAAATGGTAAATGCGATTGAAAACGGTATTGGTGGTACGTTAGGATTTTTAGCAGCAATTATCGGTTTAGGAACTATTCTTGGTAAGATGATGGAAATATCAGGTGCCGCAGAACGCATCGGTATTACATTACAAAAATGCCGTTGGTTATCTCCAGACGTTATTATGGTATTGGTTGGTCTTATTTGTGGTATTACACTCTTTGTTGAAGTGGGTGTGGTATTACTGATCCCTCTTGCTTTCTCTATTGCGAAAAAAACAAATACTTCATTATTAAAATTAGCTATTCCATTATGTACAGCATTAATGGCTGTTCACTGTATTGTTCCTCCTCATCCTGCTGCATTATTCGTGACTAATGAATTAGGGGCAGATATGGGAACCGTTATTGTTGCGGGTCTTGCAGTTGGTTTAGTCGCATCTTTAGTGGGTGGTCCTTTATTCTTAAAAATATTAGGTGAACGCTTACCATTTAAAACAGTACCTGAAGAATTTTCTGATATGGAAATTCGTGAAGAAAAAGATTTACCTTCATTAGGTGCCACTCTCTTTACTGTATTACTGCCTATTGTTCTGATGTTGATAAAAACAGCAGCAGAATTAAATATGACAAAGGGAACATCGCTTTATACTGCATTACAGTTTATTGGTAACCCAATTACTGCGATGTTTATTGCTGCCTTTGTTGCTTATTATATTCTAGGTATTCGCCGTAATATGGGCATGAATACGTTATTGAAGAAAACAGAAGATAGCTTTAGCTCTATTGCCAACATCTTATTAATTATTGGTGCGGGTGGTGCTTTTAATGGCATTTTAAAAGGTAGTGGTTTAAGTGAATCTTTAGCGTTAATTCTTTCTAACTTAGATATGCATCCTATTTTATTGGCTTGGTTAGTCGCCATTATCCTTCATGCTGCTGTTGGTTCTGCAACTGTTGCAATGATGGGCGCGACTGCAATTGTTGCACCACTAATGCCTTTATACCCAGACATTAGCCCTGAAATTATTACATTAGCAATTGGTTCAGGTGCTATTGGTTGTACCATCGTCACAGACTCACTGTTTTGGTTAGTGAAACAGTATTGTAATGCAACTTTAAGTGAAACTTTTCGTTTTTACAGTGTCGCGACCTTTATTGCCTCCTTTGTCGCACTAGGCGGTACATTTATGCTTTCTTTTGTCATATAAAAGAGAACGACTATGAACCATATAGATATAAATAAATTAACAAGCAATTTTCCACTAGTTCGTGACTTAGTGGACTTAAAAGAAGTGGTTTGGTTTAACCCAAAAGTGACCACCACTGACCAGGGACTTCCATATGTTGGTTTAACGCAAGATGACGTAATTGTCGCACAAGCGAGATTACAACGTTTTGCACCTTATTTAGCTAAAGCATTTCCAGAAACGGCTGTTACTCAAGGAATTATCGAATCAGAAGTGGTTGATATTCCTAAAATGAAAGTCGCACTTGAAAAGCGTTATAACACGTCCATTAGCGGTCAATTGCGTTTGAAAAAGGACAGTCATTTACCTATTTCTGGCTCAATTAAAGCGCGTGGTGGGATTTATGAAGTACTGACTCATGCTGAGAAATTAGCGATAAACGCGGGATTGTTGAGCACAGACGATAATTATGAAAAATTATTTTCTGATAAATTTCGTGAATTCTTTAGCCAATACAGCATTGCTGTTGGCTCAACAGGCAACTTAGGTATGTCTATTGGGATCATGAGTGCGAAATTAGGCTTTAGTGTGAGTGTTCATATGTCTGCTGATGCACGTCAGTGGAAGAAAGATAAATTACGTTCTCATGGCGTTAATGTTGTTGAATATGAACAAGATTACAGCATTGCGGTAGAAGAAGGCCGCAAAGAAGCAGAGAAAGATCCTAACTGTTTCTTTATCGATGATGAAAACTCAAAAACATTATTTTTGGGTTATGCGGTAGCGGGATTACGTTTAAAACGCCAATTTGAAGAGCAAGGTGTTCGTGTTGATAGTGAGCATCCTCTGTTTGTTTACCTGCCTTGTGGTGTCGGTGGTGGCCCTGGTGGTGTTGCATTTGGGCTAAAACTGGCATTTGGGGATGCCGTACACTGCTTATTTGCAGAGCCAACGCACTCACCTTGTATGTTATTGGGTGTTTATACCCAATTACATGAAGGCATCTCTGTACAAGAGATTGGTATCGATAACGTAACTGCGGCTGATGGTCTTGCTGTCGGTCGTGCATCAGGCTTTGTTGGTCGAGCAATGGAGCGCTTAATTGATGGTTATTACACTATTGATGACCAAGAGCTTTATGACTTACTCAGTTTATTAAATAAAGAAGAAGGGATTAAGTTAGAACCTTCGGCTTTAGCTGGAATGACAGGTGCTGTACATGTCACTCAAGCTAAAGATTATCTGCAAGGATTATCACTAGACAGTCAAAAAATGCAAAATGCAACGCATTTAGTATGGGCTACTGGTGGTGGTATGGTTCCAGCAGATGAAATGCAAAAATATCTCGCTCAAGGAAAATAGAGAGAGAACGGAGGTTATCAGCTTTTGTTCTGATAGCTTCTCAAAAAATAAAGGGAGTAGTACAAGTATTTTTCTAAAACAATAAAAACGTAGCAATATGCTACACCAAGCATTACCTCAAACATTCACACCAGGATGTCACACCAGGGGAAAATGTCGTAGTATTATTATAAAAAAGAGGCACCCATTGGGTGCCTCGCTTACTTTATATCTTGCTAAATTAGAAAATATTAAAAATCAATTTTGATATTCACTCCATAATTTCTACCTGGCAAAGGGGCTAAATATTTCAACTGAGAAGAAGCGGGTCTTGCTTCTGTATTGGTGAGATTATTAATAATAAAATCAACAGAAACATCTAATTTATCAAGATGATATTTTTTGCCAATTCCTGCATCAACTAATGTGTAAGAAGGAAAAGTAATATCCCCACCATACATTAATCCACCACTTTCTTTTTGTTTTTTATAGTAAGTCGCAGTACTAAATGCGGTTAACTCTTCATGCTGATAATTAAGGCTAATACCATGTTTTTCATTGGGAAGATTAGGCAAATAATTACCTGCAATAAAGAGCTTTCTTTTACTTCTGTTTTCAACAAAATCACCAAATAGTGTGAATGTAAGATTATGGTCGTGAGGCATTTCATATAAATATTTAAATTCGTATTCTAAACCTTTTGTTTCAAGATCAGTTTCATCCCATTCCATTACTGTAACGCCACCACGACTTACGCCCGTTAAGCGTCTAAACTTAAAATCGCTATAGTCAGTTTTATACAGATTGAGTTTATTAGAAAAATTACCAATCTCAATAATGGATGATAATTCAATGCTCTTACTTTTTTCTGTATTAAATTTACTGTTTCCTTGTTCTTCAATTAAATAAGCATAGTGGGGACCATGTGTATAAAGTTCATTAATTTCAGGAGCACGATAAGAAATATTTTTTTGTAGCTTTAATGTCCATTCATCAATTGGTGTAAAAGATAAGGCTAATGTATTTGCACTGGTATCAAAATGACGATTTTGCAGATTTGAACCTTGTCCTCGACCGCTATTATAATTATCGGGAATATTTAGATGATGATGGGTATAGCCTTTACGGTATCCCGCAGTAATTTCAAAAGGAGATAAATTTAACGACTCAACCCAATATATTCCATACTCTTTGGTCAATACACTTGGTAAATAAGCATCATAGCCAGACGTTTTCAGATCACGATAATTACCGTTAATTCCGACAGCACCATTAAGCCGATTAAATAGCGGAGTATGTGCAGTTTCTATCGCTAATTGATGGCTTTTAGTGTTAAATACCGATGATGCAATTTGACCGACCAACTCCTCATCTTTCGATTCAGAATAAGAGTAATAAAAAGCGCTGTCTCTGAAAAATGGCGTTAAGTGATAATGTTTTCCTTGTATATCTATTCGTCGATTATGGTTTGAAACTGAAATAGGTTTGTACATTTCTCGTGTCGTTTTCGACGTGAGATAAGCATATCCTGGTACACCATAAGATGTTTGAAAATCAGTAATAGATAGGCCTAAATAACCATCATCTTCAATATAAGAGAGTGATGCATTACCACTTTGGCTTTTTAAAAAGCTATTAGGAATTTCTTTATTATTATTTTCAACATAATGCTTAGGCGGTGTTACATGTTCAATGGATGTGGGACTGCCGGGTTTATATTGTGAGTTAGCTTCATTATCAACATAACCAATACCTGAAAAATAATCTTTATCTTTAAAAGTATATTTATCATCTTCGCTTAATTCATATTCAACTTTGTATTTTTTCCAAAACTCACTAATGTAAGGGTAAGCTTCAGGATTACGGCTGGTAAACACTTTCATATCAACTTGGCATTGATCACGTAACGCAAAGTGACTTTTTAGTTGTTGATAGCTATAACACGGTGCTGCTTTAGAATGTGTTGGAATTTTATATCTAGTAACTCGTTTAGTGGCACCTGAAATATTAAAAACCCAGTTTTCTTCATTACTGAATTTAATATTTGCTGATCCACCATTACCGTTATTGGTACTTCCATTAAATGTCACGGCGCCTGAAATCGCTTTTTCAGGCAACTGTGTCATTATCCTATCATCCCACAAATGAATTGCACCACCACTGCTACTACCACCATAAAGTAGTGCTTCAGAGTTTTTACTGATCGATATTTCATTAATTCTGTTCATATCAATGGGAATAGGCATATTTCCACTAATAAATGAAACATCATTAATAGGAAGATTATTGACTAAAATACCCACTCTATTTCCAGACATGCTACGAATAACGGGTCTTGCGGCATTAGGGCCAAAACCTTCTGCTTGTACTCCTGCGACTTTTGAAACGGTATTACCAATGGTATTGGACTTTATTTGTTCAAGTTGTTTTCCTTTTATCTCTTCCCGATTATTCAGTAACAATGAAGAGAAAGTCTCTTTGTTTTTTATTGATGTTGCTTTAACAGTAATAACATCGTTTGGTATTTCTTTTCCTTTGCTTTTATCTTCATTATTCTCTTTTCCATATAAAGGAGACGACAAAAGCATAAGTAAAATAATAGAGAATTTACTTTTTTTCATAATTATTTTTTATACTTAGAATGTAAGAGTAGTGCCTAATATGATATTACGACCTGGTAAATACATTTCATCTTTAATATAAGAGGTACTGTCTTTCCCTTTTGCATCAAAGATATTATTAACTTTGGCATACAAGGTATAATTGGTATTATCTAAATAGCCAATATATTCACTACCTAAGCTAACTGTATTATAAGATGCTGTTGGCGTTTCATATTCGGCTGTTTTATTCTGTTTTCCAAAGTGATCAACCCGAATTTGCCCATTTAGATTTTCTGTTAAACTATGTTTAATATAAACGCTTAATCGATAAGCGGGGATCCTTGGAATATTTCCTTTATTATGCAGTAAATTTGCTCTGACATAATCACCAGAAATACCAATTAAGCTATCTTGGTGATAGTAATAGTCAATATTACCTTCTACACCTTTGAATTGAGCATCATGTTGTACGTATTGTAATGGTCGATATCCATTATTTAATTCAGCGCCAGTAAACTTGCCATAAATATAATTATCAATATGGTTATAATAGGTACTAATATTGAATTGAATATCACCTGTTACTTTAGTTATCCCAATATCAATATTATTTGCCGTCTCTGCGGTTAAATTAGGATCGCCTTTTTCAATAGTTCGACTTGCAGCATGAACACCATTCGCGTAAAGCTCTTCTGCAACAGGTAATCTTTTCGTGTGTGATAGTGATAAATTTAAAAAATAATCTTGTGTAAAATTCCACGCTAATCCAGCAGAAATCGAAGATGCACTCTGTTTATTGTTTTTTTGAGTTTCTCTATTTAACAGTGATTGCCACTCTTGGCGAAAACCTAATTCATAGCGAAAATCGCCGAATTGGTATTCTTCTAATAAAAAGAGTGAGTGATTTTTTGTTTTTGTTGACGGTACATAAGCCTCTTCTCCATAAGCACTAAAATCACGTTGATTAAATTGCCCGCCAATAACACCATGCCAGCCTAAAATAGGTTGATGTGTGAAAGAAAATCTTAATTCATCTCCTTTGTTTTTAAATTGGGTACTAACTTCATGATCTTCTTTTTCATCATGATGATAATGGGTTCTGGCCGCACTGAAACGTACCGATTCAATACCGGCAAATGGGTTACTTTTTTCACCACGAAGATCCCATCGTTTACTCTCCATAATAATATAGGGAATGCCATGCTCATGTTGTTCATCAGGGTATTCATGATTGTGATCATGATGATGATGACCAACTAAAGGTGGGTGAGTAGGGGCGTGATGATGCTCCTCCTCATGATCATGAAAATGAGTATGACCAGGTAATCCATATCGGCGATGTTGCTCACCATAGCCAATTCCAATATAACCCTCATCAAAGATCCATGATGCACCGATATTTGCAGATTGGTTATCTTGATAAGAACCAGCTAAGCGGCTTGCTTCCCCTTGATGTAATGGCTCGGGTTGTTTGTAGTTACTTTGGTAACGTTTCGTGCCTTCAATACGCAGAGCTAAATTATCTTGCCCTAATGTCAAACCTGCTGCACCGGTATTTCCTTTAGAAACAGAATCATATTGATAATGTAATTCGCCATCGTAACCTTTTTCAGGCACTGACATAGGAATTTTGCTATCAATAACATTAATGGCGCCACCGATTGTGCCTCCTCCATAAAGTAATGCTGAAGATCCTTTTAATACTTCAATACGCTGGCTTAAAAAAGGTTCGCTCGTGATTGCGTGATCTGCACCAATCGACGATACATCCATAAGATCACTACCACTGTGCAATACTTTTACTCGGTTGCCTGACATCCCACGAATAACGGGATGCACTGAGCCTCCACCAAAAAAACTGGCATGAAAACCGGGTAGAGATGTCAATGTTTCAGCAATAGATGCACTACGATTAGCGCGTAACTCTTCTTGTGTAATGACAGCAACGGGTGTTGCCATTTTTTCTTGTGGTGTTTGTAAAGGCGTTGAATAAACCTTTAATACCTCATTTTGTGGTTTTTCTTCTGATTTCGTTGTGGTGTTTGCGTTTGCAAATAATGAATAACTTATTGAAATAAAAAGCGTTGTGTAACTAAAAACAGATTTTTTCATTTTACTTACCTCCTTTATTTTATAATGTTATAACATAACATTTTGTAAATATTGTAAGTAAATATAATTATCATTAGCAAGTGGTGATTTTTTCAAAATGATAAAAATTTTATAAGTTATTGTAATTTATATATAAAAACATTTTCTCTGAAAGAGGGAGAAGAGATGAAAAAAGGCACCTCAAAGGTGCCTTTAAGATAAATAAGATAAAGACGCTTATTCTAGGATAAACATACCATAAGGGTGAATTTGCAGATAATAACTGTCACCTACATTCGGCTGAAGCTGTGTGGCATTGACTTGTAATAGCAAGGTTTGATTTTGCCATTCTACCGTGACTTCATATTGTGGTCCCATGTAAGCCACATGCACTATTTTACATTGCTGACAGACATCGCCTTGTTGAGATAAGGTAATCGCTTCTGGTCTAACTCCAACTCTAACTTCGGTTTTAGTCGTATTAAATGTATCTGGTTTTGGTAGGCGATATTGGAAAATATCAACATAATCAGCGCCCAATGTGGCTGGGAATAAGTTTGCATCTCCCATAAAGCTTGCCATAAATTCAGATGCGGGTTGGCGATAAAGATTTTGTGGTGAACCTAATTGCATTATCTTGCCTTTATTCATCACTAAAACCATATCAGAAACTGCAAATGCTTCACTTTGGTCATGAGTGACATAAAGAGACGTGATATTAAACTGTTGTTGTAATTCACGAATTTTCTCTCTCATACTACGACGTAAGTTAGCATCAAGGTTACTCAATGGTTCATCAAAAAGCAGCACTTTAGGTTTCAAAATTAAGGCGCGAGCTAATGCAACACGTTGTTGTTGACCACCTGAAATTTGGTCAACAAAACGGTCTTCAAAGCCTGCTAAATCCACCAGCTCTAAGGCTTCAGAAACACGTTGTTTGATTTCAGCCTTAGGACGCCCCAGCATTTTTAAGCCATAGCCAATATTTTCGCCCAACGACATATGAGGGAAAAGGGCATAAGACTGAAACACCATACAGATGTCGCGTTGCTGGATCGAACGGTCGGTAACATCTTCGCCATCGATAAAAATTTTGCCTTCTGTCGGTTTTTCTAACCCTGCCACTAAACGTAATACGGTTGTTTTACCGCAACCTGAAGGCCCTAATAATGAAACCATTTTGCCTTGTGGAATAGACAAACTGAGATCTTCAATCACCGTGTTAGTGCCAAAACGCTTAATTACATTTTTCAGTTCAACGAAATGTTGTTGTGTCATGATTTATACTCCGTATTACTGTGCATTTTTGGCTTTAGAGCGTGAAACACGGGCTTCGCCAATCAAATAGTCAAATAAGAAAATAATTGCCAACATCACGACGATTAAAATCGAGCCGTAGGCAATTGCGACGCCGTATTCACCATCTTCAACGCGGTTTAAAATATAAGCGGTTGCAACGCGTGTATCTGGTGTAACAAGGAAAACGATGGCACTGACTGTCGTTATCGCACGCACAAAGCTATAAATCAGCGCAGATAAAATAGCAGGGCGTAATAACGGTAACAGCACATAGAAAATGGTTCTCATTGAGTTCGCTCTTAAACTTAGAGAAGCTTCATCAAGCGATTTATCAATTTGCCCTAATCCCGCAATACCCGCACGTATTCCCACAGGCACGTTACGCATTGTCATAGAGATAATCACAATTGCCGCCGTTCCCGTTAAATAGAAAGGCGAGTCGTTAAACGCAAGAATATAAGAGACACCTGCGACGGTTCCTGGTACGGCAAAACAAAGCATGGTTGTGAACTCGATACTTTTTTTACCTTTAAAGTCTTGGCGCACCACGATATAGGCAATTAATAGTCCGAGAATTGCCGTGATCGGCGCGGCGATACCCGCATATAACAAGGTATCTAATAATGAAGGCCATGCACCGTCACTCATTCCTTGACCAAATAATTTGATAAAATTATCGAGTGTTAAGGTGTAATCAACTCCCCAGTTAACGGTAAAGCTACCGTAGAAAATACTGCCATAGAGCAGGATATTAAAGACAACCCAAATACCTAAAACAGTAGTCACAAATGCGATCAGTGACGATGGAAGAGGTTGAACATCACCGCGATAAGATTTACCTGATACCGTGACGTAAGAGCGTTTACCAATCCACATATACTGCACACAGAACACTAATAGTGAGAAAACTAACAGTGATGCGCCTAATGTACTGGCTGATTGATAATCAAGCTGAGAGCCTGTGATATAGAAATAAATTTGTGTGGCGATAACGTCAAAGTTGCCTCCTAAAACTAACGGATTACTAAAGTCAGCAAGAGATTGCACAATTACAATTAAAAACGCATTGGCTAACGCAGGTTTAAGCAACGGCATAAAGACGTTAAAGAAAGTTTGATAACGGTTTGCTCTTAAGGTGTAAGAGGCTTCTTCTAATGAAGGATGAATGGTTTTAATGGCGCCATCTAAAATCATAAATGACATAGGGGTAAAGGCGAGCACTTGCGCCAACCAAATCCCTGTAAAGCCATATAACCAGTTGGTATTTTCAAGTCCTGCGTAAGTGGCCAGAAACTCTGTCACATAACCCGAACGTCCCATCATTAACGTCACCCCTAAACCGACAACAAAAGGTGGTGTAACAATAGGTAAGATAGAAAATACACGGCCGATAATGGCAGAGCGCACCGCAATACGTGACGTATAAATGGCCAGTATTAAACCAAAGAAAGTACAACCTATCCCCACAGCAATAGAAAGCACAATTGAGTTAAGCATCACTTGCACTATATGGGCTTGGCTTAAAATCGCGATAAACTCAAAAGGTGCAAAATTGCCCGCGCTATCTTTAAACATCGGAATAAAAATAGCGATACTAGGGAAGATAATAAAGGCGCCAATCAGTGCAACAACAGCTATCAAAGAGCCGATAACAAAGCTATCACCGCCCAGCCATTCAAGGCGTGTTAAGGCGGTTTTCATGATCATTCCCAGAGAAATAAAAAGGATGATCGCAGAATAACCTAAGCCACGTCCTTCAAGGGTTGCACTGACTATCGTAATAAATGCACAAAATAGGGCAAAACCTGCATCAAAATAGTGGCGAGAGCGATTTTCACGTTTAGGTGCAGTTAATGGGCGAAATAGCAGTAAACTCGGTAATAAAAACCAGAGCCAACTGATATTTAGGCTACTCCAGCCATAAGAGGTGAGCAATTCATCTGCTGTTGAGTCTAAAAGACCGTAGTCAAGGCTCCATGATGGCAGTAACGCAAATGCCATCCATGCAATTAGGATCCATAAAAATATGGGATCCCGCCTCTTTTTTTCAGGTAAAGCGAGTGTGTGAGACATAAATCCCCCGAGAGTAAATGTATTTATTATTATGAGAAAAAGAGAGCGAGAGGTTATCTCGCTCTGTTAATGAGCTATTTACCCATTTTTACTTCGGTAACCCACTTATTAATCAGTTCCTTACGTACTTCACTATCGCCATATTTATCCATGTCGTAGTTAATGAGTTTTAAGTCTGATAATTTCAGTGCCATAGGTGAAGATTCAGCCGAGGTATTGGTTAGAATTTGGTAAGATTTACCTTCTTTCCAGCTAATTTCCTGCGCTTCTTTTGAGAGTGTCCAATCTACGAATAATTTTGCGTTATCCATATTGCGGGCATTTTTAATGATACTGACACCACCGATTTCATACCCTGTACCTTCACAAGGCGAGATCAATTCAAGTGGGGCGCCATTTTCAACTTCTAATGAGTAATCATGTAGGAAACCAATACCAATGGCTGCTTCACCACGGGCTGCATTTCGTGCAGGAGCAATACCTGATTTGGTGTATTGAGAGATATTTGTATTGATTTTCTTCAGGTAATCAAAGGCTTGTTCAGTGCCCCATAATTGATCAAAGGTTGCCAGTGCAGTGTAAGCCGTACCTGAGCTTTGTGGATCAGCAATTTGAATTTCGCCTTTGTATTCAGGCTTAATTAAATCTTTCCAGCAGGTTGGAATAGCAATGCCTTTTTCTTTTAAGCGATCTTTATTGACGCCAAAACCTAAAATACCGACATAGACCGCAGAAGAGTAGTTTCCTTTGCGTTTAGCTGGATCACGAAATTGTGGCATGATCTGATCGAGATTAGGAGAAACATAAGGCTCTAGCAGATCCATTTCACCCGCTTGTGAGTGAGGATCCATTGTACCGCCATACCAAACGTCAGCTTGTGGGTTACGTTTTTCAGCTTCAATTTTAGCTAAAGTACTCCCAGAACCATTACGAACGAAGGTAGTTTTAACATCATACTTTTCGGCGAAGGCTTTTGTTTCAGCTTCACACATCGCATTTGTCGCACTACAGTAAACGACTAAACGACCAGCCGCATTTGTTGATAAGCTAACCGCAGAAAGAGCCAGACCAGCAGCAACGAGTGTAGAGAGGGTTTTCAATTTCATGTTCAGAACCTTTTAAATGTGTCGTCATCGGAAAATGAAAGTGGGCCAACTGAATGCTCTTGTTTGCTAACATCAGCAATCAACAACGGCATTAGTAAGAGTCCCATTAAGGCCGCAGCACTGGTTAATAATGCAAACATCCCAGTCCAACCATAATGCGCCATGACCTGACTTAATGGCCAACCTGCCATTGCCGCCCCTAAATAGGCATACAATCCCAAGTAGCCAGTTACCGTGCCTGCTGCGTTTTTATGGCAATATTCTGTTGCAGCAAGCCCGATTAACATCTGTGGTCCGAACACAAAAAAACCGATACTAAAAAAACAGGCTGCGAGTAACGCATAATGATGAATTGGAATTAACCAAAGTGCTGTTACTGCGGTAAAAAGCCCGAGTGAAAACAGCAATATCATTGGTGCTCGTTGGCCGCGGAATAATAAATCCGAGCCCCAGCCTGAACATAACGCCCCGAGCAAGCCACCTACTTCAAACAAGGAAAGAATGGCATTTGCACTTAATAAATTGGCGCCATGTGTCTCTGATAACCAGATATTTCCCCAATCGTTTATCGCCATACGTATGAGATAAACCAAAATATAAGAAAACCCTAGCAACCAAATCATTCGGTTAAATAAAATGCTCTCTTTCAAAATAGTTAGCATAGGTTTAGGCGGAGAGGCTTGTTCTTGACGTAATTCAAACACATCGCGCCGCCACACACCCACAGTAGGAAGTCCTTCTTCTGCGGGAGTCCCTTTTAATCGTATACACAACCATAGCCCGATGATGATGCCGATAATACCGGGAACAAGCAGTGCGACTTGCCAACTATAATGCGTCGCTAGCCACGCAGTTAAAATGGGAAGACTCATCCCGCCAAGGTTGATTGAGATATTCCATAATCCCCACCAGAAGCCACGTTCATTGCGTGAATACCAGTGTGTTAACAACCTTGCACAAGGTGGCCATCCAAAGCCTTGAAAGAAACCATTTAGTGCCCAGACCAAAAGCAGTGCAGGAAACGAAAGACAATAGGCAAAGATAATATTCATAATGCCTGTCATTACTAATCCAACACCCATAAACCAGCGGTATCCCCACTTATCGTGGAAAATACCAGAAACAAATTTAGATAAACCGTAAGTGAGATAAAAAAGGCTGGCTATCCAACCGATATCTCCTTTATCTAAATTCAATTCAACTTGCATAACGGGCATCACAAAGTTGACGCTTTTACGTGTGAGGTAGAAGGTGGCATAACCAATAATCATCGACAGCATTAAATTTTTGCGCCAAAAGTTATAGGTCTTATTTATTGATGCCGAATTTTTACCTGACATAACATCCTCTTTGATGTTGCAAATGTAAAAAAAATGTCGCGAAAAAGAATGAGATAAGGTTGTAGATGACTAAGACTTATTCTTAGTTTTCACTGTTTTCTTTTGAATTTGTGGGTAAGTTAACAATTATTTTCGTACCGTGATGATTTACCACTTCCCATTCTCCACCTAAAGCACGAATGCGTTCTTCAATTCCGCGTAATCCAAAGCCACTACTTTGTTGTGCTGATAATGACGTGGGTAACATGCCAATACCATTATCACTAATCATCAGTCGTAATCGGTTTTGGTTTTGAGTCAGTGAGATTTGGATATAGGTCGCGTTGGCGTGTTTACTAATGTTGTTTAACAGCTCTTGTACTAAACGGTAGAGGGTAAAAATAATGGTTTCATTTTTAGGCTCTTTATCTAACGAGTAATTAAAATTACAGATGATACCGTTGTCATCAAAAGCAAACTCATTAATTAAATGGTGAAGGGCTTTTTCAAGCGACATTTCTTCTAAAACAGGAGGGCGTAATTGTCGGAGTAGTTGACGTGTAGATTGATGAATTTGCAGTGCAAGCCGTTCGATTTGTTCCCCTGTTTGGCGCGTTTTATCGTTATCAGCCATCTTTTTTACTAACATTGATTGAATTTGGATGGCTGTAATATTTTGCCCAATCTCATCATGTAATTCACGAGCAATGGCTTTTTTCACATCTTCTTCGGTGTGAACAAGTTGCTCCATTAGTTCGCGTCTAGCTTGAAGTTCTTGCTCTAAGCGTAATCGATAGTGACGTAAATTATGGGCTAATTGCTGTTGACGGCTTATTGCTATCCCTAAACCAATGCCAATAATAGCTTGCGTAGTTAAAAACATTTCTAACTCACGTAAGTCATTAAACGCGCCATTAACTTGTCGAGCAAAGGTGATAATTAAGCTGCCTAATATTGCAGATAATACGCCGCCTTGCCAGCCATAACGATACGCCATAAATACATTAGGGATAAAAACAAGAATAACTAATAAGCGTTCTATTTCGGGTGTTAAGAAAAACTGTGCACTTAATCCGATAAGGCAAAATAGAAATCCCCACATGAGTAAGGAGGTTCTTAATGGCGGATCGAGTGTGCCGTCAGAGACTAAAGTGCGACTTTGTAATTCGCGTAGATATTCATAAAGTAAAAAAACAAAAGGGGCGAGTAATATGCCACCAGTAACGGATGTCAGAAAAATACCGCTGGTGGTATTAATTACAAAACCAAGAATAAAGGCTTGTAGCAGGCTATTAAAGCCAACGGCACTAATTAATAGGGTTAGGCGTTGCCAATAAAGAGGATATCGCCACCAAATACGCTGAACTTCTAACGCGATAATAAGGCTTAGTATTGGTGAGAGATAAATAATGGCGTGGGTAATTAATTGCTCTTGCGCTAACCAGTAATAAAGCCCCCATTCAGCAAATAACATTGGTAGCCAAAAACGCCGCCAAAGTAAAATTATTAGGGCTAATCGTAGACCTTGAGGTAAGAAAAGGGCGGCTTGTTGCCCGTTTTTACTTAAATAGAAGCCAATCACCCAAAGTGATAGCCAAAGTAAAGAGTAGGTGAGTAATAAAAAGAGGGATTGAAGAAAAAAACGCAGTCCCCTTTTCATTTTACAGCGAGCCTGTAATCAATTGATTTTTTAAGGCGAAATGAACCAGATCGATAGTGGTTTCACAGCTTAATTTACCAAGAACATTGGCTCGATGAACGTGAACGGTTTTGTGGCTAAGGTTAAGTTGTACCGCAATTGTTTTGACATTAACGCCTTGAACTAAAAGATTGAAAATCTCTCTTTCGCGAGGTGTTAACGTATGTAATGCATCTTCTTTTTCGGGTGTTTGTCGTAACGCTTTCATTGCATCAGAACAAAGATAACAGCCACCTTGATGTACAGCGCGTACGGCTTGTACTAACTCTTCAGGGCCACAACGTTTTGTTAAATAACCGCGGGCGCCCGAATCTAATGCGCTTTGAACAAAAGCGGGCGTATCGTAGATACTTAAAATAATGGTGCGAAAATCAGGGCGCTTTTGTTTTAAGCGACTTTGGAGTTGTAGACCACTTTCGCCAGGCATAGAGAGATCCATCACAGCAACATCAATATCGTCATGTGCTAAATAAGGCCATGCTTCTTGCCCATTAGAATATTCACCCACGATATGAATATCGGGTTCTAACATTAAGAGTTGTGCAAATCCTGAACGCACAACAATGTGATCATCTACTAAAGCAACTTTTATCATAATTTTTTATTAGTCAGAGAGTAGTCAGACAATACTTATATGATTTATAACAAGCTACAGAAAGATAAGCGAGGAAAAATGGAGAAGAAACACGGTTTTGAATCTTATGTCTCGTTTTTGTCGTGGTGAATCGTGACAAGCAAATAATAACAATAGATTATTTATTATTCAGGTGATAATTCCCCATAAACAGGGAACCTCTGTTTATGGGGAAATGTGTTATTTCTTATTGATTAAGCAACTTGAACAGGAACCGCTTTTGCAATACGTTTCATCTCGTTGTTATCTTCAAAATAAGCAATATTAGGTTTATGGCTACGCGCATCACTATCAGGAATTTGCACATAAGAACAAATAATTAAGCGATCGCCAACGGCGGCACGACGCGCAGCTGCTCCATTGACTGAAATAATCCGAGAGCCTCTTTCGGCACAAATGGCATAGGTTGAAAAACGCTCACCATTATCAACGTTATAAATATCAATCGCTTCATTTTCAAGAATGCCTGCGGCATCCATAAAATCCTGATCAATTGCGCAAGAGCCTTCATAGTTAAGATCAGCTTGTGTGACTTTTACGCGATGAAGTTTGCCTTGTAACATAGTGCGTAGCATTGTTGTGTTTCCTATTTTTCTAATAATGAATATTAAACAAGGTTAACTTGCTGGTTATCAATCAAGCGTGTATTACCTAGCCATGCAGCCATTAAAATCACGGCCCGATGGCTCTCTTCATTTAATGGTGTGAGTGTATCCGCATCACAAATAAAGCACTCATCTGCACGAAAACCTTGCTGCTCTAAGGTGTTTTTTGCATTTTGCAGTAGCTGATTAACATCATGATTGCCCGACTTTAGTTGTTCTGCAATTTCTTGCATCGCTTGATAAAGTGCAGGGGCTTGTTGTTTTTCGTTATCAGATAATAGACGATTGCGCGAACTGAGCGCTAAACCATTTTTGTCACGTACGATAGCAACAGGAACGATGCTGATATCCATACATAAATCGCTTACCATCTTTTTGATAATTTGCAGTTGTTGGAAGTCTTTTTCACCGAACATCGCAACATCAGGTTGTACAAGGTTAAAAAGCTTACTGACAACTGTCGTGACACCACGGAAATGACCAGGACGGCTTGCGCCTTCTAATACGGTAGATAATACAGGGACATCAACAGTTGTTTGATTTTCCATACCGTGTGGATACATTTCTTTTGCTGAAGGCGCAAAGATAATATCGACATGTTTATCACGCAGTAACTCGCAATCTTCTTGTAAAGTACGAGGATAATTTGCTAAATCCGCTTCTCTATCAAATTGAAGTGGGTTAACAAAAATAGATGTGATCACAACATCTGCGTGAATACGCGCTTCTTCAATTAATTTTAGGTGACCTTCATGCAGATTACCCATTGTTGGAACCAATGCAATGCGTTTACCTTCTTGCTTTAATCGCTTGATTTCTCTGCGTAAGATAAGCGTAGTTTCAATAATTAGCACGGCGTGACTCCTTTTAAACAATATTGATAATTAAGATAATAAATCAGTTAAATGAATGTTTTTCTTCTGGAAACAGGCCTTGTTCAACTTGTTGAACATAAAGACTAACCGCACCTTTTAAGGAGCCTGCTTCTTGTAAAAAGTCTTTTGAAAACTTAGGGGCTTGAGGTGTTAAACCTAATAAATCATGCATAACAAGAATTTGTCCATCTGTGACATTGCCTGCCCCAATACCAATAACAGGCATCGTTAATGCGTCTGTAATTGTTTTAGCCAGAGTAACAGGAACACATTCCAATACCGCCAATTGAGCACCCGCATTTTCAAGGGCGATGGCATCTTGCTTCAATTGCTCGGCTTCATCGTGCTCTCTACCTTGGATTTTATAACCTCCAAAGACGTTGACAGATTGTGGTGTTAGACCTAAATGAATACAGACAGGAACCGCACGCTCAGTGAGCATTTTAACGGTAGGAATTAACCAACTTCCACCTTCAATCTTCACCATATTAGCTCCTGCTTGCATCAGAATGCCGGCATTAAGACAAGCTTGCTCAGGGGTGGAATAAGACATAAACGGCATATCTGCAATCAAGAAAGCATTAGGCGCACCCGCTCTTACACAACGAGTGTGGTAGGCAATTTGTTCAACGGTGACAGGCAAGGTGCTGTTATGACCTTGTAGTGTCATACCCAATGAATCACCAATCAGCATGGCTTGAATACCTTCTTGTGCAAAAAGGCGAGCAAAACTTGCATCATAAGCGGTGATTGTGGCGAATTTTTTCTTTTCTTGCTTATAGCGGTTCAGCGTTGAAAGCGTAGTGGGTTTCATTGTAACAAACTCCATCATTGTCATTTTTTTGTGTGTAGATAAAATTAATTACTTCACATAATTGTTTGTTTATTAAAGAAAATGTTAGATCATCAAAATAAAGCCGCTTTCGATTGTAGCATTTAAGGACTAAAAACGAAGAAAAAGTAATTAAATGAGTAATGAAAAATAATAAATGATAATTTTTATTTATATTTATCAATTGCCTATATGTGAAAAATAAATATAAAAGAGTTTAGATATTGGGGAGGAGAGATGTGTTTGAAAAATTGAGGGAAAGTAAAAGAGAAGAGATAGGCTGATACTGTTTATATTTTTTACAGTATCAACCTTTAGCATTAAGAACGTACTAGTGTGAAATTACCACTTTTCCATGCCGTTTTCAGGCACTAACGCCAATCTATCTGCTAATAACTCACCATCAGGAAAGCGAAGATCGGGTGCTAATTCCGCTAATGGATAAAGCATAAATTCACGTACTTTAAGCCCGTAATGAGGTACGGTTAATCGCTCGGTTTGGATCACGTCATCACCAAATAACATAATATCAAGATCAAGCGTTCTTGGGCCCCAACGGTTGCCTTCTTTTCTAACACGACCTTGCGCTAATTCAATCGCTTGTGTGTTATTAAGCAACTCTTCAGGTGCTAACGTTGTATCAACCGCAACAGCGACATTAAGATAATCAGGCTGATCTTGTGGTCCCATTGGGCGAGTACGATACCAAGATGATTGTGCAATCAATGTTGTTTGTGGGATCTCACTGATTGCCTTAATCGCTGAATTCACCTGATTTTCAGGTGAATTCAAATTGCTACCTAAAATGATATAAACACGTTTTTTCTGTTTACTCATTGGTATTCTCGTGTCTTGATGCTGGTTTTGCGCTTGGATGACGAGGGCGTTTACGTGGACGCGGTCGTTTACGAACGGGTGCTTGGCCTAATTCAGAGACCATTGAGCGCTGTTGCGTATTGTTAGAGGCTTGGAAATCAGCCCACCAACCAGCTAACGCTTGAAGCTCTGGATTGTGTTGTACATTGGCACGTAATTCCAGTAAATCGAATGCTGCACGGAATTTAGGGTGCTCAAGTAATTTATTCGCACGACGACCTTGGCGTTTAGGTAAACGTTGCTGTAATTGCCAGATATCACGCATTGTTGTGGTAATGCGTTTTGGTATCGCAATAGTACGGCATTGCTCATCTAATATATCGTTCATCGCCATAGAGAAAGAGTCATAGTAAGAAAGACCACTTTCTTGGACTAATTTTTCGGCATGTTCAATTAATGGATACCACAGCATCGCCGCAAATAAGAACGCCGGATTGACTCGCATCTCTTTATTGATGCGGTAGTCCGTGTTTTTGAGAACTTGATCTAGCATTCTCTCCATCGGCGTATCATGTTGCTCTGTCATTTTAGATGCAATCAGCGGAAACAGCGGTTCAAGTAATTGATGACGACACATTAACTTGTAAGTTTTGTATCCTTGCCCCGTTTGTAATAATTTCAGCGATTCTTCAAAAAGACGAGCCGATGGAATATTACGTAATAAAGGAGCAAGTCTGGCAATTGGCTCTGCGGTTTCTGGCGCAATTTGCATATCCAATTTACTAGCAAAGCGAATGGCTCTAAGCATTCTGACGGGATCTTCGCGATAGCGCGTTTCAGGATCGCCAATTAAGCGAATAATACCCGCTTTCAGATCCGCTAAACCGCCGACGTAATCACGTACAGCAAAATCATCAACACCGTAATAGAGGCTGTTTAATGTAAAGTCACGACGGATGGCATCTTCTTCAATTGAGCCAAAAATATTGTCGCGCAGTAACATACCGCTTTGTGCTTGCTGGGATTGGTTATTGTCTGAAACTTCATGATCTTCATGAGAGCCGCGGAAAGTCGCAACTTCAATCACTTCAGGGCCAAACATAATATGAGCAAGACGGAAACGACGACCGACTAAACGGCTGTTACGGAATAATCGACGTACATCTTCAGGTGTTGCATTAGTGGCAATATCAAAATCTTTTGGTTTTTTTCCCAGTAATAAGTCACGGACACCGCTACCAACTAAATAAGCCTGAAAGCCAGAGTTATTTAGGCGATAAAGCACTTTTAATGCATTATCACTGATGTCGTTACGTGAAATTGGGTGTTGATCTCTTGGGATCACAGTCATTGGCAAATCACTCCCGTTCGCCTTTTCTTTATTACTCTTTTTTTTACGGGGACGGTCTGCGGATATAGCAGGACGCCGACGCACAGGTTTCTGTGTTTCTTGTATTGGTCGGTCAGATGCAGTGACTGGCCTTTCACTCGCTACCGGTTGTGTGTCTGATGACGTTGTTTGTCGCCCTAGCAGATTACGGCAGAAATGTGCTACTCGATTAAAAATATGACACCTCGAATAATAAATTCTAATAATTAAAAAATTAAGCGGCTAATCATAGCCTACTGAACATTTTTTGAGAATGCTTTGTGTGGTTTATTCATACCCTTGTTGCTGATGATTTTGTTTTAAAATCTCAGAAGGTGACCACTGCGCTATCGCAATCTCTAACAATGATGCTAACGAATAATCTTGCCAACCCGCAATAATAGGCTGATTAAGAAACCGTAAAGCATCGATAATGACGGGTCTTGGATCAGTATCTGGTAACGCATTTGCGTGATTTTGTTTTGATAATTTATTACCGTCATGATTTATTGCTAAAGGTAAATGAGCATAACGCGGAATAGGTAAATTCAGTTGTTTATGTAAACTGATTTGTCGCAATGTGGGATCAAGTAGATCGGCACCTCTAACAACTTCGGTTACACCCTGATAACTATCATCAATCACTGTCACTAGATTATACGCAAATAAGTTATCTTTTCTGTGAATAATCATATCTTCTAACACGATAGACGTACTCTTTGAATAATATGTACCTTGAATGACATCTTCAAAATGATAAACAGGATGCTGTTGGATCAACCTCCATGCACTCTCTTTATCAAAAGGTGTAACATTAGTTGTGAGTGGCTCGCGATGACGACAGTGGTTATCATACACACCCCCTAAGTCATGTAAACGATGACGGCTACAATGACAGTGATAGCAAACACCTTCTTTCCAAAGAGTGTGTAAAATCTCACGGTAAGCATCATGGCGTTGCGATTGATAGAGGATCTCTTCATCCCAGAACAAACCATAATGTTCTAATGTACGAATAATTTGGGATGCAGTGCCGGGAGGTTCTCTAAGAGGGTCGATATCATCGATGCGCAAAAGCCAACGCCCGTGGTGTGCGCGAGCTTGAAGATAACTGCCAAGTGCAGTAACCAATGAGCCAAAATGAAGTTGACCCGTTGGCGATGGCGCAAAGCGCCCAATATAGTCTGTAATCTCGTGCATCGAAAGATTCAGATTAACGCCTCAACGTATTAGGCTGAGGCGTTTGCTCATTATTAGCCAGCCATCTGTTTTTCACGGATTTCAGCTAATGTCTTACAGTCGATACATAAATCTGCTGTAGGACGAGCTTCTAAACGGCGAATGCCGATTTCCACTCCACAAGATTCACAGAAACCAAAGTCATCATCTTCGACTTTTTTCAGTGTTTTCTCGATTTTCTTAATGAGTTTACGTTCACGATCACGGTTACGCAGCTCAAGACTGAATTCTTCTTCTTGTGCAGCACGGTCAACGGGATCTGGGAAGTTTGCCGCCTCATCTTGCATATGAGTAACGGTGCGGTTGACTTCATCCCTGAGCTGATTGCGCCAAGATTCAAGTATTAGCTTAAAATGCGCTAATTGGGCTTCGTTCATGTACTCTTCGCCCGCTTTTTCCTGATATGGCTCAACGCCAGCAATAGCGAGAATGCTCATGGACGATGTTTTACGCTTTTGCCCTTCTTGCATAATGCTTCTCCTACATACGCATTTCTGAATAATCCCCACCTTCAAAACAGGAAGGGGAAAAAATAGGGCGCTATAAATAGCAGATGCCCGCGAGGATAGCAATTATTCCTTCAATAAGTTTTCTCATGGTGTGAAGGCACGCAAGTAAATGTCCCTTTTTAGTTAAAAAATGCTTAACCAATGCCATGCGTTTCAATTAACTATTTGAAATAAAAGGTAATTGCTGTCCAATTGTTAAATTGTATTCACTAATATTGATGCGATAACACAAGATTTCAACCCCTGCATCACTCGCTTCTTTTAGCAGTGAAGCATAGTTAGGGTCAATCTCTTTAGCAACAGTCACTTCCGTAATGCCAGTATGGGGAACTGCGTAGAATAAGACAGCCCTTAAACCCAATTTTGCGATAGCGGTCAACTCTCTAAGATGTTTCTGGCCACGTTCTGTCTTTGCATCAGGGAAATAACCCATACCGTTGTCGAGTAAGGTGACTGACTTCACTTCAATATAACAGTCAACTTTATGATTTGATTTAAGTAAAATGTCAATACGACTGTTCTCACTACCGTATTTCACTTCTCGTTTTATCTCGTCATATTCAGATAATTCTGGAATGTCACCTGCTTCAATGGCATCTGCAACAATACCGTTTGCCCTTAAGGTATTTACACAAATCCAATCATCGGTTTGGGTCTGTGTAAGTTCCCAACTGTGCGGGTATTTTCTTTTTGCATTTGAAGAGGTGGAATACCAAACAGTATCACCGGGAGTCGCACATCCCGTCATTGCGCCTGTGTTGGCGCAATGGAGCGTGAATTCTTCCCCATTTGGGGTGACAACGTCTGCTAAAAAACGCTTATATCGTTTTAGTAAAGTGGCGGATTGTAGCGGTTGCTCAAATTTCATAATGACTCCGAGGAAAATATGACCTTTAATAAAGCGCTAATGCTACAATGCCAAGCCAAGAAAGTTAATGAATCATGGAGCCTGTGTGCATTTATTGCCAATCTTTGATGTAACAGAAAAAATCGTTGCTGCGTTAAAACAATCCCCACAAGTTTTGCTTCATGCTCCCACTGGTGCAGGTAAATCCACGGCGCTTCCCCTTTATTTACTGGAGCAAAATTGCTTTGATGGCAAAATAATTTTATTAGAGCCAAGACGAATTGCTGCCAAAAGTATTGCTTATCGTTTAGCCAGTCAGCTAAATGAAGAAGTTGGCAATACGGTGGGGTATCGAATGAAAGCGGAAAGCAAAGTCAGCTCAAAAACTCGACTTGAAGTGGTAACAGAAGGGGTATTAAACCGTATGTTACAGCAAGATCCTGAGTTGGCTGGCGTAAGCCTTGTGATTTTAGATGAATTTCATGAACGCAGTTTACAGGCTGATTTAGCATTGGCTTTATTGCTCGATGTACAAATGGGATTACGTGATGATTTGCGTGTGTTGATTATGTCAGCAACATTGGATAATCAAAAGCTCACCGCATTATTACCTGATGCTCCTATGATCAGCGCTGAAGGCCGTAGCTATCCTGTAGAACGAGTCTATTTTCCTATCAATACACATCAACCCTTTGAGCAAGAAATTGCCACTATGGCTTTACGATTACTTGCGCAAGAATCGGGTTCCATGCTGATTTTCTTGCCGGGTAGTGCCGAAATCGTGCGTGTTGCTGACATTCTAAAAGATAAAGTGGATAACAATGTTTTGTTATTTCCTCTTTATGGTGCGCTTTCATTAGCTGAACAACAAAAAGCGATTGAACCCACAGAGAAAGGTTATCGGAAAGTCGTTCTTGCGACCAATATCGCAGAAACGAGTCTTACCATTGAAGGAATTCGTTTAGTCCTTGATAGTGCTATTGAAAAGCGCGCTCAATTTGATTTGAAAAGTGGTGTCACTAGCTTATTGCGTCAACGAACTAGTCAATCATCACAAACGCAAAGAGCTGGGCGAGCAGGGCGTCTTGAGGCAGGTATTTGCTGGCATTTAATAAGCCAAGAACAAGCAGAGCGCGTTGCTTCTCATCAATTGCCTGAAATATTAAGCAGTGATTTATCATCGTTATGGCTTTCTGTTTTGCAGTGGGGATGTCGTGATATTAATCAGTTGAACTGGTTGGATACACCAACACCACAAGTATTACATACCGCTAAAGAGTTATTGTATCGTTTGGGGGCGATAGATAAACAAGGTGGATTAACACCACGAGGTTCACGTATGGCGCAATGGGGCATTGAGCCTCGATTAGCAGCAGTTTTGGATTATGCGAGTGAGCAAAGTGATAATCATCTTGTTACTGCCGCACGTCTATGTGCAATTTTAGAAGAGCCTCCAAGAGGACAAGAAATTAATCTAGAGTGGATTGCACAACAAAAGAATACCTTCTGGTCACGACGTGAAAAACAGCTCTCTCAACATCGAAAAGGAACGTTTTGCTCGGAATTGTTAGGTTCATTATTAGCGGTAGGATTTCCTGATAGGATTGCTAAAAATCGTGATAATCAAGGGCGTTTTCGTTTAGCAAATGGGCAAGGTGCTATGATGGATGACTCGCAATCTATGAGTAATGCACCGTGGATTTTAGCGCCATTATTACTGCAAAATGCACATTATGCTGATGTCCGTATTTTATTAGCTTTGCCTATTGATATTGATGAAATATCAGCTACCTTTCCTAAGCTTATTGAAAATAATACCACGGTTGAATGGGATGAAAAACGCGGTACGTTAGTTGCATGGCAACAACGTCAATTAGGGCGATTAACCTTAAGTCAGCGTCAACTCGACAAGCCCAATAAACAGCAAATGCAACAAGCGTTATTGAATTGGTTAAGAGAGAACGGCTTAAGTGCTTTAGCACTTAGTGAAGAGACTCAACAGTTTTTTATTCGTCTTTCTTTAGCGAAAAAGTGGTGCCCAGAAGCGTTATTGCCTGATTTAGAAGAAGCTGTGTTACTTGAAACGTTAGAAACATGGCTCTTACCTGAACTTGGAGAAGTTCAGACATTAAAAGCATTACAACAAATTGATATTAATACGATTATTAAAAATCAATTAACATGGCATGAAAATCAGTTGCTTCAAAGCTTATTTCCAACGCATTATTTGGCGCCGACAGGGACAAAAGTGATTATCAATTATGATTTGGAGTTGCCGCCTGTGATTGCTATTCGTATTCAAGAAGTTTATGGCGAACAACAAAGCCCTATTATTGCGAATGGTCAATTGCCTGTAGTCATGGAATTATTGTCACCAGCACATCGTCCTATCCAAAAAACACAAGATTTAGCCACGTTTTGGGCAGGAAGTTATAAAGAGGTGCAAAAAGAGATGAAAGGGCGCTATCCAAAGCATTTATGGCCTGATGATCCAGCGAATACGGCACCGACTCGGCGAGTAAAAAAATATAGCCAATAAATGAATATTAGTTTCACCCCAGATCAATATGCTCTAGTTTTATTCGTATTTGAGAGCTTTCTTGTGGGATCACACAGAAAAATAGCGACAATGTTAGGCTTCTTTATCCCGTGATAAAGGGGTTTTAATGAGAGATACAGTTCATGAGTAGAAAGAAAAGACCAGCGAAACAAACCAAAAGAGGTCGTTCTTGGTTTTGGTTATTTGTCAAAATCGCCATTGTGGTTGCGGTTTTAATGGGCATTTATGGTGTTTATTTACATTCTCAAATCAAAGAGCGCCTTGATGGCAATGTTTGGGAATTACCTGCTGCGGTTTACGGACGTACCGTTAACTTAGAACCGGGCATGAATTATAGCCAAAAAGAGATGGTGAGCTTACTTGAGGGTATGCAATACCGCAATGTTAACAAAATCACACGTCCTGGCGAGTTTGTGGTAAGAGGCAACACCATTGAAATGTTGCGCCGACCATTTGATTTCCCTGATGGTCGTGAAGAGCAAATTTTAGCTAAATTAGCCTTTGAGCAAAATTCACTTGTTAGTATCACTAACATGGATAATCAGCGCCAATTTGGCTTTTTCCGTCTTGATCCTAAGCTGATTACCATGATGCAATCTGCAAATGGTGAGCAACGTTTATTCTTAGCAAGAGACAAATTTCCACAGTTATTAGTGGATACGTTAATTGCAACAGAAGATCGTCGCTTCTATGAGCATGACGGTATCAGCCTGTATTCTATTGGTCGTGCTGTATTAGCGAATTTTACTGCGGGTAAAGCGGTTCAAGGCGGTAGTACGTTAACGCAACAGTTAGTGAAAAACCTATTTTTGACTAACGAAAGAACGCTAAAAAGAAAGCTTAATGAAGCCTATATGGCAATCATTATGGATGCGAGTTATAGCAAAGATCGCATTTTAGAGCTGTATCTTAACGAAGTCTTTTTAGGGCAAAGTGGTGATGAACAGATCCGTGGTTTCCCATTAGCTAGCCTTTATTATTTTGGTCGTCCCGTTGATGAACTAAGCCTTGATCAGCAAGCGCTTTTAGTGGGTATGGTTAAAGGTGCATCAGCTTATAACCCTTGGCGTAATCCAAAAGCGGCGTTAGAGCGTCGTAATGTAGTATTAAAACTGCTGGAAACCCAAGAGATAATCGACCAAGAGCTTTATAACGTGCTTAGTGCGCGTCCTTTAGGGGTGAAGCCACGTAGTGAAGCGTTAACGCCTCAACCTGCGTTTATGCAATTGGTTCGCCAAGAGTTACAAACAACCCTAGGCGATAAAGTAAAAGATTTATCGGGTACGAAAATCTTCACAACATTAGATCCTGTCTCGCAAGACGCGGCTGAAAAAGCGGTTGAAGTGGGTGTCGCTGATTTACGTAAAACACGTAAAATAGACGATCTTGAAGGGGCAATGGTGGTTGTTGACCGTTTAAGTGGTGAAGTTAGGGCGTTAGTAGGAGGCTCTCAACCACAATATGCGGGCTTTAACCGCGCATTATCAGCACGTCGTTCTATTGGCTCTCTGGCAAAACCTGCCACATATTTAACGGCATTAAGTGAGCCTGATCGTTTTCGTTTAAATACATGGCTTGCTGATGAACCTATTTCAGTGCCTATTCCGGGGAGTAAGCCTTGGCAACCCCGTAACTACGATCGCGGTTATAAAGGTAAATTAATGCTGGTGGATGCATTAGCAACCTCACGCAATATACCTACTGTAAATCTTGGTTTAGAAGTCGGATTAGATCGAGTAATTCAAACTTGGATTAACTTGGGCGCCCCAGCGGAAAATCTGGAAAAAGTACCCGCGATGCTATTAGGTGCATTAAACTTAACACCAATGGAAGTGGCTCAAACCTTCCAAACAATTGGTAGTTTAGGTAATCGTGCAAAACTATCATCATTGCGCTCTGTTATTGCCCAAGATGGTACAGTGCTTTATCAAAGTTATCCTCAAGCGGAAACCACTGTTTCACCTCAAGCGGCTTATATGACGCTATTTGGTATGCAGCAAGTGGTGAATTCAGGAACAGCATGGCGTGTATTAAAACCAAAATTTGGTAATTACAACCTTGCGGGTAAAACGGGTACCACTAACGATTTACGTGATAGTTGGTTTGCGGGGATTGACGGCAAAGAAGTGACGATTTCATGGATGGGACGTGACAATAATGGTCCAACGAACTTAACGGGTTCAACAGGGGCATTATTGCTGTATCGTAACTATTTAGAGAATCAGGCACCGTTGAAATTAAATCCACCAGCACCAGAAGATATCGCAGAGATGTCTGTTGATGCCCAAGGTAACTTTGCTTGTTACGGCGGTGGAGTGCGTACATTGCCAGTATGGACATCAAACCCAGATGGATTGTGTACGCCCATTCAGCAAGATACCGATGAAAGTGGCGCGCCAAAGTGGTTACAAGATCTGTTTTCTGAGTAAGTCATCACGTAGGTTAGGTAAAATAAAAACGGCACGTAAGTGCCGTTTGTTTTTTTGTTGCTATAGCGTAGTTATTTTGAGCAAGTTTAAGGTTAATATCAATTTGCATAGCCATCTCTTCATAGGTAATGCCTTGCTTTTTTAGCTCTAAGGTAATGATTTTTTTAATCTCATGCTCTTCTAGTGCAAATAGATTAAGTGATTTTTCAGGGTTGCATATCTCATTGAAATAACGATAGTTATTTGATTTTTGCTTAGAGTTTAATTCTAAGAATAGCCTTGTTTTTTCTTCAGCTGATAAATCATCGATTGTCTTCAAAATTTTATTAAGGCTCATTTTTGATACTTTGAGTCGTATTTTAAAGCCACCATGGCAATAAATGATTAAATTTAACACGAAAGTATCAAATATGACGCTTCGATTTGTGTTTTAAAGTCATTATGGCAACAATGGGTTGAATTTAATTCAAAGATGTCAAAAATGATACTTCTATTGATATTGGATAGGAAAAAGAAACTATAACCGCCCGTAAAACGGGTGGTTATGATTTAAGACGCTGACGCGACTTAAACTGGCTAAAGCCAATAATAAAAAGCCAGTCACTTCACAATTGTGAACTGACTGGCTTTTATAAAGGGATATTTAAACTAGCCTTTCATTTTTTCAAAAGCATATTCCGCCGCATCAATAGTGCGTTGAATATCTTCTTTTGTATGAGCGATAGACATAAAGCCCGCTTCAAATGCAGAAGGCGCAAGGTAGACGCGTTTTTCCAGCATTAAGTGGAAGAATTGTTTAAAGCGCTCGACATCACAATTCATCACATCTTGGTAGCAAGTGACTTCTTTCGCATCAGTAAAGAATAGGCCAAACATACCACCAACATGGTTGATAACCATTGGAATGCCTGCTTGTTGAGCTTTCTCAAGTAAACCGTCAGCTAGCATCGTTGTTAGCTCATCTAATGTTTGATGAACACCTGGCTGTGAAACTTCGTGTAAACACGCTAGACCTGCTGCCATTGCAATAGGGTTGCCTGATAAGGTTCCTGCTTGATAAACAGGGCCAATTGGCGCGAGTTTAGACATTACATCCATATGTCCGCCAAAAGCACCTACAGGCATACCGCCACCGATAATCTTACCAAGGCACGTTAAGTCAGGATCAACATCGTAATAGGCTTGTGCGCCACCTAATGCCACGCGAAAGCCTGTCATAACTTCATCAATAATCAGTAAAGCACCAAACTCATCACATAACGCACGTAAACCCGGTAAAAAGTCTGCTTTAGGTGGTACACAGTTCATATTGCCAGCAACGGGCTCCACGATGATACAAGCGACTTCTTCAGGATAGTTTTCAAATGCTTGGCGTACAGAGTTTAAGTCGTTGTAAGTGCAAGTTAAGGTGTGTTTGACAAAATCAGCAGGTACACCTGGTGAATTAGGTTGTCCCATAGTTAATGCGCCAGAGCCTGCTTTTACTAATAAGCAGTCAGCGTGACCGTGATAGCAACCTTCGAATTTGATGATTTTGTCACGTCCAGTATAGCCACGAGCAAGGCGAATGGCGCTCATTGTCGCTTCTGTGCCCGAGTTCACCATACGAACCATGTCCATTGATGGCACAAGTTCAGTGACTAGGTTTGCCATTTCAACTTCAGCGGCTGTTGGGGCTCCAAAGCTTAAACCTTTTTGTACCGCATCAGTCACTGCATCGCGAATAGCAGGGTGGTTGTGTCCTAATACCATCGGTCCCCATGAGCCAACATAGTCAAGGTAAGCGCGTCCGTCGGCATCATAAATATACGCACCATTAGCACGTTCAATAAAAAGAGGGGTTCCACCTACACCGTTAAATGCTCTAACAGGTGAGTTGACACCGCCGGGGATCACTTGTTGTGCGAGATTATAAAGCGTTTCAGACTTGCTCATGTCAGACTCCTAATGATGGGTGAGCGTAAGATTAAGGCGTATTCTAAAGCACCGCGCAGATGAAGCCAAATACACTGCAACAAGATTTTGATTTATCACTGTTATTGTGAGTATGTGAATTATCGTAAAAAGCGATAGGTAGCAAAAAGTGTATTTTGTCCACAACAAACTTGAAGGTTATGAGCAGGTATTAGATAATCATCACATTATATCAGCAAGAAAGATAAATTTTTGCTGGCTGTTTTTTTGCTGGAATACCCAGTCTGGAGTGAACAATGAGTGATGATATGGCTCTGCCGTTACAATTTACTGACGCGGCTGCAAATAAAGTAAAAGATCTGATTGCAGATGAAGAAAATCCAAATCTGCGTTTACGTGTTTATATCACGGGTGGCGGTTGTAGCGGATTCCAGTATGGTTTTACCTTTGATGATGCAATGAACGAAGGCGATATGACCATAGAAAAACAAGGTGTTGCCTTAGTGGTTGATCCTATGAGCTTGCAGTATTTAGTGGGCGGTTGTGTGGATTATACCGAGGGGTTAGAGGGTTCGCGTTTCATTGTAACTAATCCTAATGCTAAGAGTACCTGTGGTTGCGGCTCTTCTTTTAGTATCTGATCCTTCTTTGGCGTCGTGGCTGTGCAGTAGTGCTGTGGCGTTATAGCACCGCTCGTAATGCTTTGTGCTGTTTATCTTCTTTGGCGTCGTGGCTGTGCAGTAGTGCCACGGCGTTAGAGCAGTGCTCGTAATGCTCACATACTAATGTATGCTCCGCTTACTGCGCGCTGTCTGCCTTGTTGCACTGCTTGCTCGCTCACGACTTTTGTCTGTCGGTTAAAATTTTTTTCTCTTCTTTATTCTTTCTGAGCTTATTTCATAAAATCACTCATTCATTATTAGCGATGGCTTCGCAGATTTGCTGTGCTGCATTAATAATACGTGGTGAAGGGCGACTAAAACTGTCTTCATCAATAGCAATAACTGGAACAGTAAGCTGGGGTTGCCAAAATGTTTGTACGGTAGGTATTTGCTCTGCTTTACCACTGAATACAATCAAATCAGGTCGCTTTGTAAGTACTTGCTCACGATTTACTTGAGGCCAAGTGACAGGGCTATTAGCAAAGATATTCTCCCCACCACAAAGCGCTGTAATATGGCTCTGTAATGTGCGAGCTGATGTCGTAAATAAAGGTTGCATCCCAAACTGAATAAACACCTTTTTTTTAGGGTGATTCGATATATTTGATACATATTTTTGCTGTAACGCTTGATATTGCTGGCGCAATTGTTGGGCATTTTTTAATGCTATATCAGGATGATGGCTATAATTGGAAAGAGTAACGAGATCGTCTGCGATTTCTTCAATACTTTGTGGATCAGAATAAATGATAGAAATACCCAAAGCTTTTAATTGATCTAATGAACGTTGTGGATTACCGCCTTGCCATGCAATCACTAAATCAGGCTTTAATAATAGAATGCGCTCTATATTAATACCCTGCCAATTGGCAACTTGTTCAATATTTTTAGCATCCTCTGGATAATCAGAGTAAGCACTAACTCCGACAATATTATCACCCATACCTGCGGCATAAGCCATTTCAGTGGCAGATGGTGATAGTGTAATAACACGATCAGCGGGCGTGATAGCAATGGCGAAATTGAACCAAAATAATGAACAGAGTAATAACCCAAAATTGATAAATAAACGCATTACATTTCCAATAGTAAAAAATACCCACCTATTTTTTATCTTAGAATAAGCAAAAAATAAAGGCGGGATATTGATAAAGCAATATTAGAATTATCTCGACTTAATTAGTCTTTTAATTTATCCAACATCGCTGTCACCATTAAGCTTGATTGTTCTGCAGCAACAGATAAAAATTCATCAAAACTTAAGTGCGATTCTTTATCGGCTACATCAGAAATAGCACGAACAACAACAAATGGTGTGCCAAACTGATGGCAAACATGGCCAATCGCGGTTGATTCCATTTCTACGGCTGCAACATCTGGGAATGTGCGACGAATACGGGCTAAAGGTTCAGCGCCATTAATAAATGCATCACCACTACAAATTAAACCGCGAACAGCATTTAATTTTAGCGATTCAATACATTCTTCTGCTATTTGAACAAGTTTGGGTTCAGCAATAAAAGCAGGAGGACATTGTGCCATTTGACCAGGTTCATAACCAAACGCAGTAACATCTGCATCGTGATAGCGAACTTCCGTTGAAACAACGATATCACCGACATTTAATCTTGAGTCTAAGCCACCCGCAGAGCCAGTATTGATAACGACATCAGGACGAAAATGCTCAAGTAATAATGTTGTACCAATCGCTGCTGCAACTTTACCAATACCTGATTTTAATAATGCAACATCAACACCGTTGATTGTGCCTGTATAGATTTCACAGCCGCCACGAGATAAGATTTGGCAATCTTCAATTTTCTCACGCAGAAGTGTGACTTCTTGCTCCATTGCACCTATTACGCCAACTCTCATTGTGTCATACTCACTTGTAGGTTAATAATAAATAGAAATTTAAATAGAGTTTAACATCTATCAGAAAAACACGATATAACACAAAGAATAGAGAATTCGTTTCATCGAAACCAGAAAGAGGACAGAAATGATCGATTTTAAGCTGAAGTTAAATTATCAACGCAAATATAACAGCAGTGATATCGATATTAACGATGAAATACAGGTTTCTCGTCAATTTGAAAGTGATCGTGGACGTATTATTAACTCAGCCGCTATTCGTCGTTTACAACAAAAAACGCAAGTCTTTCCCCTAGAGCAAAATTCTGCTGTACGTAGCCGTCTTACTCATTCTCTTGAAGTTCAACAAATTGGGCGTTATATCGCTAAACAGATTATTGGCGAATTAAAGAAACAAAATAAGCTTGAAGAATATGGTTTAAGTGATCGTATTGATAGTTTAGAAAGCTTAATTGAGATGGCGTGCTTAATGCATGATATTGGTAACCCGCCTTTTGGACATTTTGGTGAAGCCGCGATTAAGCATTGGTTTCAAAAAGTATTATCACCAGAGGCGACAGCCGAATTCGATAGTTGTCCTTTTATTCCTATGCAGTATTCAGCTAAAGTGCAATTAAATGAATTGCGACAAACTTTACGCCAAGATTTATGTCAATTTGAAGGGAATGCTCAAGCGATTCGAATGGCGCATCATCTGCTTAAATTGAATTTAACCTATGCTCAAATAGGTTGTGTATTGAAATATACCCGTCCTGCTTATTGGCAAGGGGAAGTGCCTAAAGAATATAGCTATTTAATGAAAAAACCGGGGTATTACTGGTCTGAATTAGCATTCGTAAAAGAAGTGCAAGAAAAATTAGATATGGGGGGATTTTGTCGCTTTCCTCTCACTTATATTATGGAAGCGGCTGACGACATCTCTTATTGCATTGCGGATTTAGATGATGCGGTAGAAAAGGGGATTTTTGATATCAACCGCCTTGTTCAGCTTTTACGAGATGCATGGCGTGAAAATGGTGATGTGATCGAAGGTGATTTATTCGATATTACTGTGAATCGTGCTTATAAAAAAGTCGATCAAAATGAAGCCAAACGCAGTATGCAAGACCAGTTTTTTATGTATTTACGAGTTTATATTACTGGAAAATTAGTGCCTTATACGGCGTACCGTTTTATAAAAAACCTTCCCCAAGTTTATGAAGGGAGCTTTAATCATGCCTTGCTTGAAGGAAATAGTGCGGAGCATCGTTTATTAACGACATTAAAAAGTGTCGCTAAAAAATGGGTATTTAGCCATCCTGAAGTTGAAGAGCTTGAAATGAAAGGATATCGTGTAATCAGTGGATTACTTGATATCTATAAGCCCTTACTTTTATTATCAACTGAAGATTTTTTAAGATTGCATAAATATAATGAACATCCTAAATATGTAATTGAGACGCGTTTATATCATAAGCTTTCTGTTAAACATAAACTGGCTTATAACGAGATGTTAGAAAAGCTAGATGATATAAATTCTGAAAAAGGAAAGATTTTAGAGTTTTATTATCGAACAAGATTAATTCAAGATTATATCAGTGGAATGACCGATCATTATGCTTATGAAGAATATAGGAAATTAATGGTTTGTGATTAATTTATAATCATTAAGAGAAACGCTATCTAATTGATTGGTGATAATTTTTAGACTTTTCTTAGTGATAATAAAGATTTATTAAAATAACAGAAAATAGATGTTATTAATTGTAAATATATTCAATATAAAAGTTATATATAATATTTGTTAGTTATAGAACAATATAAAATCCATAAAACAAGTATCTTAGGTTGTTATCATTAAAAGTTTTCTCAATTTAACAAAAATATTGCTTATATCAGTTAAGTAAATAACTTGTTCGATGTTATACTCTCCCCATGTTTTCTTCTGAAATGCATAGTCATTCATGTAACGCTGAAAAACATACAGCGTATTCTAAAACGATGTCATTTCACTGTTAATCCGTCATTGATACTTAATTTAATACTATGGTGCAGTTTTATTCCCCTAAAAAACGTCCTGTGAAAAAACAGGCAACAACTCTGGAAGTGACCGCCAGTGCATTGGATGCAAATGGTCAAGGTATTGCTCATGCTGAGGGCAAAACGATTTTTGTAAAAGGATTACTCCCACAAGAAACTGCTCGTATTCGTTTAACAGAAGAAAAGCGCCAGTTTGCTAAAGGCGAGGTTATTAAGCGTTTGACTACCAGCGAACAGCGTATAGCGCCTCATTGTGAATATTATGAGCGTTGTGGTGGTTGTCAGCAGCAGCATGTACCTATTGCGCTACAACGTACAACAAAAGCAGGTGTGTTATCGCACCTTATTAAGCGTGAAACGGGTGTAATTATTTCAGCCGAGCCTGTGATTGCGGGAGCCGAATATGGCTATCGCCGTAGAGCAAGATTGGGATTACGTTATCAACCAGAAAAAGGGTTGGTGATGGGTTTTCGCCAAGAGCGCTCTAATGATTTGGTCATGATAAAAAAATGCCCAGTATTAAAGCCACAGCTAAATGATTTATTGTCTCCTCTTTGGACATGCCTTAAAAATTTAACATCAGTACGTGATTTAGGGCATGTTGAAATGGTACTCGCTGATAATGGGCCGCTGGTTATTTTACGCCATTTATCGCCATTGCCTGAGAGTGATAAACAGAGTTTGAGTGATTTCTCTCAAACTCATCAAGTTACGATGTATCTTGCAGGTGATAATAGCGAGATAGCACGATTAACTTCAATTGAGAAGGAACCCTTCTATCAAATAGAAGGTCTTAATTTACGTTTTGCACCCACTGATTTTATTCAAGTGAATGATGAAATAAATCCTAAGATGGTTGCTCAGGCCATTGAGTGGCTTGATTTATCGCCAGAAGATCGCGTGTTAGATCTGTTTTGTGGTATGGGGAATTTTACTTTGCCTATTGCAAAACGCGTCAGTGAAGTGGTGGGTATAGAAGGTGTACCCGCACTGGTTGAAATGGCGAAAAAAAATGCAGAACTAAACCAATTAGGTAATGCGTATTTTTGGCATGCAGATTTATCGTCTGATTTTTCTGCGATGCCGTGGTCGAAAGAAGGGTTTAACAAAGTATTGTTAGATCCTGCAAGAGCAGGGGCTTTGGAGGTAATGTCACATATTGTGAAGTTATCCGCAGAAAAAATCGTGTATGTCTCCTGTAATCCGACCACGTTAGCCAGAGATAGTAAGATATTATTAGATTCTGGATATCAGCTTACTGGTTTAAAAATGTTGGATATGTTTCCACAAACGGGTCATCTGGAATCAATGGCACTGTTTAGTCGAAAATAAATTTAGTCGAAAATAAACAGTTAGCCAGTAAATAAGTCGCAAATAAGATTTATACCGTGTAGGGAGAGAATATGGTTGCAGTAAGAAGTGCTCACTTAACACCTGCAGGAGAGTTTGCTGTTGATAAATGGGTCAACAGCTTGAACTTAACCCATGTCAATGCGGGTAGTGAAATCATGCAAACCTGGGAATACTGCCATCGTACTGTTCAAGGGCATGAAGATGCCGAACTGCTATTGTGGCGTGGTGTTGAAATGGTTGAGCTTCTTTCGACATTAAGCATGGACAAAGACAGCATGAGGGCAGCGCTTCTTTTCCCACTTGCTGAAGAAAATCTTATTGATCAGGAAATCGTTACTGAACATTTTGGTGATGCGATTTGGAGCTTAGTTCGTGGTGTAATGGAAATGGACGCCATACGCCAGTTAAAAGCAACGCATACCAATGAAACAAGTTCTGTTCAGGTGGATAATGTTCGCCGTATGTTGTTGTCTATGGTGGAAGATTTCCGTTGTGTGGTCATCAAACTTTCAGAGCGTATAGCCCATTTACGAGAAGTGAAAGATGCCACAGAAGATGAGCGCGTACTGGCTGCAAAAGAGTGTTTTAATATTTATGCACCATTAGCCAACCGATTGGGTATTGGACAATTAAAATGGGAATTAGAAGATTTCTGTTTCCGTTATCTTCATCCTGATGAATACAAGAAAATAGCCAGCTTGCTTCATGAGCGTCGTATCGACCGCGAACAGTATATTGATAATTTTGTCAGTACAGTACGCGGTTATATGAAAGAAGAGAATGTTGATGTAGATATTTATGGTCGTCCCAAACATATCTATAGTATCTGGCGCAAAATGAAGAAAAAGAATCTTGCATTTGATGAGCTGTTTGATGTGAGAGCGGTGCGTATAGTCGTAGAACGTCTTCAAGATTGTTATGCCGCATTAGGTATTGTGCATACTCATTTCCGCCATTTACCCGATGAATTTGATGATTACGTTGCAAATCCAAAGCCAAATGGTTACCAATCTATTCATACCGTTGTTTTAGGGCCTGAAGGTAAAACGGTTGAAATTCAAATTCGTACTCGACAAATGCATGAAGATGCTGAATTGGGTGTGGCTGCGCACTGGAAATATAAAGAAGGTGCAACAGGCGCTGCGACGAAAGGTGGTACAGGCAGCTATGAAAACCGCATTGCATGGTTACGTAAACTGATTGCATGGCAAGAAGAGATGGCGGATTCTGGCGAAATGCTGGATGAAGTTCGTAGCCAAGTCTTTGATGACAGGGTTTATGTGTTTACGCCAAAAGGTGATGTGGTTGATTTACCTGCGGGTTCTACACCGCTTGATTTTGCATATCATATTCACAGTGATGTGGGGCACCGTTGTATTGGAGCAAAAATTGGCGGGCGTATTGTGCCATTTAGCTATCAATTACAGATGGGTGACCAAATTGAAGTTATTACGCAAAAACACCCAAATCCAAGCCGAGATTGGTTAAATCCTAACTTAGGTTATGTCACGACAAGCCGAGGACGTGCGAAAATTCACAATTGGTTCCGTAAGCAAGATCGCGATAAAAATATTCTTGCGGGGCGTCAGATCTTAGATAACGAATTGGCGCATATGGATATCAACATGAAAGAAGCAGAAAAACTGCTGATCGCACGTTATAACGTTCATAGTGTTGATGAAGTATTAGCAGGTATTGGTGTCGGTGATATTCGAATCAATCAGTTGGTAAACTTTATTCAAAGTCGATTGAATAAAGCCACAGCAGAAGATGAAGATAAAGAAGCACTGCGGACACTCGAAAACAAAACGCCAGCACCAAGAACCACTGGTTCGGGTGGAAGTATTGTTGTCGAAGGTGTGGGTAACTTAATGCACCATATTGCACGTTGTTGCCAGCCTATTCCGGGTGACAATATTGTCGGTTTTATTACTAAAGGTCGTGGTATTTCGATTCACCGTGCTGACTGTGAGCAACTGGCTGAATTACTTTCTCATGCACCAGAGCGTATTGTTGATGCGGTATGGGGCGAAAATTACTCCAGCGGTTATTCATTGGTAGTACGTGTTGTAGCGAATGATCGTAGTGGATTATTACGCGATATCACGACAATTTTAGCCAATGAAAAAGTAAACGTACTTGGTGTGAGTAGTCGTAGCGATGTGAAGCAACAAATTGCGACAATCGATATGAATATTGAGATTTATAATCTCCAAGTATTAGGTCGTATATTGGCAAAACTTAATCAGTTGCCTGATGTGATAGAGGCGAAACGCTTTTCTCACTAAAATATTAAAATGATAAGATGCCGAGACTACTGTTCTCGGCATTTTTTTATCTAAAAATCAGAAAATCTGTATATTTAGTTAGTAATTTAATTGCTAGGGTTTATTTAAAATAAATATGGTTTTAAATAAAAGGGATCTAACGGATAACGATGAAGATAACTAAAAAATACTATATTAATAATATGTGTTGGGGATGGTTTATTGGCTTGTGTTTTTTATATCTTTGTTGGAATGATGAGTTTAGATATAAAACTATTTATTTAATTATTAATGTTTATGGAACTATATTTTTCCCTGTATCTAAATGGGCCGTTGAGAGTTTCTTTCTTAAATTTACGACAAGAGAATTTTGGAATCGGGGATTGTTTATGGATACACCAGGAAAAATGGGAGGGTTAGCGATATATCATGGTGTCATTTTTTTATTTACGATCCCAATTACAATTATTTATATTATAGTTGTGTTAATAAGGGACCACTTATTAAATAAGTAGCCACTTATTTAATAGAATCAAATTCCAATTAATTTATTGGCGCTTTCTACTAAATCATCATTTATTAATGCACTAACACCAGCCATGATTAATCCATAGCCTAATATCCCTATGGGGCCACCTAGAAGTACACTAAAAGTAAATCCAGCTACAGATGTAGCCGCCATTCCTACCATAATCGTTTCTGTTTTTACAAAAAAAGGACGCCAATTATCGGTTTGGATTGCTTTATATAATTCAGTAACCCAATCTGCAAAGTTAATGGCGTAAGTAGTGTAGGCCATACCTTTACTAAAATGTTTAAGGTTTTTGGCAATATCATCGATTTTGACCGATTCCAATGCAGTTGCAATAGCTTTACGATCTTTGGCATTAATTCTTCTATTAATATCCGCTTTGTATTTTTCGTAAGCTTTTAGTGCATCATCAACGTTACGTATAGTTTTTCCTCTGGTTTGTTGTGCTAAAGACTCCGCTAATTTCCTTGCTTTATCACCATAAGCATTAAACACTTCTTTATAAAAATCAGCCGTAAACTTTACTGAATCATGCAACAGATTAAATTCATCGTTTGTTTGTTCTTTTTTATTTGCTTGTTGAGCTAAAATATCAGCAATTTGGAAATTGCGATGTGTAAACGTCATATTCTTGTGGAAATTTTGGCATGCTGATTTAAAGTTTTGTTCTCTGATATATTTTTGCATCTCAGGGAAATTATTTATATTGTCTGCACCTTTATCTGCATATAAGGCATGTAAAGCTAATCTAACTGAGGGTAACCAGCGGGAATATTCCCCAAATTTTTCACCTATATTTTGTAACATAGGGTCTGGATGAGGACTAAAATGAATATCAAAAAGAAAACCATTTATATAGTTCATTTTTTGGTAAAACATTCTACTTAGATTCAGGTCTGCTTCAAATATACGACCTATATTTTCATTATTTAATGGAATATTATTTTCTTCCATATTCAATAATAGTAATGGAGAGCTTTCATTAAACTCGTTTGATCTATGCATTAAAGCACGGCCATAAGGTCGCATTCTTAATGCTTTTTTTAATGCTAATTCAGTTTTTTGTTTTAAATAAGATTTACATTCATTTTTAAATTGTGCGCAATTTTTTCTTCCACAAACAGGGCATTCTTGGTTTTTATTCTGCATAAAAGCATTGCAAATTATATTTGTAGCTTGATTAAATGAAAAATTATTATTGAAAGCATATTCTGGAATATAAGCACTATGTGGCGTTACAGTTAATGAACTAAATTGAATTATATTTTCACTCATTTTATTAATCCTTTGATAAAAATGACGTATTTATATGGTGTTGAAAAGTAGATTTATAGCGAGGAGTATATTTGTAAATAACAAATTCATAGTTCAATTTAAAATGTCATTATTCTTTCAAAAAAGTTATTTTTAAGATCTTGAGCTTGAAATGATAAGATGCCGAGACTACTGTTCTCGGCATTTTTTTATCTAAAAACGTGTTAGGTAGAATAAAGCTAACTCTTATTTAAAAGGCAATATGATGTCAGAAAATCGTGAAATCTTTCGTTTATTAGAAATTATGGCGCAGCTACGTGATCCTAATACTGGATGTGAATGGGATAAAGTGCAGACTTTTGACACTATCGCACCTTATACATTAGAAGAAACCTATGAAGTGTTAGATGCTATTGCTCGTAAAGATTTTTCTGATTTAAAAGAAGAGTTGGGTGATTTGCTTTATCAAGTTGTTTTTTATTCACGAATGGCACAAGAGCAAAATTTATTTGATTTTAATGATGTCTGCGAAGCCATTAGCAATAAATTAGAACGTCGCCACCCTCATATTTTTGCATCTGAAAGTGACAATAATTTAGCTACAGAAAAGCATCGTTGGGAAAAACTCAAAGCCCAAGAGCGTGAAGCCAAAGATCAATTTTCTCTGTTAGACGATATTCCTGCTGCTTTGCCTGCCTTAATGAAAGCAGAAAAAATTCAAAAGCGTTGTGCTTCAGTGGGTTTCGATTGGAATGAACTAGAGCCTGTTTTAGGTAAAGTTTATGAAGAAATTGATGAAGTGATGGCTGAAGTGAAAAAAGAGCCTCAAGATGCTTCTCGAGTTGAAGATGAACTGGGTGACTTACTGTTTTCTGTGGTGAATTTATCGCGCCATTTAAAACAGAAACCGGAGCAAGCATTAAATCGAGCTTGTCGAAAATTCGAACAACGCTTTCGTTTTGTTGAAAAAATGCTCTCAGAAGAAGGTATAGGCATAGAAAATGCCTCATTGGAAGAGATGGAGATCTGTTGGCAGAAAGCAAAAAGACAACAGGTTGAGTGAATTGTGACACGCAAATTAACGTCAACGTGACATAAAGTGCGATAAAAATAGTCTATAACATCTCGTTTTTTCAGCTATTTTTATAAAAATATTTAAAAAGCGAAATTATAAAAGGTAATTTCGTTTTTTTGTTTTTGGGTAATTTAAAATCTCGCAGTTACATTTTATTGCATTAAAAATGTGATTAACCTCAAAAAAATTAAAAGCATGATCATAAGCAAAAGATCTCGCTATAAACCTGCTACACTTAATATCGTGAAAAAAATAAAGCATCTCTTGTTTAAAAGTGATATCTTAGCTGAAAGGATTAAGCTAAAATGCTTGAGAAATATTTTCACGGGTTTAGTTAATTGAATTTTTACTGTTTTTTCGTGTTTAAACGGATAAGTGGCGTGATGAAAAAGAACTTTATACTACTAAGAATGTTTGTAGCGAAAATAAGGTTCGGGTATACTGTGTTCCCGTCCAGTTATATCCATCATCCTAATACACCTAAACTTTCAGGTTCAGCATGAAAACGAATTATATTTTTGTGACCGGCGGGGTCGTATCCTCTCTGGGTAAAGGCATTGCCGCAGCCTCTCTGGCGGCTATACTCGAAGCCCGTGGACTCAATGTCACCATGATGAAGTTGGATCCGTATATCAACGTCGATCCAGGTACTATGAGCCCAATTCAGCACGGGGAAGTCTTCGTCACTGACGATGGTGCTGAAACTGATCTCGACTTAGGACACTATGAGCGCTTTATTCGCACGAAAATGACTCGTCGTAATAACTTCACGACAGGTCGCGTATACTCTGAAGTATTACGCAAAGAGCGTCGTGGTGACTATCTTGGGGCTACAATTCAAGTTATTCCTCATATCACTAATGAAATCAAAGAACGTATCATCCGTGGCGGTGAAGGTCATGATGTCGTTTTAGTTGAAGTCGGCGGGACAGTTGGTGATATCGAATCTTTACCATTCTTAGAAGCGATTCGCCAAATGGCAGCAGAAGTGGGTCGTGAGCACACATTCTACTTGCATTTAACTTTGGTGCCTTATTTAGCCGCTTCTGGTGAAGTGAAAACCAAACCAACTCAGCATTCTGTAAAAGAGTTACTGTCGATCGGTATCCAGCCTGATGCGTTGATTTGCCGTTCAGACCGCGTTATTCCTGCAAACGAACGTGCCAAAATTGCACTGTTCTGTAATGTGCCAGAAAAAGCGGTTATTTCATTAAAAGACGTCGATTCCATTTATAAAATCCCTGCACTATTGAAATCACAGGGATTAGATGATTATATCTGTAAACGATTCAGCTTAGATTGCCCTGTTGCAAATCTTGCAGAGTGGGAACAAGTTATTTACGAAGAAGCTAATCCTGAAGGCGAAGTGACCATTGGTATGGTGGGTAAATATGTCGAATTACCAGACGCCTATAAATCAGTGATTGAAGCGTTAAAACATGGCGGTTTCAAAAGCCGTGTTGCAGTAAATATCAAATTGATTGATGCACAAGATGTTGAAACCCGTGGCGCTGATATGCTTAAAGGGTTAGATGCAATCTTAGTACCAGGCGGTTTTGGTGAACGTGGCGTTGAAGGCAAAATTATGGCCGCTCAATTTGCCCGTGAAAATAAAATCCCTTACTTGGGCATTTGCTTAGGTATGCAGGTTGCTATGATTGAGTTTGCTCGTAATGTTGCCAATATGGCAGATGCGAACTCCACTGAATTTGCACCAGATTGTAAATATCCAGTCATTGCGTTAATCACAGAATGGCGTGATGAAGACGGTAATGTCGAAGTGCGTTCAGAAGACAGTGATTTAGGTGGCACGATGCGCCTTGGTGCTCAGCCTTGCCATTTAAGTGGTGATAGCTTAGTACGTACTCTGTATGGCAAAAACACCATTACAGAACGCCATCGTCACCGTTATGAAGTGAATAATCTGCTATTAAAACGTATCGAAGATGCGGGTTTACGTATCGCAGGTCGTTCAGTAGATAACAAGCTGGTGGAAATTATTGAAAATCCAAACCACCCTTGGTTTGTTGCTTGTCAGTTCCACCCAGAGTTTACCTCAACGCCGCGTGACGGCCATCCGTTATTTGCAGGCTTTGTGAAAGCAGCCTTTGATAACCAAAAAGGTCTGCTGAAATAGGATATATGAGAAGAGATAGGGTATCTCTTCTCGGAAATTTAACTTGTACAGAGGAAAACCGAATGTCCAAAATCGTTAAAGTACTTGGTCGTGAAATTATTGATTCTCGTGGCAACCCAACAGTTGAAGCAGAAGTTCACTTAGAAGGTGGTTTTGTTGGTATGGCGGCTGCTCCATCAGGCGCATCAACAGGTTCTCGCGAAGCTTTAGAATTACGTGATGGTGATAAATCACGTTTCTTAGGTAAAGGTGTTCTGAAAGCGGTTGCTGCTGTTAATGGTCCAATCGCTAAAGCGATCCTTGGCCAGGATGCAAAAGACCAAGCTAACATCGATAAAATCATGATCGATTTAGACGGTACTGAAAACAAATCAAACTTTGGTGCAAACGCAATCCTAGCGGTTTCTTTAGCAAACGCAAAAGCGGCTGCTGCTGCAAAAGGTATGCCTTTGTACGAGCACATTTCTGATCTGAACGGTACTCACGGTCAATATTCTATGCCTCTGCCAATGATGAACATCATCAATGGTGGTGAGCACGCAGATAACAACGTTGATATCCAAGAATTCATGATCCAACCAGTTGGCGCACCGACTCTGAAAGAAGCTGTGCGTATGGGTTCAGAAATCTTCCATCACTTAGCTAAAGTGCTGAAAGCAAAAGGTATGAACACTGCAGTGGGTGACGAAGGTGGTTATGCACCAAACTTAGAATCTAACGCTGCTGCATTAGCTGCTATCAAAGAAGCAGTTGAGAAAGCGGGTTACGTTTTAGGTAAAGACGTTACTCTGGCTATGGACTGTGCAGCTTCTGAGTTCTACAACAATGAAACTGGTAACTACGAACTGAAAGGCGAAGGTAAAACCTTCACTTCACAAGAGTTCACTCATTACTTAGAAGAACTGACTAAACAATACCCAATCGTTTCTATCGAAGATGGTTTAAACGAATCTGACTGGGATGGTTTCGCATACCAAACTAAAGTTCTTGGTGACAAAATCCAACTGGTTGGTGACGACCTGTTTGTAACTAACACTAAGATCCTGAAAGAAGGTATCGATAAAGGCATCGCTAACTCAATTCTGATCAAATTCAACCAAATCGGTTCACTGACAGAAACTTTAGCAGCAATCAAAATGGCGAAAGATGCTGGCTACACAGCAGTTATCTCTCACCGTTCTGGTGAAACTGAAGATGCAACTATCGCTGACTTAGCAGTGGGTACAGCAGCAGGCCAAATCAAAACGGGTTCAATGAGCCGTTCTGACCGTGTTGCTAAATACAACCAACTGATCCGTATCGAAGAAGCATTAGGTAATAAAGCGCCTTTCAACGGTCTGAAAGAAGTTAAAGGCCAAGCATAATCGCTTATTTGATTAGAAAATCTAATTGATTCTAAATGGGTAAACCTGATGTTTACCCATTTTTTTTGCCTAAATATAAAAAAAATAAAATTACCGCTGCCTTTAAACGATCAAAAAGTGTGATGCATAAGAGATAATAGTGTTCAATTATTACTCTTTTATTAATAAATTGGTTAATTCTCGTGGATGAGATCCCAATTATCGCTTTTGCGCATTTTCAATGGTGCGAAATGTTTTTATATTTCACATATAACCTATTTCGTTAACAATTCAAGCTTAGTGAACCTAATGTTCACATCAGTTAATGTGGAGTATTATCATGGACGCGTCCAATTTAGCCCCATCGGCAAAATCAAGCCCGATAAATAAGAGAGGGTTAATTATTCTAGCAATAGATGTTGTTTTGCTACTGCTATTGTTAGAGTTTTTACCTTATGATCCAAAGGCTAATGCTGGCCTAGCATTAATGGTATTTGTAGGGGTACTATGGCTAACTGAAGCTATTCATGTAACGATCACGGCATTATTCATTCCTATTTTAGCCGTTGTACTTGGGCTAATGAATACCAATGAGTCATTAAAATCATTTGCTAACCCTATCATTTTCTTGTTCTTTGGTGGATTTGCTTTAGCGACAGCACTTCATATTCAAGGGTTAGATCGCTTAATTGCTAACCGCTTACTAATGATTGCAAAAGGTAAACTTTCAGTCGCGGTATTACTGTTATTTGGCGTTACTGCATTACTCTCCATGTGGATAAGTAACACTGCAACAGCAGCAATGATGCTCCCTTTAGTCTTAGGTATTTTATCTAACTTAGATATTCGTTCAGAGCGTAATACTTTTGTATTCGTATTATTAGGTGTGGCTTATAGTGCCAGTATTGGTGGTTTAGGTACGTTGGTTGGTAGCCCACCAAATGCGATTGCCGCAGCTCAACTGAACTTAGATTTTATTACATGGATGAAGTACGGTATTCCAATCATGTTGGTGCTATTGCCTATCATGTTTATTGTGATGTACCTGATGCTACGTCCTAACTTAAAACACAAATTTGACTTAAAACTAGAAGTGTTAGAGTGGAATAACAAACGTGTTATCACCATGATTATCTTCTTAGTTACCGTATTTTGCTGGATCTTCAGCTCTTTCATCAGCAGTGCTTTTGGTGGTGTAAAAGATTTAGATACAGTTATTGCTGTGAGCGCGGCCATTGTTATTGGTGTAACTGGTGTCGCAAGTTGGAGTCAAATACAAGAAAACACAGAGTGGGGCGTATTAATGCTGTTTGGTGGTGGTTTAACGCTGAGCGCAATTTTACAGTCTTCTGGTGCAAGCCTTGTTATGGCTGACTTTATGAAAGATACTTTCGGTAATAGCCATTGGTTTGTGATTATTCTTGCCGTGACCACCTTTATCATCGTATTAACTGAATTTACCAGTAACACAGCAAGTGCCGCATTGTTAGTGCCAATCTTTGCAACAGTAGCACAAGCATTAGGCATGCCTGTAATGGCGTTAACAATGATTATCGGTATCGGTGCATCTTGTGCATTTATGTTGCCTGTTGCAACCCCACCAAATGCGATTGTCTTTGGTTCAGGTTACATTAAACAAACTGAAATGGTACGTGTTGGTGGTGTACTAAACTTAGTGTGTATCTTTGTTATCTCTCTGTTTGCTTGGTTCTTCTGGCTGTAAGTGAATACGCTGAATTAATCAGGTAGAGTTAAAAAAACAAGGCGCTTGATAAGTTAATATCAGGCGCTTTTTTATTGGTAATAAAAAAGCCATCGACATTTATCACCTGTAAGGTATTAAACATATCGATGGCTTTTAAAGAAGCATAAAACAGAGACGATATTAATTATTTAGTATAAAGCGTGAGTTGTGTACCCGGTTTTAACATCTTAATGTCGGCGTTCCAACTCATTAATAATTTAAGATTAATGCCGTGACGGCGGGCAATACTGTAATAAGAGTCACCTTGGCGTACTTTATAGTAGCTTGGTGAAGGTTTTGTTGGTTTCGTTGTCGTGGTATTACTGACACTACCTGCATTATGAATTTTTAATGTTTGACCAACCAGTAATGTGCTCTTTGCATTCAATCCATTAATACGCTGTAAGTCTTTTACACTCATATTGTAGCGACGAGCAATAGCGTAAAACGAATCTCCTGAACGAACCTTATAAACGCCTTCTTGCTTAATAGATTGATTCGTTTTGGCAACAGCCAAGCGAATAGTTTCTAATACAGCTTCATCTTCAAAAGCGTTACGGAATTGGTCAAGCTTATTGCGAGGCAACATAATGACATGAGGGCCATTCGGTGCGGTTATTCCACGCTTATAGCCGGGGTTATAATCTTTTACTGTATTAATAGGTAACTGACTTAATTCAGCGACTTTATTTAACGTGATTTGCTCGCCGACATCAAATGAGGCTAACGCTTTATCTCGGTAGTTACTTTTTGGAAAAGTAATGGTTTCTTCGTTTTCACGAATAACTTTGCTCAATGCTAGAATTTTAGGAACATAATTCATAGTTTCTTTGGGTAAAGAAAGCGACCAATAGTCTGTTGGTAAATTCTTACTTTCATTTGCCTTTATTGCTTGCATAACACGGCCTTCACCTGCGTTATAAGCAGCAAGGGCAAGTGCCCAATCACTATCAAACATCACATAAAGGCGCTCAAGTAAATCAAGGGCAGCTTTAGTTGATGCCATAACATCACGACGACCGTCATACCATTGGTTTTGTGCCAAACCATAGTAATTACCGGTTATTGGTACAAATTGCCATAAACCTGCGGCATTTGCAGAAGAGGTAACATGGGGATTAAACGCACTTTCAACGACAGGAACAAGTGCAAGTTCCATCGGTAATTCACGCTTTTCAATTTCATCAATAATCGAATACATATAAGGTTCAGCACGAGAAGCAACACTCTGTATATGTTTGGGATTATTTAAAAAATATAATTCTTGCTGCGAGATCCTTTCATTTTCAGGGAGATCCATTTTCAATTCACTTACCACATAACCCCATAAATTGGTTTTTACATCATATTGAGGTTGGTGAGAAGTTGAAGTCCCTTTCGTTGATGTTGGTGTGATCGCAGACAAATTAGGTTTAATGTTCTCCGATTGCTGGCAACCCGCCAAGAGCAATATGGAGAACAAAATCGCTTTTGTCTTCATAATAGAAAAATTCATCCTGTGTGTTTTTTGAACCAAATAATACTTAGTGTGCCAAAATAAAACAACCAATAGAAATTAAAAGTTGTCTTTTAATTCTCTTAATTTTGTAAATGTCTTAATTGGCGCGTAAGTATTAGGGGTTATACCTAAAATCCTTTGTAAATCAATATCGTCAGATTTCAAAAAAAGATTAATATTCTTTTCGTTTTTTAGTGTTATTGGCACAGTAGGTTGCAAATTTTTACGCATTTCACTAACTTGGGCTAAATAATCGGTAATAAGTGCATTTTCTGGCATGATATGATGTGCAAAGACCATGTTTGATAGGGTGTATTCATGAGCACAACAAATTAATGTGTTATCAGGTAAAGCACTCAATCTTTGTAATGAACTAAACATTTGTTGTGCGGTACCTTCGAATAAACGACCACAACCACCAGAAAAAAGTGTATCGCCACAAAATAAATATGGTTCACAATAATAAGCAACATGACCTAATGTATGACCTGGTGTGCCAATTACATTAAAAGTGAAAGAGCCAACAATAATACGCTCTTGATTATGAATAATATTTTCGGCACCTTTATTTTGTGTTTCTTGTGGGCCAAAAACGTCAATGTTAGGATATTTTTTTACAAGTTCAGCAACTCCACCAACATGATCATCATGATGGTGGGTTAATAAAATCGCGATAGGTATTAGTGAGCGTTGAGAGAGCATTTCAATAACAGGTTTTGCTTGTGACGGATCCACAATCACACATTCACTATTTTCATTACTTAATAGCCAAATGTAGTTATCGGATAAAGCAGGAATTCTGATAAGCTCCATATAAGTTACCTTACTTATAAAATATAAAGGGGTAAACAATGAAAGCAGCGCGTTCAGTAAAACCAATTACAATGCCGGATTCTTGGCGTGATATTCCTTGGGGGGAATATTATCGCATGGCGATTGAATTGCGTTTACAAAACTGGTGGCCGAAAATGTATGGCTTTCATTTGCTAAAACTCGGTCAACTCAGTGCCGAGTTGGATACCAAATTAAGTATCGTTTCACATCAAGTCAATGTGACATCAAATGCAATAAATGCGGATGTTATCGCGTCTTTAAATTATCTACCCTTTGAAAATAAATCGGTTGATGTTTGCCTTATGGCTCATGTACTTGATTATAGTGCAGATCCTCATTGGCTATTAAGAGAAGCTGATCGTGTTTTAATTGATGATGGCTGGATAGTATTAACGAGCTTTAACCCTATTAGTTTATTAGGACTGGGTAAATGCACGCCTGTTTTACGACAAAAACAGCCTTATTCAAGTCGTATGTTTTCACTTCGACGCCAAATTGATTGGCTTAGTGTGCTAAATTACGAAGTGATGACACAACAGAATTTCCAGATTATGCCATGTTCAAGACCAATAAAACGTGATGGTAGCCGCTATCACGCCGGTGGCTGTTTAAATTTAATTATTGCTCGTAAAAGAACGCTTCCTTTAACACCCACTGCATTGAAATTTGCATTGCCACGCATGAGTGTAAAAGGTCGAGTATTAGGTGCTACACGCAATCACTCAGAGCTATAAAATATGATTCATTGTGTTTTATCTTTCTGGCTTTCAATATAGCCAGTATCTTCTTGTGTAGGTGATTGAGCCGCCGTTTTTGCTAATTCATCACAACGTTCATTTTCATCATGACCTGCATGGCCTTTTACCCAATGCCATTCAATTTCATGACGAGTAATAGCACTATCTAAGCGTTTCCATAAATCGACATTAAGCACAGGGCTTTTGTCTGCTTTGCGCCATTGGCGCTTTTTCCAGCTATGGATCCACTGCGTGATACCTTGTCTGACATATTGGCTATCTGTTGTCAGTGTAATTTTACAAGGGAATTTTAATGTTTCTAATGCTACGATAGCGGCAAGAAGTTCCATTCGGTTATTGGTGGTCATAAAAAAACCTTCACTTAGGGTTTTTTCATGTTGTTGATAGCGTAAAATAGCGCCATAACCACCAGGGCCTGGGTTGCCTAAGCATGAACCATCGGTGAATATTTCTACCTGCTTGTGCATAAAGGCGACTTATCCTTTTTGATTAATACGAAAAACTAACCCTAAGTCTGACATAAAAACGGATTATGAGCACTCCAATCACACGACAAATTGTACTTGATACCGAAACCACCGGTATGAATAAGCTGGGCGTTCATTATGAAGGTCATAATATCATTGAAATTGGTGCCGTAGAGGTTATCAATCGTCGACTAACAGGGCGAAATTTCCATGTTTATATTAAGCCTGAAAGATTAGTTGATCCTGAAGCGTTTGAAGTTCACGGTATTAGTGATGAATTTTTAGAGGATTGTCCTTCTTTTGCTGATATTGCCGATGAGTTTTTAGAATATATTCGTGGCGCAGAGCTGATCATTCATAATGCATCGTTCGATATCGGCTTTATGGATTATGAGTTTAGAAAGCTTAATCGTGATATTCCGCCTACTGAAACGTTCTGCCAAATTACCGATAGCCTTGCAATGGCAAGGGCATTATTTCCTGGTAAACGAAATAATCTTGATGCTTTATGTGATAGATACTTAATAGATAACTCTAAACGTACTCTTCACGGCGCGTTATTGGATGCTGAAATACTTTCTGATGTTTACTTGGCTATGACCGGTGGACAAACAGCATTGGCATTTTCAATGGAAGGCGAATCAAGTAACGAGCAAGAGCAAAATGATATTCAGCGTATCGAGCGCCCAGTTTCAGGATTAAGAATAATAAGAGCAACCGCAGATGAACTTGCTGAGCATGAGTCTCGATTAGATTTAGTTGAGAAGAAAGGCGGGCATTGTTTATGGCGTCCTGCACCAAATGATGAAACTGTTTGAATATAAAAAAAGCACAAAGAGTAAGTTGAGATTAAAAATTATCCAAATGCATCTTTTTGTTAGAAAAACAGTTGACGACAAGGCAAGAGATTCGTAATATTCACCTCGTCCGAAAGGATACGCGGAGCGGTAGTTCAGTTGGTTAGAATACCTGCCTGTCACGCAGGGGGTCGCGGGTTCGAGTCCCGTCCGTTCCGCCAACATTCCAAACCCCAGCATTTATGCTGGGGTTTTTGCGTTTATAGCCTATCAAACTGTTCCTTTTATCAAACTAAAGCACTTTGCTTATCTGTCTTAATCATGCTATTTCTTATCTTTATTTATAAGGATGGTTTGCTATTGATAAAAGACATCAAATCATACTCTTAGGTATATTTAGGATTCATTTATGAAGCAGGAATTTCGTTTACGTTTAAATACGCTATCCAAAGAACTCGATAACTTTTATTATCAAGAATTCGAAACGGAACAAGCCGAATACAGTAAAAATAAAGAGATAAAACAAGCGATTGATCAATTTATTCTTGAAATAAAAAAATATGATGAGCAAGCATTAATTGATAAAGCGCTAACCCTTATATTTCATAATACAGGTTGTCATATTGATCGCGAAATTCTAGATGAAATTATGCTTCCTGTTATTGAACAAAATATTATCACACCAGAATTGATTGATAAAAATCTGAGAGAGAATTCACCTATGGGACGTTGGTACTGATCCTAAGGAGAAATAATGACATTTTATAAGTTTGGTTTTATTGCTAATACATAAGGCGCACTTATTGATGTAAAAGGGATGAAAAATCGGTTGATTAGTTATTTCCCAAAAATTTGTTGATCTTTGTTCGTTACATAGTCTGAATATCGAATTTATAACGGCTCATTAATATTTTTATTTTAAGGAAAGTAATGGAATTTGTTTAATAGAAAATACGTTTTCTTACCAACTTACTGGAATGTTGTTCGATAACAAATTGATTGTTGCTAATTTAGTCTTTGAAGATGATCTTTTTTATCATTACACATATTTTGAAAATCAGTATATTACTGTGACTGTTGATAGAATTGATGTTGAGTTTATTGAGCCGATTAATCATGATTTTTTTTGACGAAGTACGACACAAAATAGAGAGCTCCGCTTTTTTTTCTAATATGGGAAAAGCGGATTTACAGGCTGATAATGTGATTTTATTTTCAGGTCTGGAGAGTTTATTGCTCTCTGAGTTAGATTTTATATGGTTACCTACCTCACCAACTCAAGATGATCCTTTTTATACAAAGCAAACCCTACCTAAGGCATTAATAGAACAACGTATAAAGATAACGCGTTGTGTGATGGATAGCGTGAAAAATATCCCGTGTACTCCATTTCAATATGATGCCCATGATTTCAATATTGCAGCTAAAAATGCGATTAGTTACGCATTTCGGCAATACTTATCAGAAAAATACTTTTCCCTTGGAGACAACTGGGAAAATATTGTTAATATCTACTATCAAGGATATTGGCCAATAGGGATCTACCATAATAAAGTAATAACTATTTAAATTTTCTGGTTTTTTTAAGGTTTTATAATAACGTAAGGACGTAGAGAAATGGATATCACTAAAATTTATCAATATAAATTAAGAAAATTATTTAATCCAAGAGCGCTTTCTTTTGAACATGGTATTTTATTTTTACAGCCTTGGGAGGGGGAATTGGATGAAATTATTTCAGTAAAACTAAAAAATAAATCAGCTCTTTATCTTTCGTGGTGGAATGAGCTTTTTAATTCAAAAAAAATAGATGAGATTATTAGTGATGAACCTTATGATCAAAATTATTATCAATTTTTTTCTTTTCTGAGAATATTACCTAATTTATTATCTATAAATAGAAATGAAAATTTTTATAATAAAAATTTATTTTCAAGCTATATTGTTTCGCAATTAAAATCCGATCTTTCTTTTTTAGGTAAAGAAAAAGAGAATACCTATAAGACCGAACTTATTAATTATTTATTCTATGATATGGGATTTGCTGATTTTTATTATCATTATTTTATTGTTAAAGATAATAAACTCTACTTTCGTTATTCTAGTGATGAAGTAATAAAAGCTGACGAGCTAATTAATGCAACTTATGATCTTGTATTAAAATACAGTAATGAAAAACATCATGATGATTTTAATATAATTAAAAAACAACAAATAGAGATCGTTAATTTTCTTCTAGAGAAAGATGAAAACTTTGTTTTTACACTAGAAGATCAATGTTTAATTTATCTATCACCTGAGAAATTTATCAAAGCGTATAAAAATGATACGGATAAAATATTTAAAATATTAGCCAGTTTCTTAAGTAAAGATCAATCAGCACTCAATGTCTTTGTGTCTAAAATGATCATCATGAATTATAATTATTATATTTTGAAAAACAATCCAAATGAAATTTTGAAATTAAAAGCTTTTTGTAGAAGAGATAATTTAAAATTTTTTCTATTATTGAAATCAATTATTGATTTGCATTTTTTTGTCAGAAAAGAAGATTTTAAGGAATTACACTTAGAATATTACTTATCTAAAATTAATTAAAAATAAGTAGAATATATAAATAAGTTATTTTTATAAAAGGGGTAACAACTGTGTTACGCGATGTTTTCCTTTTATTTATATATGATGTAAATAGGATTTTTATTACTGAATCAGTGAATTATCTGCTTTTTATCTTTTTAAAATTTGTATAATTCTACTTCCTGATAACAAGTCCAGTCAGTTATTAGGCTATAATTAACACAAATACGGTATTTATTTGATTTGATGGATAATTCAGCAATGAAATTTTATCTTGATTAGTCATATCAAGCTAGGGTTTAATAGCACGCTTCTCAATTGCGCAAATTATTGTCTCTTTTGCTTTTTGTTGCGCAACAATGCGGTGGTGTAATGTTATTTTCCGCTTTGATTGTAAAAAATGCTGTGCAAATCAAAGAATTATTGCTTTATGCTAATTACGATAGCCACCTTTGTGGATTTTTTATATTGCGGTTTTTTGCCCGCATTGAGAGAATCAGCTATCTAGATGCTTTTTATCCGACTTGGAGTAGAAAATGACCACTCGTAAAACCCTTGCTAATGCGATCCGTTTTTTAAGTATGGATGCTGTGCAAAAAGCGAAATCAGGACACCCTGGCGCCCCTATGGGTATGGCTGATATTGCAGAAGTATTATGGCGTGATTTTTTAAATCATAACCCAACTAACCCTAACTGGGCTGATCGTGACCGCTTCGTTTTATCTAATGGTCATGCTTCAATGCTGATTTACAGCTTACTGCACCTGTCTGGTTATGAAGTTTCTTTAGATGATCTGAAAAACTTCCGTCAATTGCATTCTAAAACACCAGGTCACCCAGAATATGGTTATACCCCAGGTGTTGAAACAACAACGGGTCCTTTAGGTCAAGGTATTGCAAACGCAGTGGGTTTTGCTATTGCAGAACGTACATTAGCGGCTCAATTTAACCGTCCTGGTCATGACATTGTTGACCATTACACCTACGCCTTTATGGGTGATGGTTGTATGATGGAAGGTATCTCCCACGAAGCGTGTTCTTTAGCGGGAACATTACAATTAGGTAAACTGATTGCATTCTATGATGACAATGGCATCTCTATTGATGGTCAAGTGCATGGTTGGTTTACTGATAACACAGCAGAACGTTTCGACGCTTATGGCTGGCATGTAATCAGTGGTATTGATGGCCACGATGCAGCAAGCATTAAAGCAGCTGTTGAAGCAGCAAAACAAATCACTGACAAACCTTCACTGCTGATTTGTAAAACCACTATCGGTTTTGGTTCTCCTCATAAAGCTGGTACTGCTGATTCTCACGGTTCCCCATTAGGTGATGCAGAAATCGCTGAAACACGTAAAGCGTTAGGCTGGGAATACGGCGCATTCGAAATTCCACAAGAAATTTATAAAGAGTGGGATGCGAAAGAAGCGGGTAAAGCAAAAGAAGCTGCATGGGATGCTAAATTTGCTGCATACGCAGCACAATTCCCTGAATTAGCGGCTGAATTCAAACGCCGTGTTTCTGGTGAATTACCAGCAAACTGGGAAAAAGATTCCAAAGCATTTATTGAAAATCTGCAACAAAACCCTTCAAGCATTGCAAGCCGTAAAGCGTCTCAAAATGCATTAGAAGCATTCGGTAAAGTATTACCAGAATTCATGGGCGGTTCTGCGGACTTAGCACCAAGTAACCTGACTATGTGGTCTGGTTCTAAAGCGCTGAACGAAGACAAAGCGGGTAACTACATCCATTACGGTGTACGTGAATTCGGTATGTCTGCAATCATGAACGGTATTGCACTACATGGCGGTTTTGTTCCTTACGGTGCTACCTTCCTGATGTTTATGGAATATGCACGTAATGCTGTACGTATGGCTGCACTGATGAAGATCCGCAGTATCTTTGTTTATACTCATGACTCTATCGGTCTGGGTGAAGATGGTCCAACTCACCAACCTGTTGAGCAAATGGCAAGCCTGCGTGTAACTCCAAACGTGAGCACATGGCGTCCATGTGACCAAGTTGAATCAGCTGTTGCATGGAAATATGCAATTGATCGTAAAGATGGTCCAACAGCTCTGATCTTCTCTCGTCAAAACCTTGCACAACAACCACGTACTCCAGAGCAACTGGCAAATATCGAGAAGGGTGGTTACATCCTGAAAGATTGCGTTGGTACTCCAGAATTAATCTTTATTGCAACAGGTTCTGAAGTTGAATTAGCGGTTAGCGCTTATGAACAACTGACAGCTGAAGGCCGTAAAGTACGTGTTGTTTCTATGCCAGCAACAGATGCATTTGATAAACAAGATGCAGATTACCGTGAAGCAGTATTACCAGCATCAGTGAAAGCGCGTGTTGCTATCGAAGCAGGTATTGCAGACTACTGGTTCAAGTATGTTGGTTTAGATGGCGCGATTGTAGGTATGCGTAGCTTCGGTGAATCTGCACCTGCAAACGAGTTATTTGAAGAGTTTGGTTTTACTGTTGAAAATGTGGTTACACAGGCAAAATCTTTACTTAAATAATCAATAAATGTTAACAAGAGCACATTTTTGGGAAGAATTTCTCAGATGTGCTCTTTTTTTATCCTTCCATCTTTGTTTACTATTGCGATCTTCTCTCATTTCTCGTAATCTGATTATCAGTAAGCTGAACCGTTTCAGTTAATCCTAAAATGTCGGTGACTGCACAATTTCTAGATTTACTTGATTTATCGTTGTTGATTAGTATCTTGCTCTATTATTCTAAGCGGTTGCAAATCACTAGTTATCAAGGAAGTCACATGACAATCAGAGTCGCTATTAACGGTTTTGGTCGTATAGGGCGTAATGTGTTAAGAGCGCTTTATGAATCAGGTAAACGAGCTGAAATAACAGTTATTGCAATAAATGAATTGGCTGATGCACAAGGTATTGGGCATCTTCTCAAGTATGACTCCAGCCACGGACGTTTTGCTTGGGATGTACGAATTAATAACGATTTATTGCAAGTGGGTGATGATACTATTCGTTTATTTCATCACGCTGATATTACTGATTTACCTTGGGGTGAACTTGGTATTGATGTTGTACTTGATTGTAGTGGTGCTTACGGCTCACGAGCTGATGGCGAAGCGCATATTGCACAAGGCGCAAAGAAAGTACTTTTTTCTCATCCCGGTACAACGGATTTAGATGCAACTGTCGTTTTTGGTGTGAATCAACACGAACTTAAAAAAGAGCACCGAATTGTTTCAAACGCATCTTGTACAACAAATTGCATTATTCCCATCATTAAAATGATGGATGACGCGTTTAATATAGAGTCAGGAACAGTAACAACAATCCATGCAGCCATGAACGATCAACCTGTGATTGATGCATACCATAAGGATTTACGCCGTACTCGTGCAGCAGGACAATCTATTATTCCTGTTGATACGAAATTGGCGGCAGGAATTACTCGAATTTTCCCGAAATTTAAGGATCATTTTGAGGCAATTTCTGTACGAGTTCCTACAATTAATGTGACGGCAATTGATTTAAGTGTCACTGTAAAAACTGCTGTAAATGTGTTAGATGTCAATCGGTTAATTCAAAAATCAGCAACTGGCGCATTTCGTGGTATAGTGGATTACACAGAATTGCCATTAGTCTCAACTGATTTTAACCACGACCCTCATAGTGCAATCGTTGATGGCACACAAACAAGAGTCAGTGGGCAACACCTGATCAAGACTTTAGTCTGGTGTGATAATGAATGGGGCTTTGCTAACAGAATGCTTGATACAACGTTAGCAATGGCTGCAACTGGTTTTAAATAATCATGTTTTAATGACGGTGTCGCGTAATAATACAAGGCACTGAACAGAAGATTACTAAATTTTAGAGAATCAATGAGAGGATTCATCATGTCTGTAATTAAGATGACCGATTTAGACCTAGCGGGTAAACGAGTTCTTATCCGTGCTGACCTGAACGTTCCAGTTAAAGATGGTAAAGTGACTTCAGATGCGCGTATCCGTGCTTCTTTACCAACAATTGAAGCCGCGTTAAAACAAGGCGCTAAAGTGATGGTAACTTCTCACTTAGGTCGTCCTACTGAAGGTGAGTACAACGAAGAGTTCTCTTTAAAACCAGTTGTTGACTATCTGAAAGATAAATTAACTGCACCAGTTAGCCTTGCTAAAGACTATTTAAATGGTGTTGAAGTCAATGCAGGTGAATTAGTTGTTCTTGAAAACGTTCGTTTTAACAAAGGCGAAAAGAAAGACGACGAAACTCTGTCTAAGCAATACGCTGCATTATGTGATGTTTTCGTCATGGATGCATTTGGTACCGCTCACCGTGCTCAAGCATCAACTCATGGTGTTGCTAAATTTGCACAAGTTGCTTGCGCGGGTCCTCTGTTATCAGCAGAGCTTGAAGCATTAGGTAAAGCATTAGATAAACCTGCTCGCCCAATGGTTGCGATTGTTGGTGGTTCTAAAGTTTCAACTAAACTGACTGTATTAGATTCTTTATCAAAAATTGCTGACCAATTAATCGTTGGTGGTGGTATCGCAAATACCTTTATCGCAGCAGAAGGCCATCCAGTAGGTCGTTCTTTATATGAAGCAGACCTTGTTGATGATGCTAAAAAACTGATGGAAAAATGTGATATTCCAGTACCAAGTGATGTTCGTGTTGCAACTGAGTTCTCTGAAACTGCTGAAGCTGTTTTAAAATCAGCAAGTGACATCAAAGATGATGAACAAGTGCTGGATATCGGTGATGTGACAGCAGAACGTTTAGCTGAGATCCTGAAAAACGCGAAAACTATCCTGTGGAATGGTCCAGTCGGTGTGTTTGAATTCCCTAACTTCCGCAAAGGTACAGAAATCATTGCTAATGCAATCGCAGATAGTGAAGCATTCTCTATCGCAGGTGGTGGTGATACGCTGGCTGCTATTGATTTATTTGATATCGCAGACAAAATCTCTTACATTTCAACCGGTGGTGGTGCTTTCTTAGAATTCGTTGAAGGTAAAAAACTTCCTGCTGTTGCAATGTTAGAAGAACGCGCTAAACAGTAATTAAGTCAGCTCATACAGGTAGAAAGTTATTTTCTACCTGTTCCAAATATAGGATCTTATTACATGTCTAAAGTTTTTGATTTCGTGAAACCGGGTGTCATCACTGGTGATGATGTACAAAAAGTATTTGCGGTAGCAAAAGAAAATAAATTTGCTCTGCCTGCGGTTAACTGTGTAGGTACTGACTCAATCAATGCTGTGTTAGAAGCTGCTGCGAAAGTTCGTTCTCCTGTTATTGTACAGTTCTCTAACGGTGGTGCTGCATTTATCGCAGGTAAAGGTCTTAAATCTGATGTACCACAGCAAGCTGCTATTTTAGGCGCAATTTCAGGTGCTCACCATGTGCACCAAATGGCTGAATATTACGGCGTTCCTGTTATCCTACATACTGACCACTGTGCGAAAAAATTATTACCATGGATTGATGGTCTGTTAGATGCTGGTGAGAAACACTACGCTAAAACAGGTAAACCACTGTTCTCTTCTCACATGATTGACTTATCTGAAGAGTCATTAGAAGAAAACATCGAAATCTGTGCTAAATATTTAGCGCGTATGGCTAAAATCGATATGACTTTAGAAATCGAATTAGGCTGTACGGGTGGTGAAGAAGACGGTGTTGATAACACGGGTATGGACAGCTCTGCGCTTTATACTCAACCAGAAGATGTTGCTTACGCATACGAAAAACTGAGTGCGGTAAGCCCTCGTTTCACTATCGCGGCATCTTTCGGTAACGTTCACGGTGTTTATAAACCAGGTAACGTTCAGTTAACGCCAAAAATTCTACGTAACTCACAAGACTACGTATCAGAAAAATTCAACTTACCACACAATAGCTTAGATTTCGTATTCCACGGCGGCTCCGGTTCTTCAGCAGAAGAAATCAAAGAAGCTGTTGGCTATGGTGTTATCAAAATGAATATCGATACAGATACTCAGTGGGCAACTTGGGATGGTATCTTACAGTTCTACAAAAAGAACGAAGGTTATCTGCAAGGTCAGTTAGGTAACCCAGAAGGTGCTGATAAACCTAACAAGAAATACTACGACCCACGTAACTGGTTACGTCAAGCACAAGCATCAATGGTTGTTCGTTTAGAACAAGCCTTTAAAGAACTGAATGCAATTGATGTTCTGTAATTGAATCATTCTTAATGATTAAACTAAACCCGCTTATTTAGCGGGTTTTTTTATGGCTAGCAAAAAGAGAATAATCTTCTTAGCCCAAAATAAAAGCGCCTATAAATAGGCGCTTAATATTCAATTAGATATTGATTGAAAGATTAGCCAGCGACTTTAACGTCTTTGCTTTCTTCTTTCATCATGCGGTTCAGTAAAGGTACTGTTGCCCACATCACTAAACCAACAATTAAGGTCACAATACCAATTTTACCAAATACATCAGTGTAAATAGGTAATGTTTGTAGTGGATCAGTAATACCTTCTGGTGCTGCTGTGAAAGTCGCTACATAACCCCCTAACAGATAAGCCGTGGCTTGTGTTAAGAACCACATACCTAAAATAAAGCCCATCATGTATTGCGGTACGAATGCTGCAACCATTGCTAAACCTAACGCACTGATCATCAGTTCACCTAAGCTCTGGAATAAGTAAACCAGAACGATAAACCAAGGTGATGTTAAGCCTTGAGCATCGGCAAACCACATACCTGATGCTGCCGCTGTAAGGAATCCTAATGAGCACAGAAGCATACCCGCAGTAAACTTCGCTGGCATTGAGAAATCTTTACCTTTCGCGCCAAAATGGCTGTAAGCGATAGCAAGGATTGGGCTAGCAATAATGATCCAGAATGGGTTTAGTGCTTGGAAGCTTACAGGGTTAATATCAAAGCCTAAAAGCGTGTGATGAACATTATGAATAGCAAAGAAGTTCAGTGAAGTTGGCATCTGAGCATACAGAATGTAGAAAACAACAGCTTCTAACATCAGAACAAATGCAACATACATTTTATTACGAGCAACTCTGTCTTTTTGTTTAAACGCTTCACGGAAATAAATGAAGACAACAATAATAGACAAGCTAACTAAGACAATATTTGCAATCATAACGTTGTGCAATAACCATGCACAAACAAATACCATAGCAATTGAGCCAGCAATAACTAATAACAGTTTGCTAAAGTTCATCGGTAAATGGTCTGGTTCAGAACCAATATTGGCAACCATTTTACGACAGAAGAAATAAACTAATAACGCCATGAGCAAGCCAATACCACAGATATTATAAGTCAGTGCATATCCGTAACGTTCAGCAAGTACCGGGGCGATAGATAAAGAAATTAATGAGCCGATATTGATCGACATATAAAATAGCGTAAATGCGCCATCAAGACGTGGATCTTTAGGTGGATAGCATTTCGCTAATAAACTTGCAGGATTGGCTTTAAATAAACCATTACCTACTGCGATAGTTCCCAATGCGTAGAAAATTAAATTAGGATACATAATTGACATACCAGTCATGAAATAACCGATAGCCAAAACAATAGCACCTAAAACAATGGTTCGTTTTGTTCCTAATAAGTGGTCACCAACATAACCACCAATAGAAATAAGCCCATAAACCAGTGCAGAGAATGCACCAAAAGTAATGAAAGCCTGTTCTTGAGAGAAACCGAGTTTACTAACAAAATAAACGGCAAGAATACCTTGTACGCCGTAGTAACCAAAACGTTCCCATAATTCTACAAAGAAAATCATAAAGAATGGTTTAGGCTGTTGTAATAAACCGACTTGAGCGGGTTTATCCATATCTGTAATGCCCCTAATTATTATTTATTTTCAACAACGATGTTATTTACTCACATTCACGAGGAATGTTACACGACGGTAACATTATCTGTCGCATTTAGAGTGATGTTTGCAAATTTAAGAAGGTAATCAGCAAGTCGAGTAGACTAATATATTGATGGAATGACTTCTCAAAGGTTGATCACACTGTGGGTAAGATTAATACCAGATTGAAAAAAATATTCATTAGTTTATTTTAAAATAAAGTCATTTAATTGATCTTTGGTATAAAATATAATCAGGAAGATTATTATTTGTTTGTATTTTAATCTGAGTAAATTAAATAAAGATACAGGATAAAAGTAGAGAGAAAATATTTTTGATTATGTGACTAATTGATTCTAGAAAGAAATTTTTCATTATAATTAAAAATTAATCTTTTATAACAAACAGATGTTAATAAATATTTAATAAATATCTAAACGCTAGTGAATGTTATTTAGTTAAATAAATATTCATTTAATATAAATAAATATTTAATTTATGATGTGATTATAATCAATAAAAAAACGCCCTTATTAAAAGTGCGTTTTTATCTTGAGGTAAAATAGGTGAACTTTAAACGGAGATTAGTACTTGTTCATTTTTAACAGAATGGAAACGACGCTTGAAATAAATAAGCCCATCACCATCTTCACGCACCGAAATATTCTTAATTTCGGTCATATAAACAAAATGTGTACCCACTTGGCGTACATCATAAATATCACCTTCTAGGCAGGCAAGCGCATTTGTTAATACGGGTTGTTGTAATTGTCCGTTTTGCCATCCTGGTTGGGTAAAGCGCTCAGCCATCGCAAGCCCTGTCATTCCGGCGAAATGACATGCCATTTCTTCTTGCTCATGATTCAATATATTGATGCTTAATTTTCCATTTTCTTGAAAAATAGCGTTCATTTGGCTTTTACTGTTGATGCAGACCATCACGGTAGGCGGGTTATCAGTAACAGAACATACAGCTGTTGCTGTTAAGCCACAACATCCCGCATCACCATTTGTTGCCACGATATTGACCGCAGCACCTAAGCTTGCCATCGCATCCCGAAAAAGTGGGTTAGCCTGTTTTTCCTCAGACATTATTTACTCCTACTGCCAGACTTCTCGTCTGTGGGCGTCTTCACTTAAAATAATTATTAGTTAGATAACTAAAAAAATCACCTAACTACTTCGCTAACAAAGTTGTGATGTTATTGCCGGTTTCTTTGTTGCGTTGTTTTAAAGCCGTAACGCTACCGCGCATGAACAAAGATAGCAATCTTTCTTTGTTACAACTCGTTAACTTTATCTCAAATAACGGTGAGACAACCTTATCGCTAAGCGCCATTATTCCTAATATAGAGGTAGGATAATAGGCAAATTAGGCTACTTTTTTTGATTGGTAAACAGATAACACAAATTGCCAATTCATAAAAATTGCGTATAGCTCAAGATGTTGCGGAAGATGAAATTAATCCTAAAAAAGGAACGTGGGTGATAAATTGCACAAAGGGAAGAAAATTGCAAAAATTGAGTCAACTTTATTTATTTGTTAATATGAATAATTGTAACAATTAGTCTATTCTTAGAATATAGTCATTTTATAAACCATAAACAGCGGTACTTTTTCACTGTCTATATTGAGTGATATTTTGTCATTTCACCTATAACACCATATAAAGAGCTTCTTGATTATGCATGAATCATTAACTATCGCGCTATTACAAGCTCGGGAATCTGCAATGGGTTTTTTTCGACCTGTTCTCAAAGAGCATAATCTGACAGAACAGCAGTGGCGGATTATTCGAGTACTTGCGGATAAGCGTTCTATTGATTTTCACGAATTAGCGCAAAAAGCGTGTATTCTTCGACCTAGTTTAACGGGCATTCTGATTCGAATGGAAAGGGACGAATTAATTTGTCGCTTAAAACCCGTGAGTGACCAACGTAAGCTGTTTGTCTCTCTTTCTGCTAATGGTCAAAATTTATACGACATAATTCAGCCTAAAATAGATAAGGGCTATCAATTAATTGAGCAAAAATTTTCCACTGAAAAATTACAGCGACTGTCAGGTCTATTAAAAGAGTTGATTGCTTTAGAGGCTGATGACTCGGCGCAAGCTGAAAAATAAGTTATCTTGAAAGTAAGAAAAAAAGGTGATGTTTAGCACATCACCTTTTGGACTTTTATCAGTGGATAGAATTATTGTTTACCTAACACATGTAAAAAGTGAATGTGTTTTTCATACTGATCAAGAATATCGTGAATGATTTGTTCTTTCGTCCAACCCATTACATCGTAATCTTGCCCACCTTCTTTTAAATGAATTTCAGCACGATAATATTTATGTTCTTCGTCTTTTTCTTCATCACTTAATCCAGCTAAAGCAAAGGCAGGTTGAGTATAAAAACGTAGGCGAACTTCATAGAAGAAATTCATGTCATCGCCTAAATCGACTTCAAAACCAATTCGATCATCTTCTTCATTATGGATAAAACATTGCGTTGCTTGCTTACTTAACTCAGCAGATACCATTTCCATTGAGGGTTGGATCACTTCATCCATAAAACGTTTTACATGAGAGCGTTTAGGAAAATAGGCAATATTTCTTAAACGGCGTTGCCAAGGGATCGGATTGCGGCTTGCTGGTGGTGCAATTGTCGTGAGTTGTTGGCTATCACGTTTATATACATCCACTCGCAATGCTTTTATTAGTCCATAAATAGAAGCAAGCAATACTATCGAGAAGGGAAGTGCACTTGCAATGGTTACTGTTTGTAGTGCAGTTAAACCACCCGCTAACAATAAAGTAATTGCAGAAACGCCCATTAAACCCGCCCAGAAAATGCGTTGCCATACTGGTGTTTCGCTATCACCACCAGAAGCTAAAGTATCAACAACCATCGCGCCTGAGTCTGCTGAAGTCACAAAGAAGACAACGACCATCAACATCGCAAAGAAGGATAAAACAGATGAGAATGGGAAATAATTTAAGAACTCAAATAAAGCCAATGACACATCTTGTTGTACGATATTGGCGAGTGCTTCTGCCCCTTTATCTTTGATTAAATGAATCGCTGTGTTACCAAAAACGGTCATCCAGAGTAAAGTAAAACCAGCAGGAACAAACAGAACACCGACAACAAATTCACGAATAGTACGACCTCGTGAAATACGGGCGATAAACATCCCTACAAATGGTGACCATGAAAGCCACCAACCCCAATAAAGCAGTGTCCATCCCCCTAACCAATCACTCGATTTTGGTTCGTATGCATAAAGATTAAAGGTTTTACTGACAATTTCGGATAGATATCCCCCTGTATTTTCAACAAATGATTTTAATATCAATACAGTTGGACCGAGAATAATGACTAATAAAAGAAGAATAACCGCCAATCCTAAGTTAAGTTCAGATAAAAAACGAATGCCTTTTTCTAAACCAGAAACAACAGAAATGGTTGCAAGCCCTGTGATCACAACAATCAATACGACTTGAATCGTTGGGTTAATAGGTACATTAAAGAGGTGGTTTAAACCCGCATTAACTTGCAGAACACCAAAACCAAGGGAAGTTGCGACACCAAATACGGTTCCCATAACAGCGAAAATATCAACAGCATGACCAATTGGGCCATGTATGCGATCACCAATAATTGGGTAAAGTGCAGAACGCAGTGTTAACGGTAAACCATGGCGATAAGAGAAGAAAGCTAAGATCAAAGCGACAATGGCGTAAATTGCCCATGCATGTAATCCCCAGTGGAAAAAGGTTAATCGCATGGCTTCTTTTGCGGCTTCTATGGTTTGAGCTTCACCGGTTGGAGGCATCAGATAATGCATAACAGGTTCAGCAACACCAAAGAACATTAAGCCAATCCCCATTCCTGCTGAAAAGAGCATGGCAAACCAAGCAAAATAACTAAAGTGAGGGCGAGCGTGATCAGGGCCTAATTTGATTTCACCAAATCGAGAAAGCCCTAAATAAGTCACACTCAGCAAAATCAATGCAACGGCTAGAATGTAGAACCAACTCGCATTCGTGAAGAGATTTTCCTGAAGATGACTGAGTTTATCATTTGCCAGCTCTGGAAATAATGCAGAGAAGCCAACGACCAATAAAATTAATAATGCAGATGTATAAAAAACGGGAGGATTAATTTTCATCCTAACTTTTTGAGGGGTTATATCGTTTTGTTGACTCATAGCTAACCTATTTTTTGTTATTTTCCTAGAAAGAGACTTTTCGCTATCAATTTTCTGATTGTCTATGTGATCAGAAAAGAAAAGTTCATAAGAAAATTTGAATAAAGCATCAAATTAGTGTGATGTTTTATAAAAAGAACGGAAGCAAATTATTTTTTCCGTAAGATGAAGAAAATGACAATTAAATCAATTTATTGCTGTTTTTTGTTTATAGGTGCTTTCGCACTTTAATAGGTTTCTCCTGTTGAAAAAAGGAGAACATGGTTACATTTTTTGCTTAATCGATCAACCCTTGTCTTTTTTATGAACAAAAAAAGCCAGTAAAAATTTACTGGCTCACAAATCATCAAAAAAACTGAAATCGGATTATTTGTTTTCAGTTTTTAACTCATCAATTTTTTGTTTCGCTTGATCGGTTAATTGATCCGCTTTATCAAGTGCTTTGTTTTCAGTTTCTTGGGCTTGCTGTTTTACATCATCACTTGTTTTTGCAGCATCACCTTTTAGCTGATCAATTTTGTTGCCTGCTTCTTGCATTAGGTTATCTGCTGTTTTACTCGCATCTTGTTTTAACTCTGCGGCTTTTTCAGATAATTTGTTACCTTCAGCTTCTAGGTTTTGCTTAACTTCTTCAGCTTTTGCAGCACTTGCATCTTTTAGCTCAGCTGCTTTTTGTTCAGCTTTATCTTTTAGCTCTTGAGCTTGTTGTGTTAATTCATCTGCTTTTGCTGATGCATCTTCTTTCAAGTCAGCAGCTTTATCTTTGGCTTGTTCAGTTAATTCATTCGCTTTATCTTGCGCAGTTTCGGTGACTTGAGTTGCTGTCTCTTTCGCCTTGTCAATGCCTTCATCAACTTTTTTAGATGAATCATCACAACCAGCTGTAATGGTAACAAGACCCGCTAGAACCAATGAAGTAAGTAGTTTTTTATTCATTTTTTTCTCCAAAATATGTGTTCAAAAACAATTCAGTGATATCCCGCGTAAAAACTAGAAAAGGCGAGAAACTATTGCGTTGATTGTAAGAGATTACGGCAAAACTATCTTAATAAGTATAGTGCGAGTCTTAAAATCAACAAACCTAAGTATATTAAGTGTTTTTTCTTAGTCAAATCCCATGAAAAACAAAGTAAAAATAATTTAGATTTTTATCTAGATGAGATTTTCTGCTTTATAATAAGTGCAGAAATTATTGGAAATGTGAGACGCAAATGGAATATTACTTTCTGGTTATTATCAAATTTATTATTGGTTTTACTATCATACTAGCCCATATGAATTTATCGGGTAAAACACAACTCTCCCAATTAACACCTATTGATTTTATTGGTAATTTTGTGCTCGGTGGCATTATGGGTGGGGTAATTTATACCGATGCGATCCCTCTTTATCAATATATTATCGTCTTCTTAATTGGTGTCTGTTTTATCTCTTTGCTTAATTATATCAGCAAACATTTCAATTTTTTCCGTGCAGTGACCATTGGTAATCCTATTCCTATTATCAAGAAGGGAGAGTTTATTATGGAAAACATCATGGAGAAAAAAAATAAAATAGACATTCTTAACATCACGTCTCGTCTTCATGCTCAAGGTATTCATTCATATCAGGAAGTCAATTACGCCCAGATTGAACCTGATGGACAAATCACGGTGGTATGTGATGGTGCAAAAATGCCTTCGATTATTGTCATGAAAGACGGAGTTATTCGAACATCAGAATTAGCGCAAATAGAAAAAGACGAAGTGTGGCTACAAGATGAGATGAAAAATCAACATATTGATAAACCAGAAGATGTTTTTTTGGCGGAATTTTGGGATGGCAAAGTGAATTTTATTTTGCAAGATGGAAAGATAAAACGTACCGCGCTATTGAAGGATAATTAAAGAAGTTTAAATCAATGGTTGGATGATTTGTGAATAGCGAAATGGCGACATCATGCCGCCATTGTTATTTAGCGAAAATGCCATTACAACTTAAATACCTCAAAATCAGAAGCCATTTCAGTATGGCTAAAGATCTGTTGGCTTTCATTGAGTAACTCAATGCAGTCTTCGGGTAAATAACGGCTACTAATATGAGTAATAATCAGCTTTTTAGCATTAGCCTCTTTTGCTAATGTTGCCGCTTGCACAGTTGTTGAATGCCCGCGACTATTTGCTTGCTCTGCCATTTCATGCTTAAACGTTGCTTCATGAACAATAACATCGGCATTATTAGCCAGCTTTAATGCATTAGGTGTAGGTTGAGTATCCCCAAAAATAGCAATACAACGACCTTCTATTTCATCACCAATATAGTCTTTACCATCAATTGTTCGTCCATCTGGTAATGTTATAGTTTTGCCTTGCTTTAAGTCTTGTAACCAAGAGCCTGCTGGAATATTTTCCGCTTTCAGTTTTTCTGCATCTAACTTACCTGGTTTGTTTTCTTCTTCTAAGCGGTAACCAAAACAAGGTACGGGGTGAGACAATGCCTCACAACTGACTTTCATACCTTCTTCTTCAAAAAGAAAACCCGCTTTGTCAATTTCAACAATATTAATAGGGTAAGTTAAATAGGATTGGCTTAATGTTAGCGACGTTTCTATAAAGGCTTTTATACCCGTAGGACCATATACTGTTAAAAGTGTTTCCGTTCCACCCATTGAGCGACTACAAAGTAATCCCGGTAAACCAAAAATATGATCGCCATGTAAGTGGGTAATAAAAATTTTATTTAAACGCGGTAGTTTCACGCGGGTATGCAATATTTGATGTTGTGTCGCTTCACCACAATCAAACATCCACATACTTTTTTGTTTATTTTGTAAATCGAGCACCATACTGGTGACATTGCGATCTTTAGAAGGAACGCCTGCGTTAGTGCCTAAAAAAGTGAGCTCCATAATGAAATATTATTCTCCATGTCGAATTTGTTCCCAACTTAAATCGAATTTCGCAAGATACTTACGTAGGCGATCGGCATCGTTGGGTTGTTTTTTATTTTGTCTTGATACTGCGAAAAGTTTTCTACCGGCTTCTGAGAGTGTTGATGATTGCTGACACGTTTTGATAACGGTATTCAGTTGGCTAAGATCGAAAAGATCAATATCAGTGCTATTAAATAAAGAAGAGGAAGCAACTCCCCAATTTTGTTTTAAACGATTAATTTCTTCATCAACAAGAGGAAGGGTAATACGACCATTTTCGGCAAGTGTTGCCATTCGCGTTATACTAGCACTAAGTTCACGGAAATTACCACGCCATAATGCCTGTTCAGATGTTGCAAATCGAATATAGTGTGATTTTGCATCAGCGTTAAAACGGATTGCCTTTTGATAAAGCTTTGCAAAGTGATGCAATTCATAATCGATATTAGGCTCAATATCCTCTTTACGATCGGCTAAACCCGGTAATGAAAATGACCATAAGTTGATCCTTGCATAGAGATCTTCACGGAAAAGTCCTTTCGCAATTTGCTTGTCCATATCACGATGCGTTCCTGCGATCAGCTGAAAATCACTTTGTACCTCAGTATCTGAGCCATAGGGATAAAAAGATTTCTCTTCTATCGCTTTAAGCAACATGGCTTGCTCATCAAGTCCTAACTCTGCAATTTCATCAAGAAATAAAATCCCTTTATCGGCTTCTCTTAATAATCCTTGTCTGGTTTGTAATGCACCTGTAAATGCCCCTTTTACATGCCCAAATAAAGTGGACATCGCATTGTCACCACGCAAAGTGGCACAGTTAACAGCAATAAAACGACCTTTTACAAAATGGCGAGACTGTCGTAATTCATAAATACGCTGAGCAAGGAATGATTTCCCAGCGCCTGTAGGGCCTGTTAATAAAATAGGCGCAACGGAGCGCAATGCAACACGTTCAATTTGAGCAATTAAAGTATTAAAACGTTCATTACGTGTGGCGATCCCCGATTTTAAGAAAGAGAGGGACTCATTATGGTAATGCTCAAATCGGCTCGTTAGTTTTGTATAACGGCTTAAATCGAGATCAATAACAGCATAACTACCTGTGGATGATTGTACTGTTTTGATGCCATCTTCATTTTCTATTTTAGAAGAAGGAGAGGTTTGTAATAGTTTTGCAGGTAAGTAATGGGCTTCAGTCAGGAGGAACCAGCAAATCTGGGCAATGTGCGTACCTGTTGTGATATGTACATAATATTCTTCATTTTCAGTATCAAATGGGTAATTTACTGCAAAATCAAGAAAGTGACTATAAACCTCTTCTAGATCCCAAGGATCACAAATATCAATTTCGTAAGGTAATACCTCTGTGTCAGGGGAGACAGTATGAATATCTTCAGTGATTTTTGACGCTAACATTGAATCATTAGGTTGATGGATCATGACCAATCGACTAACGGGGAAATCTTTTTGATGGCAAATCGAAATTGTTGGGCGCCATGAGTTCCATCTTTTATGACTTTTACCTCGTTTATCTAATGTTGTGCCTAAAACACCAATCACCACTTTGCGTTTCATTAAGTTATCCCTACTTATTTTTTATCTATATTTATAAATGTATAGATAAAAAGATAGGTTTTTATCATTTTTAATTCAATGGCTAAATATTTAAAAATTACGTTAAAAGTATTTTTTCAAATAAAAACAATGAATTAAAAATATTTTTAGTGAGATTTAAAAACTTGGCACGATCCTCGCAATATTATAAGTGTCTTGAGCAGATTTTAAATCTGGTAGGCACATAAAGAACACTCTGTGGTGTTATCTAAATGTGTTCCTCCACATCGGGACTCTGTAGGTGAAGAGGGTTATTTTCAGGTTCGATTCCTGACACCAAAAACCATTACAAATCCAAATGTAAAATTAAAGATAGAAAATCGTTGTGACAGCAGTACCGTCACCTTGCTTATCCACCAGCAACTACGCTGGATTGAAGGCAGAAGAAGAGACAAACAAAGTAACGTTCCTCTCTTGTTTTCCCTTCGATTTCGCCAAGTTTGTTCGTGGAAAGCAAGTCACGATAAAAATGGTAATAAAAGAAAGCTAATAATAAAGAAGAGCAAAAGGAAGCAATGATGATAAGAACAACAATAAAAGTGAAACAAGGACAGCTGGGTTTATTAAAGAAGGATGATGAGTATATTGACGTCCTTGTAGCTGGTGAGCATAAATTTTTCGATCTTCGTCGCCAATTAAGTGTTGAGCTGGTGGAGTTAAACGGCCCTGCAATTGAAAAAGAGAAAGCCGAGTTTTTACGCCAATATCATCCAGAATGGGTGAGTGAATATTGTTTTGATATTGTGCTATCTGATGAAGAGATTGGCTTACTCTATGAAAATGGCTCACTCAAAGAGATCTTAGCGCCGAGTACTCGCCGTCTCTATTGGAATTATGCACAACGCTCAATGGAAGTGTTGTCAGCAAATGAATTGGAAGTTTCGCCAACTTTGGTTAAAAAATTGCAGCATCCAAAATTACGTAACCAAACTGTAAAAGGCAGTGAAGGTGTATTAAGTGTGGATATTCCGACATGGCATGCTGGCATTATCCGTGTTGATGGTGAAGTTCAATCACTATTGCCACCGGGATTAAAAGGCTATTGGCGTTATCAGCACAAAGTTGATGTTGAGGTTGTTGATATGCGCTTACAAACACTCGATGTGAGTGGTCAAGAGATCTTAACGAAAGATAAAGTAACATTACGCATTAATTTGTCAGCAAGTTGGCGTTATAGCGATGTGCTTTCAGCGTACCAATTACTGAGTTCACCTCTTGAATTCTTATATAAAGAGTTGCAGTTTGCGTTACGCGAAGCCGTAGGAACAAGAACATTAGATGAATTATTAGAGAATAAAACGCTGATTGACACCTTAGTGAGTGAAAAAATCAGTGAAGTGACTAAAGGATATGGTATTGAAGTGGCTTCATTAGGGGTAAAAGATATTGTTTTACCAGGCGAAATGAAAACGATTTTAGCGCAAGTGGTTGAGGCAGAAAAATCAGCACAGGCTAATGTTATTCGTCGAAGAGAAGAGACATCCGCAACGCGTTCTTTATTAAATACGGCAAAAGTGATGGAAAACAATCCAGTAGCCTTACGATTAAAAGAGCTAGAAACCGTAGAACGTATTGCAGAACGTATTGATAAGATTTCCGTTTATGGCGGTTTAGACCAAGTATTAAACGGGTTAGTACAAATTAAAGGAGCACAGGCATGATATTGGATCATCAAATAGTAAAAGAAGCAGGAACTGCTGAAATCAAAATGTGGACAAATGGTGTACCTGTTGAAGCAGATGCTCTAAAACAACTTATTAATACCGCGAAGATGCCTTTTATTTTCAAACATATGGCGGTAATGCCAGATGTTCACTTAGGGAAAGGTTCAACAATCGGGAGTGTTATTCCAACAAAAGGCGCGATTATTCCGGCTGCTGTTGGTGTGGATATTGGGTGTGGAATGATTGCGGTGAAAACATCATTACACGCAAATGATCTACCAGATAATTTATTTGCCATAAGAACGGCAATAGAAAGAGCAGTACCTCATGGAAGAACAAGTTATCAATCAGGGAATGATCGTGGTTCATGGAAGAACCCACCTAAACTTGTTGATCAACATTGGCAACAACTTGAAGGGCGTTTTAAGGTTTTAACCGATAAGTACCCACGTTTACGAAATACGAATAACTATCGTCACCTTGGTACATTAGGAACAGGAAACCACTTTATCGAATTGTGTCTTGATGAATCAGATAATGTTTGGGTAATGCTACATAGTGGCTCTCGTGGTGTTGGTAATGCTATCGGTACGTTATTTATACAAATGGCACAAGAAGATATGAGGGAACATATCGCTAATTTGCCTGATAAAAACTTAGCGTACTTAAAAGAAGGAACGCTTTTCTATGATGACTATATAGAAGCCGTAGAATGGGCACAGGATTTTGCCCGACATAATCGTGAAATTATGATGGAACGCGTGTTGGCGGCATTATCGACACAAATAACTAAACCTTTTACGACACAGCAACAGGCGGTGAACTGCCACCATAACTATGTACAAAAGGAAATGCACTTTGGCGAAGAAGTACTGGTGACTCGAAAAGGAGCCGTTTCAGCTCAGAAAGGTGAAATGGGGATCATCCCTGGTTCAATGGGCGCTAAGAGCTTTATTGTAAGAGGAAAAGGAAATGCCGAAAGTTTCTGTTCATGTAGTCATGGCGCAGGACGCGTAATGAGCCGAACAGCAGCGAAAAAAGCTTTTAGTGTTGAAGACCAAATTCGAGCAACAGCACATGTGGAATGTCGAAAAGATGAAGATGTGATTGATGAAATTCCGATGGCTTATAAGGATATTGATGCTGTTATGAAGGCTCAGTTATCACTTGTTGAGGTTGTTCATACACTACGACAGGTTGTTTGTGTAAAAGGATAATTGTATTTTTTAAGGAAATTAATAACTATCCCCAAACGATAACGTTGGGGATAGTGAGATATGAAAGCGTGTGCATGGAATGCAAATGAATAAAATTTTTAAGAATAGATATTTTCTTTAAATAAGACCCTTATTTCTTGATCAAAAATCAAACAAATAATGTTTAATATTATTAATAAATAAAGACTGATATTAAATTTATTGCCTTCCAATAAAGATAATCAAAAAAAGAATAATGATATTGGGTTATTCTTTAATTAGAAAACGATTATTAATAAATTATTAATACCTGCAATCGTGATTATTTATTTAATATAAAACAATTCCTAATTTTCTTAGTTATATTAAAATTAACTGTATTCTTATTGAAAAAATATAGCCTACTCTATTTAGTGTATTAATTCTTAGAGAATATATTAATTAAATAAATATTGTTAATTTCTTGCGTCCCAAATGTGAACAAAACGTTTTGAATTACTTGCGGTATAGATAACAGTATGTGAAATATTACGATGTCCTAAATAATCTTGAATTAAACGAGTATCTCTACCTAAATCAGCGAGTGCATAGCCACATGCATGGCGTAACATATGGGGATGAGGGGCTATGGATACATTAGCATCTTTACCTAAACGGCGAAGTAATCCATACACTTGTTGACGAGAAATTGGACCTGTTTTTTGGGATAAAAAGACCCATTCTGAGTCAGCCTCTCTCCATGTTTCCCTTTTTTTCAACCAGTTAACTAACGCTTCATACTCCTCTTCGATAATCGGTTGTGTTGTTGATAAACCGCCTTTTAAGCGTCTGACATAGAGTATTCGACTTTCTAAATCAATATCGCTTAAGGTTAAATTACATAGTTCACTCACGCGAAACCCATGTAAAAAACACATTAAAAACATACAGTAATCTCTTTCTGGATACCGTCCTTCCTTTGCTTGCTTCAAAATAGAATTGATCTCAAAACGTGTAAGAAACTTGCGCTGCTTCATTTTCATAACCTTTTCAATGAGATAACAAGGAACAAAAGTCAATTGATGCATCACTATAACAAGTAATATGCATCAATAAAGAGTTGTATTTTTTTTATGCTTACACTTTTACTTGTTCATTTTAAACAAGTTTATTGAAAGTTTATTTATTTTTAGAAAATGAAAGTGATTGATTGAAAAAGCGAAAAATGAGTATGGATAGGAATTTGGTTATCTTTAGAGAAATAAACAGAATACACCAAATTGTTTACTATTATTCTCTGGCTTCTCACTTAAGTCAAATTTAATGTTAATCACTTATCTTCATTTATTTAACATATTGATATTTATCATTATTTTAAAAAACAAACATGATTGGTTACTTTGTTTAAAATCCAGAAATAATTTTTTTTACTTTTTTCACAAATTATAGTATTTGCACCCAGAATTATAAACTCTTTTTTCGATATTTAAAGTTTGATTATCTAAATGTGTTTAATTTCGAGATGAAAATTTTTAACAAAACAATTTGGTGTATTTTGTTTTGTTTCTAACGATATTTAATTTCGTTTTGGATGGGCACAAGTATACCAAAATTCAAAAACTCAATAAGTGAGTCATTCAATTAGGAATAATTCAATCCTAATGAATTTATTATTTTTAATGTCTTCGTCCTTTATATTTTAGGAAACAAAAAGATGAAATTAAATAAATTAGCGTTAGTTCTTGGCTTAGGTTTAACTGTTGCTGCAGGTTCTGCTTTTGCTGCTGATCAAGGTCACGGTACCGTTAAATTTGTTGGTTCAATTATTGATGCACCTTGTTCTATTCATCCTGATTCAGAAAATCAAACTGTTCCATTAGGTCAAATTTCTACTGCTTCATTAAAAGATGGTGGTCGTAGTAATTCTCGTGATTTTAAAATCACTTTAGAGAATTGCACAACAGAAACTTATAAAACTGTTCAAACAACCTTCACTGGTTCAGAAGATGCAAACATCTTAGCAGGTTCTTTAGGTATTGAAGGTATCGCTAAAAATGCTGCTGTTGTTATCACTGATGCAGGTGGCAAACAAATCAAATTAGGCACACCAAGTGCTGCTCAAACATTACGTGATGGTAATAACGATCTGAACTTTGCTGCTTACTTACAAGGTTCTTCAGCAGAAGCTGCCGTTCCAGGTGACTTCACTGCAATCGCAACTTTCGCACTGACTTATCAGTAAGAAAAAATAAGCACAGTACAAGGATGTACAGTGCTTTATTTCCTGTGTCTATTTTTAACGATTTTTTTCTTACGGAGAAAAATATGAATCGCAAGATGACACCACTATGGCTATGCCTTATTGCCAGCTTACTGATAACAACAGCAGAAGCGAGTGATGTAAAACAAGATAAAAACATGCATCAGCGATTTGGGGTACTTAATCTTTCAGGCTCGATCTTAGAACCATCTTGCACGATTGCAGCAGGAAGTGGAGAACAAGTTATTCCACTGACAACGGTTTCTATTCCAATGCTAGTGACTGAAGGGCAAGGACCTATTGAGTATTTTTCTATCAGATTAACGGAATGTACGCTAATTGAACAAAAAGGTCAGGAAGCGGACAACCCTCGTTTTATTGCAACGTTTGAAGGTCCCTCTAACGAGAATGGTAATTTTGCACTTTCTGGTGAAGCGAGAGGCGCGTCATTAGCGATAGCTGATCGTTACGGTAGGCGAGCCATCCCCGGTAAGCCATTACCCCCAGTAGGTATTGACTCCAAATCAATGGCGTTACTTTACCAAGCGCGAATAGTCAAAAATAACGAAATACCAAAAGCTGGAAATTACCGAACAACGCTGCGATTTAAGCTGGAATACTATTAAATGGATCGGGTTGGATAACTTATGGTTAGAACATTCAAAACCGTTGGTTTAGGGACGGAAAAAAAGAAAAAACAACATACTATTCGGCCTGTTGCTGTACTGATCTATTTAATTCTTACTGGCGCTTCCAGTATTTCAAGTTCAGCTTTAGCAAATAGTGATATTGAATTTAATGCCGATATTTTAGATCTAAAAGATAAGCAAAATATCGACTTATCAGATTTCTCTCGTGCTGGCTATATTATGCCCGGCCGATATGAGTTTGTTGTTCGTGTGAATAATAATGAACTCCCTGAACTCTATAACATTAGCTATGTTGTACCAGCCAATGATCCTAAAGGTAGCGAAGCTTGCTTACCGCCAGAATTGATTCATCAAATAGGGCTCAAACCTGAATGGGCTGAAAAAGTTAAATATCAAGATAACGGAAGCTGTCTTGATATCTCTTCTATTCCCGGAATGACGGTAAATGCAAGTCTGGGAAATGGCAATCTTATTCTTACTATTCCTCAAGCGTATCTTGAATATTCAGCGCCAAACTGGGATCCACCTTCTCGTTGGGATCACGGTATCTCAGGTGTGCTTTTTGACTATAACGTCAATGCTAACGTGACAGATCCTGCTAAAGGAAAACAGCGTCAACAAGTTACAGGCTTAGGAACCGTGGGAGCGAACCTTGGTGTTTGGCGTTTCCGTGCCGATTGGCAAGCAAGTTACCAGCATACAACAGGTCTTCCTGATAGTACTGAAAATAGTTGGAAATGGAACCAGCTTTATCTTTATAGAGCCATCACGCAATTAGGGGCTCGCCTTGTGATGGGGGAAACTTACTCTCGTTCTGACATTTTCGATAACTTCCGTTTTACTGGGGTTAACTTGTCTACGGATGACAATATGCTGCCACCTAACTTAAGGGGATATGCCCCTGAAGTAACGGGTGTGGCAAAAACGAATGCGAAAGTGACGATTAGCCAGCAAGGCCGTGTGATCTATGAAACTCAGGTTGCTCCAGGACCGTTTCGCATTCAAGACATCAATGATGCAGTGAGTGGTAAATTAGATGTACGTGTTGAAGAACAAGATGGATCTGTTCAAGAATTCCAAATGGATACGGCAAGTATTCCTTATTTAACACGCCCCGGCCGAGTGCAATATAAATTATCTGCGGGTAAACCGTCGGATATGAACCGTAATACTGAAGGCCCTATTTTTGGTATGGGTGAATTCTCATGGGGGATCAGTAATGGTTGGTCACTTTATGGCGGTTCATTAGTATCGGGCGATTATAACTCGGTTTCTGCGGGTATTGGTCGTGACCTAATGGCACTGGGTGCTATCTCTTTTGATGCGACACATTCTTGGGCAAAAATTCCAAGTGATGACAAGCGTTATCACGGGGGCTCTTATCGCGTCAGTTACTCAAAACGTTTTGAACAAATAAATAGCCAAGTGACATTCGCAGGCTATCGCTTCTCTGAACGTGACTTTATGAGTATGAACCAATATTTAGATCGCCGTTATCGTGGTGGTGAAGAAGATAATAATAAAGAGCTTTATACCATTATGTTTAGTAAGCAGTTCCCTGAATGGGGATTGAGTGCTTACTTAAACTATAGCCATCAGACTTATTGGAATAAGCCTAATAACGATAACTATAACTTGTCATTAGCCAAAACGATGGATATTGGTAGCTTTAAAAATATCAACCTCAGTCTGTCGGCGTTTCGCAATAAATTCAATGGCACCAATGATAATGGCGTTTATATGAATGTCAGTATGCCTTGGAGCGATCGCGCAACTATTAGCTACAACACGGTGATTAATAAACACGGTAATTCACATAATGTCAGCTATTACGATCGTATTGATGACAATAGTAGCTATCGAGTTGGTGCTGGTTTAAGCAGTAACGGTAAACCATCCGCAGATGCCTATCTCATGCATTACGCTGATGCTGCATTGGTCACTGCTAGTGCGAGCCATATTAATGGTGAATACACATCAGCCACATTATCACTACAAGGTGGGGCAACATTAACACCAAAAGGTGGTGCATTACACCGAACAAGTCGTACGGGTAGTACTCGTTTACTTGTTGATACAGATGGTATTTCAGATGTTCCAGTGAAAAGCATCGGCGCTATTACGCGTACCAATGCTTTTGGTAAAGCAGTACTGCCTGATATCAATGATTATTATCGCAGTAGTGCCAGCATCGACCTTGATCAGATGCCAGATAACGCTGAAGCATTACGCTCAATTCAACAGCTAACCCTAACAGAAGGCGCAATAGGCTACCGCCACTTTGATGTGGTCTCGGGACAAAAAGCCATGGCTGTCATTCGCTTACAAGATGGAACTTATCCACCATTTGGTGCCAGTGTTACAACCGAGAAGGGGCGTGAGCTTGGTATTGTCAATGATGGTGGGAATGTCTATCTGACGGGGATTAACAGTGATGATCTATTGAGTGTTCGTTGGAATGGTCAAGAGCAGTGCAAAGTCCGTATTCCAACATTAGTTGAAGGATTATTTATGTCTTCATTATTACTGACTTGTAGTGATGGTGACGCAACACCTTCAACAATCAATCAAAGAACAGAGCCCTTACCTAAACCTCAACTAATCACGCAATAAGGTTAGGAAAAAAGGGAAAGATAAAAATAATTTCAGATAAAAAGAGTAATTTAAAATGATGTTATCAAAGCGCTTATTCATTGTAACAACCACTTTATTGACTGGAATGGTCTTTACTAGCCAAGCTCTTGCTGCGATTGCTTTAGATAGGACGCGTGTCATTTTTAATGGTGCCGATAAGTCTATTAGCTTAAATGTCAGTAATCAGAATAAAGAGTTGCCTTATTTAGCTCAGGGCTGGATGGAAAATGAAAATGGAGAACGTATTGACAGCCCATTATTAGTTTTGCCTCCTATTCAGCGTATTGAGCCGGGCGATAAAAGCCAAGTAAAAGTGCAGTCATTACCTGATATTGCCAAATTACCACAAGATAGAGAAAGCGTTTTCTATTTTAACTTGCGTGAAATTCCACCACGTAGCGATAAACCTAATGTACTGCAAATTGCACTACAAACGCGCATTAAACTTTTTTATCGCCCAGCATCGATTTACGCCACACAAACGGATCTCACCCATCCTTGGCAGGAAAAAATCACCTTAATAAAGAAAGGTGATCGCTATGAAGTGAATAACCCAACACCTTATTACGTGACATTAGTGGATGGGTTAACAGGATTGCAAGGAAAAAGCCTAGATGGTTTTGAACCAATCATGATTGCCCCTAAAAGCACAGGAACGATAAATCTGCATACTTCTGCGTTTGGCTCATCACCTGTACTCAGTTACATCAATGATTACGGTGGAAGACCACAGATGAAATTCACCTGTAATGGCAATGAATGCAAAGTTACAGAAACATCAGCAGGAAACTAAATAGGTCTATTTTATGAAAATGGAACAGCGGTTTAGCCCAAGCAAAGCAGTGTTGATTCTTATTTTGGCAACGTTTACTGGAGGCCTAAGTTTTACTGCTGTTGCGAATTTACCCGCTAGAGCGGTGAAAGATGTTATTCCAGGAATTGTTTATATCAATATTTCAGGGAATGTCATTGCGCCACCGCCTTGCTTAATTAATGACGGCAAAATGATCGAAGTTAATTTTGGTGAGGTGATGAGTACACGTATTGATGGTGTTCGTTATAAAGAGCCTGTCCACTACACCGCGACTTGCCAAAAAATGCCAACCAATGCCATGAAAGTTTATGTTACGGGTAGCGCAACAGGGTTCGATTCAAATGCGCTACAAACAAATATTACGGGATTAGGGGTGCGTATTCTGTATCAGGGAAACTTATTAGATTTAGGTAAGGCGGTGAATTTTACCTATCCCAACTTACCTGAATTAGAAGCTGTTCCTGTTCGTGATCAGAATGAAACCTTAGTGGGTGGTGATTTTGTCGCAAGTGGCACACTGCATGTGGATTATCAGTAAGAGGTCAGAAGATGAATAAATTAAAGTACCTATGTCTGATCGCATTACTGAATTCTTATTCTGTTATGAGTGCAGACGCACCTAATATGAAATTATTTGGCACCTTATTAGTACCCCCTCCTTGTGTCATTAGTAATAACGAACTGATTGATGTTTACTTTGGACACAACGTAGGTATTCACAAAGTAGATGGCATTAACTATACCGAATCGGTGAATTATCGATTGGTCTGTGATCCAAATTTAAAAGGTTGGGATTTAGGGCTTTCTATTATTGGTCCTAAAACACAGTTTGATGAAGCTGCGCTACAAACCAATATTCCAGATTTAGGCATTCATCTTACGCAAGATGGTAAGCCTTTTAAATTAAAC
>NZ_JAEHQE010000014.1:0-109009 GCF_016238545.1 Proteus sp. PR00208 | reverse complement strand
TATCTATTACTGCTTCGCGATTATCTTATTGTCATCTAAATCTAAGATAATCTCTTTGCCCGGTAATAATTTGCCAGACAAAATATCTTGAGCTAATGGATTTTCAACCTCTTGCTGGATAGCCCGTTTTAATGGACGAGCACCATAAATTGGATCGAATCCAACTTCACTCAATTTCTCTAATGCAGCCCCAGTGATAGTAACGTGATAACCACGCTCTTCTAAACGCTGGTATAAACGACGCAATTGAATTTGTGCAATCGCTGCAATGTTTTCTTTACCTAATGGGTGGAATACCACAACTTCATCAATACGGTTGATAAACTCTGGTCTGAAATGATGGCCAACAACATCCATCACAATGTTTTTCATTTCAGGATAATCAATTGTCCCGAAGCGTTCTTGAATTAAATCAGACCCCAAGTTCGATGTCATAATCACAACTGTATTACGAAAATCTACTGTTCTGCCTTGTCCATCCGTTAAACGACCATCATCCAATACTTGTAATAAAATATTGAATACGTCTGGATGCGCTTTTTCAACTTCATCTAATAAAATGACTGAATAAGGGCGACGGCGAACGGCTTCTGTTAAATATCCACCTTCTTCGTAACCAACATATCCTGGAGGTGCACCCACTAAACGAGAAACGGAGTGTTTTTCCATAAATTCAGACATATCGATACGAACCATTGCATCATCACTATCAAACAAGAAGTTCGCTAATGCTTTACACAACTCAGTCTTACCTACCCCAGTAGGTCCTAAGAATAAGAATGAACCAATTGGACGATTAGGATCAGATAATCCAGCACGGCTACGACGAATAGCATTAGATACTGCACTCACAGCCTCAGCTTGACCAATAACACGTCTATGTAGCTCTTGTTCCATTCTTAGCAGTTTTTCACGTTCCCCTTCTAGCATTCTAGATACAGGAATACCTGTCCAACGAGCCAAGATTTCAGCAATTTCAGCATCAGTGACTTTATTACGTAACAGCTTCATATGTTTATCTTCAGCTTTATTAGCTTCAGCAAGCTGTTTTTCTAACGTCGGGATTTGTCCATATTGGATCTCTGACATTTTCGCCAAATCACCGCTACGGCGAGCTTGTTCTAATGCAATACGAGCCTGCTCTAATTCAGATTTAATATGTTGAGTGCCAGTAAGTTCTGCTTTTTCTGCTTTCCACTCTTCTTCTAAAGCAGAATACTCTTTCTCTTTTTCAGCAAGTTCTTCATTTAGCATCTCTAAACGTTTTTTACTTGCATCATCAGACTCTTTTTGCAGTGCTTGTTGTTCAAGTTTCAGCTGAATAATACGTCTATCAAGTCTATCTAATGCTTCTGGTTTTGAATCCATCTGCATACGTAGGCTTGCGCCCGCTTCATCAATTAAGTCAATCGCTTTATCTGGTAACATACGGTCAGAGATATAACGATGAGATAAAGTCGCAGCCGCAACAATCGCAGGATCTGTAATTTGAACATGATGATGAAGTTCATAACGTTCTTTCAGACCACGTAAAATAGCAATAGTATCTTCTACAGTTGGCTCAGCCACATACACTTTTTGGAAACGACGCTCTAATGCCGCATCTTTTTCAATATATTGACGATATTCATCAAGTGTTGTTGCACCCACACAGTGTAATTCACCACGAGCTAATGCCGGCTTTAACATATTTCCCGCATCCATAGCACCGTCAGCTTTACCTGCGCCAACCATCGTATGTAATTCATCAATAAACAGAATGACACTGCCTTCCTGTTTAGATAAATCATTTAAAACCGCTTTTAAACGTTCTTCAAATTCACCACGGTATTTAGCACCTGCTAATAACGAGCCCATATCTAAAGAAAGTACACGCTTATTCTTTAAACCTTCAGGGACTTCACCATTAACAATACGTTGAGCCAAACCTTCAACAATGGCCGTTTTACCAACCCCTGGTTCACCAATAAGCACAGGGTTGTTTTTAGTACGGCGTTGTAGAACTTGAATAGTTCTTCTTATTTCTTCATCACGACCAATAACAGGATCGAGTTTGCCTTGTTCTGCTCTTTCCGTTAAATCCACAGTATATTTTTTCAATGCCTGACGTTGGTCTTCTGCATTTTGATCGTTCACTGTTTCTCCACCACGTATTTTTTCAATCGCTATCTCAAGACTTGCTTTATTCGCTCCGGCAGCTTTTAGCATATCAGCAACTTGCCCACCGGTTTCCATAGCAGCTAAAAGAAAGAGCTCTGACGAAATAAATTCGTCACCTTTTTTCTGTGCCAATTTATCGCACAAGTTAAGGTGCTTAATTAAATCATTTGAGGGATGAACCTCTCCACCAGCACCTTCGACTTTAGGTAATCGAGACAAAGCATCATTAATTCGCTCATTAAATTGCGATGCATTAACACCTACGGATGTTAATAGAGGGCGAATTGAGCCACCTTGTTGATTAAATAACGCACTCAGTAAATGTATGGGTTCTATAAATTGATTATCGTTCCCAAGTGCCAATGACTGGGCGTCTGCGAGAGCTTGCTGGAATTTGTTGGTTAATTTATCCAGACGCATAACACCTCCAAGTAAAATTTAAAGTAAAATTCGTAACTGGAGAATAGATGAGGTCATTTTGACAATATTCAAGCTCAAAATAAAAATTTTGAGCAAAAATATTCATCAATATTTGAGATAAGTGAGAAAAAACGTTGAGAGGAAGTTTATTTAATCCAGATTAATGATGCCATTCGCCCAGTTACATGCTCTCGTCTATAAGAAAAGAAGCGCGATGGATCAGTTACAGTACAAAAATCGCCACCATAAATCTGAGTTATTCCACTTTCCTGTAAGATTATTCTCGCTAACATATAAATATTAGCTAAATATTTACCATTATGGGGAATAAATGCAGATTCAAAGGCAATATTTTTCTCTATAAACGCCAAACGGACTTCTGCACCAACCTCAAAAGCAGTTGGTCCAATTGCTGGCCCTAACCATGCCATAATTTGATCTTTAGGTGCTTTAAACTGCGCAAGTGTATTCTGTAATACACCATGGCAAAGCCCTCGCCATCCACCATGAGCGGCGCCAACTTCTGTTCCATCAACAGTTGTAAAAAGGACTGGCAAACAATCTGCCGTCATAATTGCGCAAACTTTTTTCACGGTAGAGGTGTAAAGGGCATCACCTTGTATTTCATCATTTTTCTCAGTATTTAGCGTAACAACATGAGTACCATGAACTTGTTCAAGCCATAGTGGCATTTCAGGCAATTGAGCTTGCTGGCAAAGTCTGCGTCTATTTTCTTCAACATCAGACAATTTATCACCAACATGAGTACCTAAATTGAGGCTGTTATAAGGCGGTAGACTAATCCCACCTTCTCTCAAGGTACTGCAAGACCCAATATTTTCAGGTTGTGGCCAATCTGGAAAAATCAATGAAGTCATTTACCAATCCATTTCATCTTTAAACTGTTCAACGTCAGCTTTTAGCACATCGATAAGCTTAACCATATCATCAGGCAATGGTGCATGCCATTCCATTTCAATACCTGTTATTGGATGATAAAGACGTAGCATCGTTGCATGTAGCGCTTGTCTATCAAATAAGCGTAACGTTTCACGTAATTCATCTGAAGCCCCTTTTAAAGGACGAGGTCTTCCTGCATAAAGCTGATCACCGATTAAAGCATGGTGAATATGAGCCATATGAACACGAATTTGGTGAGTACGACCGGTTTCTAAACGTAAACGCAAACGTGTATGAGCACGGAAATGCTCCATAACACGATAATGTGTTACTGCTGGTTTACCCATTGGGTGCACAGCCATATGTGTCCGTTTAGTTGGATGTCGAGAAATAGGTTCATTCACTAATCCTCCCGCAGTCATTCTTCCTGTTGCAACCGCTTCATACTCACGCGTGATTTCACGACGTTGTAAAGCTTCAACTAAATGCGTTTGAGCAGGAACTGTTTTTGCAACAACCATTAAACCTGTTGTATCTTTATCCAATCGATGGACAATACCCGCACGAGGTACATTAGCAATCTCTGGATAGCGATAAAGTAATGCATTTAATACGGTGCCATCAGGATTACCCGCACCAGGATGAACAACGAGATCTCTTGGCTTATTGATAACTAAAATATCGTCATCTTCATAAACGATATTTAACGGAATATTCTGAGGCTCCCAGCGAACTTCCTCTTCAATTAAGGCATCGACTTCAATTTTTTCACCGCCAAGCATTTTTTCTTTTGGCTTATTGATGATTTTATCGTTAACCTGCACTCTATTGTCTAAGATCCACTCTTTTATACGAGATCTTGAATAATCAGGGAACATTTCGGCCAAAGCCTGATCTAAGCGTTGACCCAGCTGTGAATCTGCGACTGTAGCATTAAGTCGTATTTGTTGAGACATAAATAATTTTCTATTAATTAAGTTAGTGTTTTGACGGCACAGCCGTTTCATTTAAAATGAGTTATAGTGTAACCGATTTCAGGGGAGCTTCACGGAGAGACTCCCCAAACCTATTCAGAGGATAATCAATACGTGATGAGACGCATTAAATACCTGGTGGCAGCGGCCACTGTAAGCCTGTTACTTGCTGGCTGTTCGAGTTCAGACAAAGACGTTACTGCCGATATGTCGCCTTCTGAGCTTTACTCAACCAGTCAGGAAAAATTGCTAGATGGCAATTATGGAGCGGCTATCAAACAATTAGAGTCTCTCGATAATCGCTATCCTTTTGGCCCTTACTCGCAACAAGTTCAACTCGATCTGATTTATGCTTATTATAAATCAGCGGAACTACCAATGGCGATTTCTGCAATCGACCGTTTTATGCGATTAAACCCAACCCATCCTAATATCGACTATGTTCTTTATATGCGAGGCTTAACAGCTCAAGCATTAGATGATAGTGCATTACAAGGATTCTTTGGTATTGATCGTTCAGACCGTGATCCTCAACATGCCATCGTGGCATTTAAAGATTTTAGTCAATTAGTTCGTTACTATCCAGACAGCCTTTATGTCGCCGATGCAACCAAACGCCTAGTCTTTCTTAAAAACCGTTTAGCGAAGTATGAGCTTTCTGTTGCAAAATTCTATACTAAACGAGGGGCTTATGTCGCGGTTATTAATAGAGTAGAGCAAATGATGCGCGATTATCCTGACACACAAGCTACTCGTGACGCGCTTGTCTATATGGAAAACGCTTATAAAGAATTAGGTCTGACGCAAGAAGCAGAAAAAGTAGCTTCACTAATTGCAGCCAATCCAGCCTAACAAAAACATCACCATCAAAAACAGCAGCTTATCGCTGCTGTTTTTTTATTCTTTTCTAGCTAAATTGTCTTTGCTTTTCATCAGCCCAACCTTCCTAATATGACTGAATAAATGCAACTTAACAAGCGGTCTTTTTCAGCTATTTATCATTTGTCACGTTTCTATTACTAGTTACACATACATCTAACAAAAAGTGATTTTGATCATGTTTTAAATTGTGTATCACGATATTCTGAAGTTATCGAAGACGGAGTAATAAAGAGGTAACTATATGATTATAAATATTACTAGCAAACAAATGGAAATTACCCCAGCACTACGTGAACACATTGAAAGCCGTCTAACTAAACTCAATAAATGGCAGGTGAATTTAATCAATCCTCATATTATTCTTACGAAAGATCCTAAAGGTTTTAGTGTTGATGCCAGCATTCATACACCAAATGGGCAATTGGTCGCTAATGCACAACACACTGATATGTATGTTGCAATTAATGAATTACTCGCAAAACTTGAACGTCAATTAAACAAAGTTCAGCATAAAAACGAATCTCGTCGGGCTGATAACAGCCTGAAAGAAGAGAATTTACTTGTCGATGAAATGTAAATAGTAAAGCAAGATTAAAAATTAGAATAAATCACTGACTCAAAACGCCTCTGCGCATCCTCGTGATGCGCTTTTTATTGTATTTTTCTTGACTCTATTCACATCATCATGTTTGATAGCGATATGTTAAATAATTTACCAATCAATATAATGAAAAAACATTCACATTTGCCTTTCTTCTTTTTCTTTCTACTCTTTCATTAAGAGGCTTTGTCATTTCAGAAAGAAAAGTAAGAACGACAATAGCCTCCAAAATTGGAGGCTTTTTTATTTATGATGGCATGACATAACGGTATAGGGCTTAAACATGGAAAAACTCGATTTATCAGCAATCAGAGATAAAATCACAATGTTAGATTCAGAATTACTAACATTGTTAGCAAACAGACGTCAATTATCTGCTGATGTTGCTCAATTTAAATTGAATACACATCGCCCTATTAGAGATAAAAATCGTGAGCGTGAATTACTTGATTTATTGATTGAGAAAGGAAAAAACGTTGGGCTAGATGGTTTTTATATTAGTCGTATTTTTCAAATGATCATTGAAGACTCTGTCTTAACGCAACAAGCCATTCTACAACAACATCTTAATGCAACACCGAATGAATCAGCCAGAATTGCTTATTTAGGGCCTAAAGGCTCTTATTCACATATTGCTGCTCGTCAATATGCAGCCCGCCATTTTGATAGCTTCGTTGATTGCACTTGCCAGAAATTTGATGACATTTTTACACTTGTCGATACAGGCCAAGCTGATTACGGTTTACTACCTATTGAAAATACCAGTTCAGGGGCAATTAATGATGTTTACGATTTACTGCAAACAACATCAATCTCTATTGTTGGAGAAATTCGCATCCCTATTAATCATGCGCTTTTAACAAGTGTTGATAGCAGTACAGAAGAGTTGCAAACTATTTATAGTCATCCTCAACCCTTCCAACAATGCAGTCATTATTTAAATCAGTATCCAAACTGGAAAATTGAATATTGCGAAAGTACAGCTGCTGCAATGGAAAAAGTAGCTCTTGCACAATCACCACTTGTTGCGGCTATTGGTAGTGAAGCCGGTGGCTCTCTTTATGGTTTAAAACCTTTAGCTAATAATTTAGCAAACCAGCAAATAAACGTAACACGCTTTATTGTTATTGCACGAAAAGCCATTGATGTTTCAGAGCAAGTACCCGCTAAAACAACCTTCTTAATGGCTACTGGGCAACAAGCGGGTGCATTAGTCGATGCATTAATGATTTTAAAAAAATACGACATTATTATGACGAAACTCGAGTCTCGTCCTATTAATGGCACACCTTGGGAAGAGATGTTTTATATTGATGTTCAAGCAAATTTACGTGATATTAATATGCAAAAAGCCTTACACGATTTATCACAAACAACACGTTCATTAAAAGTATTAGGTTGTTATCCTTCCGAGAATGTCGTTCCTGTTGAAGTAAAATAATAAAACGATCCACTAATAAATAAGCCAGATAGTACATCACCTATCTGGCTTTTTTTATCTCATATTCTTACTTTGTCACTCATTATAAGAAGCCATACATCGCTGCAAATATCCAACCAAAGACACAGGAAACAGTTACACCAATTAATCCTGGTAGAATAAAGCTATGGTTAATAACAAATCGCCCTATTCGAGTTGTACCAGAACGGTCAAATTGAATAGCGGCTAAGTCACTAGGATAAGTAGGAAGAATATAGTAACCATAACAAGCAGGTGCAGATGCAATGATATAAGCAGGATCAACACCAATACCCAATGCTAAAGGAACAATGGCTGCTAAAGCCGCTGCTTGTGAATTAACAAACTTAGATACCAATAATAAGACAACTGCATAAGCCCAAGGATATTCTCGTACTAATTGTCCTAATGCAGCTTCTATTTCTTTCATATGTGCAGAGAACATTGTCTCTGCCATCCAAGCAATACCATACACGGCAACAATTGCTATCATCCCTGAACGAAATACTTCATTTTTAGAAATAAGAGAAGGGTTGGTTTTACAGATAATAATAATTGACGCGCCAGCTAATAACATAAACATCTGAATAACGAGCACCATAGATAATGGCTTGCCATTAAATACAGGACGTATTTCAGAGAAAGCACCTAATATTGCCACAACAGCAATTGCACCTAAGAAAATCCACATTGCTACCCAGTTTTTCATAGGGAGCTTTTTATCTAGAAGTGTTGCTGTATCACCATAAACATAATCATGGTTTTCAGGAACCGAAACAAATTCTTGGAAGCGTTGGTCTTTATCTAAATCTTTTCCTCTAAACCAGCTAAAGATACCAATGGCTAAAATACCAATAAAAGTAGAAGGAATAGTAATTGCTAATAAATCTAAAAATTCAAGGTGTTTACCATTAAAAGTCACATCACCGAGCATTGCGACTAATGTAACAACGGCAACGGAAACTGGACTGGCAATAATCCCCATTTGAGAGCCGATTGTACTTGCCGCCATTGGTCTTTCCGGACGAATATTATTTTTAATCGACACATCATAGATTATTGGCAATATGGTATAAACAACGTGCCCAGTACCACATAATATTGTAAGAGTACAAGTTACGAGTGGTGCAACAATAGAAATATATTTTGGATTTTTACGTAATAATTTTTCTGCTATTTGCAACATAACATCTAATCCACCAGATGCTTGTAATGTTGCTGATGCAGAAACAACGGCAATAATAACTAACATTACATCAACAGGTGGTTTTCCTGGAGGGAGGTTAAAAACAAAAACTAAAATAACCAAACCTACACCACCTAATAGACCTAGTGCAATTCCTCCCTTTCTAGCCCCATAAAATAGACACACTAATATAATGGCGAGTTGTATTAAAAAATCCATAAATTACCCCTTGAAAAACACGTCGGAATATAAACAAAAAATAATACAATGAAATTTTTAGCACTTATTGCAAAAAAAAAGAGCTTATAAAATATAATTTACGATAATTGTTATAGGCATTTTTTTGATCATTGTTATAATTTTAATAATACCTTTTAATTTCATTCATTTTTAAGATCTCATCAACAAATAACTTTTAATAAAAAGACAATCTTGAACATTAATTATTATTAAATTAAACTCTGAGATAACAATTAAATAACAATAAACACAAGATGTATTAATCTATTAATAAATATAGATATTTATCTTATTGTTTTTAAATGTATATTTATATTTCTCTACTTTTATTTTCTAAGTAAAAATATGTGATTCTTATCTATTATTAAATGGCGGGAAAGAATATGAACACTTTTATCATACTGATTTTAAGTCTATTTTTTACCAATAACGTAGATGAAATTAAATTAAAAGAGGGTTATCACACTTACTCACTAACGTCTCAAACGGATTTGAAACGTTGCACAGTAAGCCCATGTCCAGATCCTAAAGACTATTAACTTTTAAGCATTTTGTTTTAAAAGGAGTTATTATGAATAAATCATATATTTTAATATGCTCATTTTTATTCGCTAGTTATACGAGTGCTTATTTTGATGATAAGGCAGAAAAAAATATAACATCGAAAATTGAATATTCTCAAAATAATAGCAATATCTCTGCTTCTAGTCGTTGTGTTTGGCCACCTTGTGATGATGACTGGTGATAAGCTAAACATGAAATAATTAATAAAATAAAAAGGCCGAACAATTTATTTTATTGCTCGACCTTTTATATAACAAATAATTTAACTAGATTCGGCTATCGTTAGCCTTTTGTAATAATACACCACTCTCTTTCATAAATTGAGTAGCATAATCGCCAAACCAATCACTCACGTTATTAAATGAACGAACAAACTCACTCTTTGCATTTATATCTAATAAATCGATAGCTTGCCCCAAAGAATGATGATATCTACGAATTAGTTCAATATTCTCTTGTGATGATAAAATAATATCAGCATAGAGTTGAGGATCTTGAGCAAACAGTCGTCCTATCATTGCCAATTCTAAGCGATAAATAGGAGATGAGAGTCGCAGTAAACTGGCTAAGTCCACTTTTTCTTTTGCTAAATGCTGACCGTAAGCAAAGGTAGTAAAATGTCGAAGTGCTTGAATAAAACTCATGTTTTTATCATGCTCTTCTGGCGTAATCTCCTCAATTTTTGCTCCCCATACCATTAATTGCTCTAGCAACCATTCAAATTCTTGATGGTTTCGGCCTTCACAATAAGCCACAACCTGTTTTGCCAAACTGGGCACATCAGGGCCAAACATTGGATGAAGACCTAAAACGGGCCCACTATGTGCCTTTAACATCGCCTCTAAAGGGGCTTTTTTGATAGAAGCTAAATCGACTAATAAGCAATCTTTAGGCAATGGCGGTAATTGTTCAATAACCTCAACGGTTAAATGGATAGGTACACTAATTATTACCATTCCTGCATTATCAAAAATAGCAGGCGACTTAGTTTGCCATTCATCAGCTTCTAAACTTTCAACTTGATAGCCAGAGAGTGTAAACAAACGAGAAAATAGTTTACCCATTTTCCCATTTCCTCCCACAATAACGATTTTACCAAGTTGAGGCTTAAGAGTTTTAAATCCCTTGTCATTCTCTTTAGTATAGGATTCTCGCATTACTCGGCGTAACACATCTTCAATCAAATCTGGGGAAATTCCCATCATTTGTGCGTCATTACGACGAGAAGCAAGCATAGCGGCTTCTCTATCAGGCGCATAAATCGGTAAGCCATGACGGTTTTTAACTTCTCCCACTTCAGCTACCAACTGCATTCTTTTTGCGAGTAAAGAAAGCAGTGATTTATCTACCTGATCAATTTGCTCACGCAAACCTTGTAATTCTTCAGCCATCTATGCTTGCCTCTTTTTTCTTTATGATTAACTAACTTTTTTTAACTGAGCTTCACGCTGAACCAAAATCGGGGAAAGTTGAGCATGTAAATTTCTTAATACTGACTCCGTTGTTTCCCAACTAATACACGCATCTGTTACTGAGACACCGTATTTCATTTCACTACGAGATTGCTCTGACGATTGATTGCCTTCATTAATATGGCTTTCTAACATAATGCCAGTGATTGATTCATTACCTTTAGTAATTTGCTCAATCACAGAATCAACCACCGCTGTTTGACGACGGAAATCTTTATTAGAATTACCATGGCTGCAATCAATCATTAATGATGGTTTTAATCCTGCTTTTACCATTTGAGCTTCACACTGAGCAACATCTTCTTCATGGTAGTTTGGTGTTTTTCCACCACGTAAAATAACATGACCATCAGGGTTACCTTGTGTTTGTAATAAACAAACCTGCCCTGATTGATTAATTCCCATAAACCGGTGTGGCATAGAAGCCGCTTTCATCGCGTTAATCGCAGTATCTAAATTACCATCTGTTCCGTTTTTAAATCCAACTGGCATTGAAAGCCCTGATGCCATTTCACGGTGAGTCTGAGATTCTGTTGTTCTGGCTCCAATTGCAGACCAACTAAATAAATCACCTAAGTATTGTGGATTGTTAGGATCTAACGCTTCAGTCGCTAGAGGCAAACCTAATTGTACAAGCTCAGTCAATAGCTTACGGGCAATATGTAACCCTTTTTCCATCTCAAAGCTACCATCCATAAATGGATCGCTGATTAAACCTTTCCACCCAACAGTTGTACGAGGTTTTTCAAAGTAGACACGCATCACAATATACAGACTATCACTTAATTCAGACGCTAAGACTTTCAGGCGTTTTGCGTAATCTAACGCAACATCGACATCATGAATGGAACAAGGCCCACATACCACGAGTAAGCGAGGATCACGACGTTGGACAATTTCAGAAATTGTTTGACGTGACTGAGCAATGGCATGCAGATCATTGCGACTCAATGGGTATTTTTGTTTTAACTCTTCTGGAGTAATTAAAACCAGCTCTTCGCTGATATTCACATTATTGAGTGCGTCTTTTTGCATGATCATAATCTTTACCTTTTTTATATCTGTCATTGTGATTTTTGTGTGTCTGAAAGATAAGATAACACGCAATGTAAAGAAATCAATCCATATTTTTAATAATTTTGACAGCAATGTAATCATATCTTTACGATTAATGTTTTTGATACAAATAAACAATAAATAACAATTAGTTACAATAAAAAGAGAGAGCATAAATAATGTGATGAAGATTGAATTAAAATACCATTTTGTAAAAATATATTTACAGCTTATCTTTTAATGAATCTCGACATATGAAGAATAGATAAGATAGGGATATAGAGGTAAAAGAGGTAAAAACTAACAAGCAGTATTTTCAACATGGGGTGATATAAAAAAGGTCAGCAAATGCTGACCTTTTAACAATAACTTTCGGATGTGCGAAAGCGTATTATTTAGCGTTAAGACGCTCTTTAATACGAGCAGCCTTACCTGAACGCTCACGCAGGTAGTACAGTTTAGCTTGACGAACCGCACCACGACGTTTCACAGTGATGCTATCTACGACTGGAGAGTGAGTTTGGAATACACGCTCAACACCTTCGCCATTAGAAATTTTACGAACAGTGAATGCAGAGTGCAGACCGCGGTTACGAATAGCGATAACCACGCCCTCGAATGCCTGCAGACGTTTTTTAGAACCTTCAACAACCCATACTTTAACTTCTAAAGTGTCACCAGGACGGAATGAAGGAACATCTTGCTTCATCTGTTCTTGTTCGATTTGTTTAATAATATTGCTCATAATAACTCTCTTACCCTAGGTAAACTGATATTAATGACATCTTGTGTCAGACTTACTCTGCTGTTCCTGACAGATATTCCTGTTGGAACTCTGTTAACAGCACTCTTTGCTCGTCAGTCAGAGCTAGGCTTTCCAGAAGCTCAGGTCTTCTTAGCCAGGTTCGACCCAGTGATTGCTTCATGCGCCAGCGATTAATATGAGCATGGTTGCCTGACAGTAAAACTGCCGGAACTTCCATACCATCTAAAACCTCTGGGCGAGTATAGTGAGGATGATCCAGTAAACCTTCAGCAAAAGAATCTTCTTTCGCAGAGGCTGCATGTCCGAGAACACCCGGTACAAAGCGCGCTACTGCATCTATCATTATCATGGCAGGTAATTCCCCACCACTTAATACGTAATCACCTACAGACCACTCTTCATCGATTTCAGTCTGAATGACACGCTCATCTATACCTTCATACCGACCACAAACCAGAATTAACTTCTCATTTGTTGCCAGTTCACAAACTCCTTGTTGATCGAGTTTGCGTCCCTGAGGTGATAAATAAATCACCTTTGCTCCATCACCTGCCGCAGCTTTCGCTTGATGAATGGCTTCCCTTAAAGGTTGTACCATCATCAACATACCAGGACCACCGCCATAAGGACGATCATCAACGGTATTGTGTCTGTCGTATGTAAAATCTCGGGGATTCCAACATTCTACATTGAGCAGACCATGCTTCACTGCCCGACCAGTCACCCCGTACTCGGTTATAGAGCGGAACATTTCTGGAAATAGGCTAATTACCCCAATCCACATTTTTGTGTCCCACTATTGAGAACCGTTAACCGGAATAATCTAAAAACCAGGATCCCAATCAACGATAATTTTTTTCGCTGAGAGATCGACTTTCTTGATAACCTGCCCATCAAGAAACGGGATTAGCCGTTCCCCGGCACCGAACGCATCTTTCAGATTAGCTTTAATGACCATGACATCATTTGAGCCCGTTTCCATCATGTCAGTAACGACACCCAGATCGTAGCCTTTGTCAGTTTCTACATGGCAACCCATCAGATCTTTCCAGTAATATTCACCTTCAAGCTCTGGAAGTTGCGAAGCATTCACAACAATTTCAAAATTAGTCAGGATATTAGCCGCATCTCTGTCATCAATACCTTTTAGCTTGACGATAATATCTTGGTTGTGATGTTTCCAACTTTCAATTTCAATAGTTTCCCACTGTCCATGACGTTGAATAAACCACGGTTGATATTCAAAAATGTTTTCGGCGTGTTCGGTGGAGGAAAAAACTCTGAGCCAACCACGGATCCCGTAAGGTGAACCCAATTTACCCATTACAATAGGTTCTATAGGTTCTTTTAAGGTTTTTTGTTCGCTCATTGTTACCACCGCGACAGATTAAGCGCTTTTCTTCGCTGATTTGATCAGGCCAGCAACACGTTCTGAAACTGTTGCGCCTTGAGCAACCCAGTGTTCAACACGGTCTACGTCTAAACGTAATTCTTCTGCATTACCGGTTGCCAGTGGGTTATAAAAGCCTACACGCTCAATGAAACGACCATCACGTGCATTGCGGCTATCGGTTACTACTACTTGGTAAAACGGACGCTTTTTTGCGCCGCCACGAGCTAAACGAATTGTTACCATAACATCCTCATTAGTTAATAAAACAACCAGACGCCATCGAGGAACGGAGTCCGGTTGTCATATAAAAAGCCCGAAAAGTTTACTCACTTTGGCGAAAAAAGCAATCCAAAGCACGTTTTTTTTCAGGCTTTTTGATTTTATCGGCCTGGGAATCCAGGTGGCATCATACCTTTCATGCTACGCATCATCTTAGCCATGCCACCTTTTTTCATTTTTTTCATCATACGTTGCATATCATCGAACTGTTTTAATAAACGGTTGACGTCTTGCACTTGTGTTCCTGAACCCGCTGCAATACGGCGTTTTCTAGAACCTTTGATGATTTCTGGTTTTTGGCGTTCTTTTTTAGTCATGGAATTAATAATCGCTTCCATTTTCACTAAAATTGAATCATCCATTTGTGATTTTACTGCATCTGGCACCTGAGACATACCCGGCATTTTGCTTAACATACTCGCCATGCCGCCCATGTTTTTCATCTGCTTTAATTGATCTAAAAAATCATTTAGATCAAAGCCATCACCTTTTTTAAGCTTTGTCGCTAGCTTTTCAGCTTGTGCTCTATCAACTTTGCTTTCAATGTCTTCAATTAAAGACAGAACATCACCCATGCCTAAAATACGAGAGGCAATACGATCTGGGTGGAAAGGTTCTAAGGCTTCTGTTTTTTCCCCAACACCGAGGAATTTAATTGGCTTACCCGTGATATGGCGAATGGATAATGCTGCACCACCACGCGCATCACCATCAACTTTGGTTAATACAACCCCTGTTAATGGCAATGCTTCATTGAATGCTTTTGCTGTATTTGCCGCATCTTGACCCGTCATGGCGTCAACAACAAACAGGGTTTCAACTGGATTAATGGCTTTATGGAGAAGTTGGATCTCTTCCATCATGCCTTCATCTACGTGTAAACGACCTGCCGTATCCACCAGCAATACATCATAGAATTGAAGTTGTGCATGTTTTAATGCATTACTTGCAATTGTGACTGGATTTTCTTGAACAGTTGAAGGGAAGAAATCAATGCCAACCGTTTCGGCTAACGTTTCAAGCTGTTTAATCGCTGCTGGGCGATAAACGTCAGCAGAAACAACAAGAACTTTTTTCTTCTTTTTCTCTTTTAAGAATTTACCTAGTTTTGCGACACTGGTTGTTTTACCGGCACCTTGCAAACCTGCCATTAACACAACAGCTGGCGGTTGCGCTGATAGATCAAGGTCAGTATTCACTTCCCCCATCGCATTGACGAGTTCATTTTGAACAATCTTCACAAACTCCTGACCCGGTGTCAGGCTTTTGTTAACTTCATGCCCTACTGCGCTCTCTTTGACGCGCGCAATAAAATCACGAACCACAGGTAAGGCAACGTCAGCTTCTAATAAAGCCATACGTACTTCACGCAGTGTCTCTTTGATGTTTTCTTCGGTCAGTCTTCCTCGACCGCTTATATTGCGCAATGTGCGCGATAGTCTGTCACTTAAATTCTCAAACATTATCTTAGCTCAGTGTTAAAGTTGGGCTTATCGGTCATGTATGCCACCGATTATATCACGATGACTCGCGGATCTCTGCATAGAGATTTAAGCTTAATGACTTCAATAGTTGGAGCCGTATGCTCCTAGCGCTATACTAGGAAGTTATTCAAACAATATATGTAAGCGAAACTATGCCCGTTATATCAATCTCTATCGTCGCTGTCTGCGCTTATTTACTCAGTCTGGTGCTGTTTTTGCCCGGTCTGTTACGAAAAGAGCAGAATGGATACCGCGGATTAGCTCTACTATTTGCGGTAATTGCACTTATTGCACATGCCATTTCATTAAAATTTTTAATTTTCCGCCCCCACAGCGGACAAAATCTTTCACTCACCAATCTAGGTGCAATTGTGAGCCTGATGGTCTGCGTTATCATGACGATTGTGGCTTCTCGTGGCCGTGCATGGTTCTTGCTGCCTATTGTTTATTGTTTCGCAATAGTCAATCTTGTTATTGCAGCGCTGATGCCGGGTGAATTTGTTACACATCTTGAAAGTAGCACATCACTCTTTATTCATATTGGGCTGGCTTTATTAAGCTATGCCACACTGTTAATTGCCGCTCTATATGCTTTACAACTTAGTTGGCTCGACTATCAACTAAAAAATAAGAAACTAAAATTCTCACCTCAAATGCCACCATTAATGTCAATTGAGCGTAAAATGTTTCATATCACACAAGTAGGTGTCGTATTGCTGACACTGACCTTATGTACAGGTTTGGTGTATATGGATAATATTTTTGGTAAAGAAAATATCCATAAATCTATTTTCTCTATCATTGCTTGGTTTGTTTACATCATTTTATTATGGGGACATTTCCGAGAAGGATGGAGAGGAAAGAAAGTCATTATCTTTAATTTGATTGGCGCTATTATTTTGACATTAGCTTTTTTCGGTAATCGTTTATTACAAGAGTTAGTGCTTAATTAATTTTCTATTTTAGGGTAGCAAAAGGATCTCAATTTTGGAGCATGTGTCGACAACTACGCTCATTATCATACTTGTATGTATGATTATTGCCTCAGCTTATTTTTCTGGGACTGAAACCAGTATGATGACGATTAATCGCTATCGTCTTCGTCATGCTGCAAAACAAGGAAATCGCTCTGCAAAACGTGTGGAAAAATTATTACAACGTCCTGACAGATTGATTAGTTTAGTATTGATTGGCAATAATCTGATTAATATTGTTGCGTCTGCACTAGCTACCATTGTTGGTATGCGTTTATATGGTGATGCAGGTGTAGCAATAGCCACGGGTGTGCTGACCTTTATTATCCTTATTTTTGCTGAAGTGCTTCCAAAATCAATCGCGGCACTTTATCCAGAGCGCGTTGCTTATCCAAGTAGTGTTATTCTTTCTCCTTTGCAAAAAATGATGCTGCCTATTGTTTGGTTTTTTAATAAAATCACATTAATACTCATGCGTATTTTTGGTATCAAATCCCCAATAATACAGGGAAATGCAGTCTCAAAAGAAGAATTGAGAACTATCGTTAATGAATCTAAATCAAAGCTTTCGCAAAGAAATCAGAACATGTTGCTGTCGATTTTAGATTTAGAAAAAGTGACGATTGGCGATATTATGGTACCAAGAAATGAGATTTTTGGTATCGACGTCAATGACGAATGGAAATCTATCGTAAGACAATTAACTCATTCTCCACACGGTCGAATTGTGCTTTATCGTGACACTCTCGACGATGCAATTGGTATGTTACGAGTACGAGAAGCTTATCGCTTAATGACAGAGAAAAAAGAATTTACTAAGCAAATTCTGATGAAAGCGGCCGATAAAATCTACTTTATTCCAGAAAGCACACCATTAAACCTACAACTCGTCAACTTCCAGCGTAATAATGAAAAAGCGGGTGTTGTGGTTGATGAATATGGTGAGATTCAAGGTTTAGTCACTGTTGAAGATATTCTTGAAGAGATTGTTGGTGACTTTACTACCTCGATGTCCCCATCTTTAGCTGAAGAAGTTATTCCTCAAAAAGACGGTTCATTATTAGTCGATGGTACAACAAACATTCGAGATATCAATAAAGCTTTTGGTTGGCATTTACCTGAAGATGAAGCTCGAACGATCAACGGCGTCATTATTGAAGAGTTGGGAGACTTACCTGTTGTAGGTAATAAAATAAAAGTGAGTGACTACGAATTTGAAATACTTGAAGTTCAAGATAACGTCATTAAAAAGGCATTAATTCGCCACCTTTCAATCCCACATCATTAATGCATACAAAATAAGCGCCTTCTAAGGCGCTTATTTCCTACTGTTTATCCTAGCTCAAATCGTAATTTGCTATTACGAAAATCAAACTCTCTGGCGGGTTTCATATAGAAAGGTTCTATCGCTTGCTCTTGTATTAATTTTGCAGGTTTTAATTGTTGATAATCAGAATAGAAACCATGATTTTTGACCCACATAACTAAGTTTAATGCAGGCTGATAAGAATAATCAGCACCATACTCTTCACGCCGACAAATAAAACACGCAGTTTCTCCTTTATTCAAAGTAAGAGAAAGGGACTTGCGTGGAAAATTAGTAATAAGCGCCTCCTCACCGTTTATCGCTTCAATATTAAAATGATGAGGTGCTAAGCTACAAATATTTTCATATTTTAACTGTGAATTATCGCCACTATAACTGTTTGTTTTAATTTTATCTTGTTGAAAATACCAATGATATTGCTCTTCTTCTTTTTCTTTATAAAGATAATCACCACTTATTTTTATTATGGTATTTGTTTGTGGTTTAATGATTTTGGCAAATAATTCAGTATTGAGTTCAGACGATAGCAATAATAAATCAGGCTTGATAATAAGCTCTGGTTCACACTGAGAGCGTTTAACATACTTTTTGTGGACTCGTTCAAAGTAACGATATTCAAGTGCTTTAGAACGTCCTTGATAGAAAAAGGCATCTTTAGGAAATTGGGTACGCAATGTGCCTTTACCTACAAAATAAAATTCTCGAACAAAAAACTCTAACACTAATTTAGGTGATGAGAATTTGCGATTTTCCATAACAAAAGTGTACTCCGTGTATTAAGCATAAATTTAATCCATTACTGTGCTAACAATATAAGAAGATAAGAAAATAAAACAATGGAGTAGAGAAAAGAAAAATAATAAAGGAGATAAAAATAAAAAAGAGACAATAAATCAGGATGCGAATTTCTTGATCTATTGTCCCCTAATTTTATGAAGTGGCAGTGACTTAAATATGTAGCTCTTTTAAAGTCTCTTCAGGTAGTGCTAATTCATCGTTATGATTAATGCCAATACTATGAGATAAAATATCTCGTGCAATATCTTGTGCTTCTGTCAGTGAGTGCATTTCATAGGTACCACATTGGTACACATTCAGTTCTGGGATATGGTTTTGATCTTTTACTTTCAAAACATCTTCCATTGCCGCTTTCCATGCATTAGCTACACGTTGCTCTTCAGGTTGTCCAATTAAGCTCATGTAGAAGCCTGTACGGCATCCCATTGGGGAAATATCAATTATCTCAACACCATCACCATTAAGATGGTTACGCATAAATCCAGCGAACAGATGCTCTAGAGTATGAATTCCTTTCTCAGGCATGGCTTTTTTATTTGGCACAGTAAAACGTAAATCAAATACCGTGATGGTATCACCTGATGGCGTTTTCATTGTTTTAGCAACGCGTACAGCAGGTGCTGACATACGTGTATGGTCAACAGTAAAGCTATCCAATAAAGGCATAAAAAACCTCCTAAGAAAAATTTAAATATTTTTAAGAAAAAATGAAACTTTCTGCAAGTAGCCTGGTCTTAGTAATGAATACGCGCAAATTGTTATCATCCCTATTTCTCTATAGAATTTTTTAGCCACACAAATCTTAGTGTGGCTTTTTTCTATCTAAGTTTAGGAAGCCACGTTATCGGTGTTTGTCCCCGCATGGATCTTCAAATACTCATCAAAAGAAATGGTATCACTCTTTTCTAACTCTTCTTGACGTTTTATGGATGAAATTCTCTCATGATCAAAAGCTTCATCGGTTAACGTTTCATAAGGTGTTTTAATTAATTCTTGGTAATATTCTTCAGCTAAAGACAAGCCGAAACCACCAATGCCTTGCGTTTTAATTTTATCTAAAAGTCTGCCAGAGAAAGTTAATTCAGGATTATCAAACATTTCTTCTAACTTAACGCAAACTTCCATATATTTAGTGCCTGAACAGCAATCAAGAACATTAGCAACACGTTCTAAATCAGCAAATAAGGCTTTACCCACTTGCGCTAATGGCTCTTTTCTTTCACCACAACCCATTCCAATAACTTGACCTGGCTTACGTCCTTCTAGAATAACGTTATTCCAATTTGAACGGCAGCACGCTAATTCAGAGGCGCTCATCTCTGGAGCATCAGCTAATACACACCAGATCAGGAATAAATCAAGGAAGCGAATTTGAGTTTCGTCAACGCCAATTGGCGTAAATGGATTGATATCAAGTGAACGAACTTCGATATATTCAATACCACCACGTAATAACGCATCAGAAGGTGATTCATCCCCTTTAACCACGCGTTTAGGACGAATAGGCGCATAGAGTTCATTTTCAATCTGCAACACATTGGTGTTTAACTGAATATATTCACCGTTTTTCTTAACACCTAATTTAGCAAACTCTTCAGAAGGCTTATGAATCGCTTTTTTCAGCCCTTTGACATACGTTTCAAGATGATTAAAGGTGATATCTAAATCGCTTTGAGATTTATTGGTATACCCTAAATCACTTAAACGTAATGAAGTTGCATAAGGTAAATACTTCGCCCCTTTAGGAGTGCTTTCAAATGGTAGATTTGTTTCTCTTCCTTTTAAGAAAGATCCACAAATTGCCGGTGATGCACCAAAGAAGAATGGAATGATCCAGCCAAAGCGATAATAGTTACGAATAAGACGTAAGTAACCATCAGAAATCGCCTCTTTCCCACTCTCTTCATCTTTTACATTTGCCCATGCTTGCCAAAATTCGATAGGCAGTGAGAAGTTGTAATGCACACCTGAAATAGTTTGCATTAACGCGCCATAACGATTTTTAAGCCCTTCACGATAGAGTGTTTTAAAACGCCCAACATTAGAGGTACCAAATTGAGCCAAGGTAATCTTATCTTCGGCTTCAATAAAGCAAGGCATACTCATAGGCCACATACGTTCATTATCTAAGTGACGAGCTGTATAGCGGTGTAAATCACCTAAAAAATGCAAGGTATGTGCAATGTTGTCATCAACAGGTGTAATAAACTCTAATAGAGACTCAGCAAAATCAGTTGTGATCCATTTATGAGTTAATGATTTACCTAATGAAATAGGATGCTCTGTTGATGCTAAATTGCCTTCTGGCGTAACTCTTAAAGTTTCACGCTCTATACCACGGTGGATGCCACATAAAACTTTAGGGTGTGCTTCCAACCAAGAAAGCGCTTTTGATACGTCCGGGATCAAAGGTGACCTCCCGCGTTGATTGATGTTAGTAAATAGATAGGAGTTACTTTATCGCAAAGTCACTAAATTGTCGCTGATTAGATGATGTTAGCATTGTTAGTTGGTGCTAAACAAAGACGTTATATTATGAAAAATAATAGAATGGTAGAAAGCAAAAAGCCCCGCAATAAGCGAGGCTTTTAAGATGGTGCATCCTGGAGGATTCGAACCTCCGACCGCTCGGTTCGTAGCCGAGTACTCTATCCAGCTGAGCTAAGGATGCGGGTCTGACGTTTTTGCTAGAAATAATAAACTAAAGAGATCTAATAAAAGATGGTGCATCCTGGAGGATTCGAACCTCCGACCGCTCGGTTCGTAGCCGAGTACTCTATCCAGCTGAGCTAAGGATGCATCGTAGTTACTTTTCTAGCTGCTCATATTGCAATTAGCAATCTGAGTAATGAGATGGTGCATCCTGGAGGATTCGAACCTCCGACCGCTCGGTTCGTAGCCGAGTACTCTATCCAGCTGAGCTAAGGATGCGCCGTTTTAATACTTTACGCTTTTAATGCAAATTATTCACCATTTGCACCAAAATAAAAACCCCATACATTAATCATGGGGTTGGAATATGGTGCATCCTGGAGGATTCGAACCTCCGACCGCTCGGTTCGTAGCCGAGTACTCTATCCAGCTGAGCTAAGGATGCAAATCTAAATGGCGGTGAGAGAGGGATTCGAACCCTCGATGCAGCTTTTGACCGCATACTCCCTTAGCAGGGGAGCGCCTTCAGCCTCTCGGCCATCTCACCATATTTAGAACCACTCGAAGAAGTTCTTACTGAACATCTCGTCTCTGTGTGGCGCACATATTACTTTCTCAGCCTAAGAAGTCAAACAATTTTTCTCAACTTTTTACGAATATACGTTTGTTTGAACACTTCACAAACAAACTGATGCGTTTATCATCAAGATTGGCTAAAAAAGTTCTAAACACAATGATATCGCTGATGAAAAATCATTCAAGTATTTTATTCTCTTAGTAAATAAATTCATTCACACATCAAATAATTGTGAAGCGAATGATTAGAGGTAAAAAGACTTTCAATTCTGTCAATCAGAATAAACGGATAGTGCAATAATAAATACAGTTCAAGGAGAGCGAAGATAGGAACAAAGAAAGGAATCAAAAGTCTTATAAAGAGAAAAGCGCCCAAACCCGGCAAAAGTGTGGACGCTTACGAATGAATTGTAACTGACTAAAAAATGGGAATTGATTTAGTAGTTATCAGTAGGCTGAGTTTTCTCGGCCTGAATTCGTTGATAGATCTCTTCACGATGGACTGATACTTCTTTGGGTGCGTTTACGCCAATCCGTACCTGATTACCTTTAACCCCTAAAACGGTTACGGTCACATCATCGCCTATCATAAGCGTTTCACCAACTCGACGAGTTAGAATAAGCATTCTTTGCTCCTTGAAAATTTACAAGAGTCGGGTCTCTAGAATTTCCCGGCCATTATCCATCATACATTGTCAATTCGTATAATCATTATTTATCACAAGTAACTCATACTTCATAACAAAATATAAATTTAGTGATTGATTATTTAACGGATTATCAATATCTCTATAAGGCGTTATCCCGATACAAACAGGGATAGCGCCTTTTTTCAGGTTGCTATCGCTTACAGATGCGATTCAACCCACTCGTCAACACTTGCCAAAGCAGCAGGTAAGGCTTCAACGTCAGTACCACCAGCTTGAGCCATATCAGGGCGACCGCCACCTTTACCGCCAATTTGCTGTGCTACAAAACTAATTAGCTCACCCGCTTTAACTTTAGCAGTTAAATCTTTAGTGACCCCAACAATTAAGCTCACTTTACCATCAGAAATAGTAGAAAGCACAATAATTGCAGAACCTAATTGATTTTTTAAATCATCAACCATTGTTCTTAACATTTTCGGCTCAACACCATTAAGCTCACGAACTAAAAGTTTGATACCTTTCACGTTTTTAGCTTGGCTACCTAAAGAGGAACTCTCTTGGGCAGCTTGCTGATCTTTTAGTTGTTGGAGTTCTTTTTCTAATAAACGATGTTTTTCTTGGACTGTTTTGATTCTTTCGACCAAGTTTGTACCATCACTTTTTAGAACTTGTGCAACAAGAGAGATGAGATCTGATTGTTCATGAATACTCTCAATTGCTGCAATACCCGTAATCGCCTCAATACGACGAATACCAGCCGCAGTACCTGACTCACTGACAATGCGGAATAAACCAATATCACCCGTTCTAGAAGCGTGAGTACCACCGCAAAGCTCAGTAGAGAAGTCACCCATAGTTAAAACACGAACTCGTTCGTCGTATTTTTCACCAAAGAGTGCCATCGCACCTTTTTCTTTCGCATCTTCAAGATCCATTAACTCAGTGACAACTGGTGAGTTAAGACGGATTTGCGCATTTACAATATCTTCAACTTCCCGTAATTGTTCTGGTTTAACAGCTTCAAAATGAGAAAAGTCAAAACGCAGATATTTATCGTTAACTAAAGAACCTTTTTGCGTAACATGCGTACCCAGAACTTGACGCAATGCTGCGTGTAATAAGTGCGTCGCAGAGTGATTTAAACGAATAGCATCACGGCGAGCAGTATCAATGGCTGCATTGATTTTATGGTTAACAATAAATGACCCTACGTTAACTTTACCAATATGACCAATAGCTTTACCGTATTTTTGCGTATCTGTGACTTCAAACAGGCTATCTTTACCTGTTAGAACACCTTTATCACCAACTTGACCACCAGACTCTGCATAAAATGCGGTTTTATTTAAGAAGATAATACCTTCTTCACCTGCTTTTAATTCAGTGACTGATTGTCCGTTATGGAAAATAGCGGTAATTGTGCCCTGCTGTTCATCATGCTCATAACCAGAGAACTCACTGCGACTATCCACTTTGATTAAACTATTATAGTCAGTACCGAAACCGCTGGATTCACGAGCGCGTTTACGTTGCTCTTCCATCGCGACTTCAAAGCCTTTTTCATCAACTTTGATATTTCTTTCACGACAAACATCGGCAGTTAAATCAAGAGGGAAACCATAAGTATCATAAAGACGGAAAGCGGTTTCACCTGGAAGAACGTCATCTGTTAATTGAGCAAGCTCTTCATCTAATAATTGCAGACCACGTTCTAACGTGCGAGCAAACTGCTCTTCTTCCGTTTTTAATACTTTTTCAACGATATCTTGTTGGCGTTTTAATTCTTCACCCGCTTCTGCCATAACTTCAATTAATGGAGCTACTAACTTATAGAAGAAGGTATCTTTAGCGCCAAGCATATAACCATGACGTACTGCACGACGAATAATACGACGCAGAACATAGCCTCGGCCTTCATTAGAAGGGATAACGCCATCGCAAATAAGGAATGAACAAGAACGAATATGGTCGGCAATAACACGTAATGATTTATTTTCTAAATCTGTTGCATTAGTCACTTGTGCAACTGATTTAATTAAAGAACGGAATAAATCAATGTCATAGTTAGAGTTTACATGCTGTAAAACAGCGGTAATACGCTCTAATCCCATTCCTGTATCAACCGATGGTTTTGGCAATGGATCCATTGTGCCATCTGATTGACGGTTAAATTGCATGAAAACGATGTTCCAGATCTCAATATAGCGATCGCCGTCTTCTTCTGGTGAGCCTGGAGGTCCGCCCCAAATGTGGTCACCATGGTCATAAAATATTTCAGTACAAGGTCCACAAGGGCCTGTGTCACCCATTTGCCAGAAGTTATCTGATGCAAATGGTGCCCCTTTGTTATCACCAATACGGATTATTCTTTCTGCTGGAATACCAATTTCTTTATTCCAAATATCATAAGCTTCATCATCTGTGGCATATACCGTTACCCAAAGTCTTTCTTTAGGTAAGTTGAACCACTCTTTGCTTGTTAATAATTCCCAAGCAAAATTGATTGCATCATGTTTGAAATAGTCACCAAAACTGAAATTACCTAGCATTTCAAAAAAGGTATGGTGACGAGCGGTATAACCCACATTTTCTAAATCGTTATGTTTACCACCAGCGCGCACACAGCGTTGCGCGGTTGTCGCTCGGGAATAAGGTCTATTATCCAATCCAAGAAATACATCTTTGAATTGGTTCATCCCTGCGTTTGTAAACAGCAATGTTGGATCGTTATTTGGAACCAAAGAACTGCTAGGTACTATTTGATGTCCTTTAGTATGAAAAAAGTCGAGAAACGCCTGACGGATCTCAGCGGTGCTTTTGCTCATAATTATCCCGAAATCAAGCTGGAAAAACAGAAATTAGAAATCTAGTTAGAGGAGGTTTATTGTTACCTCTACTTAGCCAACGAATACATAAGTAGGGATAAGATAGAATTTCTTCTGTCAGAAGTAAAACCCCCGATAAACTTATTCGTATTGACATTGTAAATCGTCTAGTTTTTTTCTGAAAGTGGGATTGTTATCTGAGAATGGGACTTTTCTCTATTTAAGAGCAATTATCTTGGGAAATGTTAATAACTTAAAGTATTTTCATTTTGTAATTATTAAAAAGTATTTGCTATTACTGCTTTTTTGTGGAGTTACTCTTTATACGTTTATTTTCTCTGGATAATCTCTTTTTCTTATCGCAATTAGTAATAAACACATAGATATTATTACTTAAATAAAATATTGAGAGCGCGATAACTTACTAAAATAAAAGCACTTATCCGTATAAAATTCATCTTACATCTCAACAAACCTTTAAATGCAATTTAAATTAGATCCAAATATATTGAAGATATTTATCTTTATATGTCAATTATTTATTATCTGGTGCAACCAGATTATCGTAATGATTCTTATTTAGATTATTTATTAACAAGGATATATCACCAAAATTTCACTATATAAAACTTCATACAACTATAGAAAATAGGTTAGTAAAAAATATCGTTATATTAAGTAAAGTAGTGTTAAAGGCTATTTTTTAGAAAAAGAAAACAAAATAAGACTAACTTTAGCTCTCTTTTGAATAAAAAATACGACATATAGCAAAAAGGAAGCCATTTTATAGCTTCCTTTTCTAAGTGAGTTAAATCACATTAATTGACTAGTGATTTACAACTACGATAATCGTAATATGTTTTAATACACGTTCAATTTAGTCATTTAGACATTGGCAGAAAAATTATTCTTCTGTCTCTTCAATGTCTGCAGCATTATCACTATCGTTAGTAAAATCGGCTGCGCTAGTAAATTCGCCCGCATGATTTAATAACATTTCACGTAGTTTAGTGTTTAGCTCATCATACATTTCAGGGTGTTCTTTCAGGTAAGTTGTTGCATTGGCTTTACCTTGACCAATTTTCTCACCATTGTAGCTGTACCATGCGCCAGCTTTCTCTACCAATTTATGTTTAACACCTAAATCAATCAATTCGCCAAAGGTATTGATACCTTCACCATACATAATTTGGAATTCAGCTTGTTTAAATGGCGCTGCAATTTTGTTTTTCACCACTTTAACGCGTGTTTCACTACCAACAACTTCATCACCGTTTTTAACAGAACCGATACGACGAATATCTAAGCGAACAGATGCGTAGAATTTAAGTGCATTACCACCTGTTGTAGTTTCTGGGTTACCAAACATAACACCGATTTTCATACGAATTTGGTTGATGAAAATAAGCAATGTGTTGGAGTTTTTCAGGTTACCCGCTAATTTACGCATGGCTTGGCTCATCATACGAGCAGCTAAACCAACGTGCGAATCACCGATTTCACCTTCAATTTCTGCTTTTGGCGTTAAGGCAGCAACGGAGTCAACAACGATAACATCAACAGCACCAGAACGAGATAACGCATCACAAATTTCTAAGGCTTGTTCACCTGTATCAGGCTGAGAACATAGCAGGTTATCAATATCTACACCTAGTTTTTTAGCGTAGATAGGATCTAAAGCGTGTTCAGCATCGATGAATGCACAAATTTTTCCTTCACGTTGAGCAGCAGCGATAACTTGTAGAGTTAACGTTGTTTTACCAGAAGATTCTGGGCCATAGATTTCAACAATACGGCCGCGTGGTAAACCACCAGCACCTAAAGCAACGTCTAATGATAAAGAACCTGTAGAGATGGTTTCAACGTTCATGGAACGATCTTCGCCCAGACGCATGATAGACCCTTTACCAAATTGCTTTTCAATTTGACCAAGTGCTGCGGCCAATGCTTTTTGTTTGTTTTCATCAATAGCCATGTTATCTCCCTCTGGGCAGTGAAGCATAAATATGGGTCACTACCATTAAAACGTATATGATTTTGCTTGTTGAAATTCATTATACTGTATAATCATACAGTATCAAGTTAATTATTAATAATTTCTTTAAGGATTGATTTTAAAGAAAAAATAACAGATGCCGCTCTTACCTGCTCTCGTGAACCACTGAATATACAGTGTTTTGCCGTAGTTTGAATACCTGTTGGTGTTTTCATTGCAAAGCCAAACCAAACTAAACCAACGGGTTTTTCTTCGCTACCACCACCAGGGCCAGCAATACCGCTAACAGACACTGCAAAATCTGCATTAGCGGCTATCAGTGCTCCTTTAGCCATTTGAAGAACGACTTCCTCACTCACCGCGCCGTATTTAAGCAAAGTTTGTTCATCAACGCCTATCATTTCATGCTTTGCTTCATTGCTATATGTTACAAAGCCACGGTGATAATATTCAGAACTTCCTGCAATATCAGTGATAACTTTCGCAATCCATCCGCCAGTGCAAGATTCAGCGGTTGTTATCGTGCTCTTCTTTTCAAGTAATGCTTTACCCACCTCAATACTTAGGCGGGTCATTTCATCGTAATTTATCATTAAGGTTCATCTAACCTCTATTCTAAATCTCACTGTTTAAGATTTCTTTCTGGTGCAATCCCATAACCATAGACCACCAATTGCTATGGCAAAAATAGCACCAAACCCAATTCCGATAGCAACGACAGAGACACCAATGCTCGTCACCAGTGAGAATAATCCAAGCATTAATAGCATTGCCGTATTTTCACCTAAGTTTTGTACAGCAATAGCATTACCAGCACCTACACTGTGCTTTCCTTTGTCTTGTAATAGCGCATTCAATGGCACGACAAAGAAACCGCCAAAAATACCGATAATGATAAGAATTAGGTAAGATGGAATAATTGAGGTTTGCAATGAGAAGTAAACAACACCAAGACCAATTAAAATACCGGCAGGCATACAGCGGCGTACTGTTTTCAGTGTTACAAATTTAGCGGCAAGCCCCGCACCGACTACAATACCAATGGCAACCATCGCATTTAATATAGTCGGTGTCGTATTATCAGTCATACCTAGAGCAATAGGTACCCACTGAACAAGTAAAAAACGCAATGTAACCCCTGCGCCCCAAAACATGCTGGTTCCCACTAAAGAAAAACGGCTTTCTTTATCAGTCCATAAGGTACGCGTTGCCTCAAGAAATTGAGTCAACATTCTTTTAATGTTCCAACCTCGCCCGATTTGAGCCGCTGATAATTTTGGTATACCAAAGTTAACAAATACCGCTAAAGCATACATTGCAGCGCAAACACCTAATGCAAAAACAATGCTCCAATCTGAGAGCAAACCACCAATCACTGAACCTAATAAAATAGCAGCAATCGTTGATGCTTCCATTAAACCATTAGCTTTTACTAAGCGTTCACCATCGGTAAGTTCGCCTAAAATGCCATATTTAGCAGGAGAATAAACAGCAGCACCAATTCCCACTAAGGCATAACCAAGGAAAGGATCTGAGCCAACACAGATAAGAAATGCGCCTACGAATTTTAAAAGGTTCCCACTGAGCATTACCCTACCCTTAGGATTACGATCAGCAAACTGCCCAACAAAAGGTGCTAAAAGAATAAAAGCCAGCACAAATACCATTTGTAAAACAGGTTGGCTCCACTCAGGGTAAAGCGCCGATTTAAACTGAGCGAGGATCGCAAACAATAATGCATTGTCAGCAAAAGCAGAAAGAAATTGCGATATCAATACCGCTTTCATTCCTCTACTCATTAAGGGGGGCTGACTAATATTCTCTGACATTAGTTATTTTCCTGTTCAGCAAGTTTTTTCAATGAGACAAAATCCGTTTTCCCACTTCCTAAAACAGGAATTTCTTTGATAAAACGAATATCCTTTGGTACAGCAATTTCAGCAACACCTTCCGATTTTGCCAATGCTGATAGCGTACTACGATCTAATTGCTTATCGGTTGTGAACAGAACTAATGATTCGCCTCTACGTTTATCACTTATTGTCACAACAGCGTGTTCACCTTTAGAGGCTTTACGTGCAAGTTGCTCAACACCTTCAAGAGAAACCATTTCACCCGCAATTTTTGCAAAACGTTTTACACGCCCTTTAATAGTACAAAAACCTTCACTATCAATAGCAACAATATCACCAGTGTCGTACCAACCTTCTTCGTCAATACCGTCAGCATTGGTTGCGACAGGGACTTCCAATTTTTCAGGTGATTCTACACGTAAGTATCCCATCATTACGTTAGGACCACGAAGTTGTAATCTACCGCCTTCGGTAATACCACTCATTGGAATTAAACGCCCTTCCATACCCGGCAATAAGCGCCCTACTGTATGAGCTTTGGCACTCATAGGTACGTTGATTGACACAACAGGTGCGCATTCTGTTACGCCATAACCTTCTAAAATACGAATACCGAATTTCTCTTGCCATAAAACACGCGTTGATTCAGAGAGCTTTTCAGCCCCAGCAACCACATATCTAACTCTGGCAAAATCATAAGGATGGGCAAACTTTCCGTAGTTTCCTAAAAAGGTTGATGTACCAAATAACACCGTACAGTTTTGGTCATAGACTAATTCAGGTACAACTCGATAGTGTAACGGACTTGGATAAAGAAAAACACGTGCGCCCAAGCAAATTGGAGTTAGCAAGCAAGCAGTTAAACCAAATGCATGGAATAACGGCAATGCTGACATAAATTTGTCTTTCGGGGAAAAATCAGCAATAGCACGAATTTGATCAACGTTAGCCAATAAACTTGAATGGCTGTGAACAACACCTTTAGGCGTACCTTCAGAGCCTGATGTAAATAGAATAACGGCTGCATCATGTGCATCTTGCGGTAACATCGCTTTTTTAGGCGTAATAAGATGTTTAATTACCCAACGTTTATCTTCGCTGGTGACAGTATCTTTTAGATCCTCAAGATAAATCCAATTAGCTTCAGGGGTTTGCTCAGGAATATGTAATAAATTCCCTTTTTCTAGAAACTGGCGTGATGTAAAGATGGTTTTGATTGATGCGGCTTTCATCGCATTTTGTACACCTAAACTACCTGCCGTGTAGTTTAGCATTGCCACAACACGTTGACGCATTGTTGCACCTAATAGTGCAGCCGCAGTTACTGTTGTATTTGGAAGCAATAAGCCTATACGCTCTTTAGGTTCAGTGTAGCGCTCAATCAATCGACTGATCCCTAACGTTTTTTTCAGTAATCCTTGATAAGAATCTTCTTTTAGGTTGATATCAGAAATTAGCGGGCTAAATCGACCATATTGAGACATTGCCTGTAAAAATGCTTCATACAGCGTGATATTAGGACGTGTTTGCATGATGGCTTCCATCATGATGTCACGCATGGCTTCACCCGCTAATCGGCGACGCTCAGAAGATTTTTCAGCTTTTGGCATCGGCAAATCAACAGCAGGAAGCACCTTGATGGTGATTTTAGGAAAGAATTGAGACTTTACTCGTAAGCTTTTACGTACTCGTGAAAAATAGCTGAATTCAGCCCCTTCAATTCTAACAGGAACAACTTTAGCGCCTGATTTTGCGGCAATAAAAGCAGCACCTTCATAAATTTTCATTAAACCATTTGTTACAGTGATCCTTCCTTCTGGGAAAATCACAACTGGGCGGCCTTTATCCACTTCTTTAACTAACTGACGCACGGCCATTGGGTTAGCGGGATCTAAAGGTACGATATCGGCATAACGACCTAACCATCTTGTCGTTTTTGCAGAAGCAACAGAGGTATAAACAGCAAATACAGGATTAATAGGCAGAAATAAACGTAATAATATACCGTCAATAAAAGAAGTGTGATTTGGTGTAATTATACATTTTTCATATTGTGAAAACTGATTAACAAGTCCTTCAATTCTTATTCTAAATAAGAATTTAAATAGTGTTTTAAAAAACGCTATCAACATCATATCCATATCTCATTTTGCTATAATTAGCCTTACTATAAATAGGATGTGATGAAAATAAAATAGATGTTCCCTGTTTTATCCTTTATATCAGACGACTTCTTAATTATTTCGTGAGTTTTGCGAGAATTGCCTCAATAATCTCATTTATAGGTAATCCCGCATCAACAATGATATCAGCACATTGCAAATATAAAGGTTCACGTTTAGCCAAAACGTCATTCATTTCTGAAACTAACGTTTTACCTGTCAAACTTGGTCTTTGTGCTTCATTTGGATCTTGGGACAAACGCTTAACTAAAGTTTCAAGAGATGCCCGTAAATAAATAGTAACACCTGAAGATTTCATATAAGCACGATTTTGATCTGCTAAAATCATACCACCACCCGTTGAGATAACTTGGTTAGGCTGACTAACTTGGACTAATGCTTCTGATTCAGTTTGACGAAAAAAATCCCAACCTTTCTCTTGAACCATTGAAGATATAGTTTGTTGATATTTTTGAGTTATCCAATCATCCGTATCAATAAATCTATAATCTAAAGTGAGGGAAAGTGCTTTACCTACTGTTGTTTTTCCTGCACCTCTAGGTCCGATAAGGTAAATTGTACTATCCATAAAATGCACTATCTCCATAGTGTGTTCCCTTTTAGGGGTGTAATTAAAAATTTACATACTGTAAAGTATGAAATATCATACCTGATGTAACAAAAAAATAAAGCCACACTTTAGAAAAGTATGGCTTATTTAATCATCTTAACACTTAGCTACGAATTGTATTATCACCGTAACCAATCCATTTATAGGTCGTTAAGGCATCTAATCCCATTGGCCCTCTAGCATGTAATTTCTGTGTACTAACAGCAACCTCGGCACCTAAACCGAATTGTCCACCATCAGTAAAACGTGTACTTGCATTAACATACACAGCAGCAGAATCAACTTGGCGAACAAAGCGATCAGCATTAGAGATAGATTGCGTTAAAATAGCATCAGAGTGTGCAGTACCATAACGGCGAATATGGCTAATAGCCTCAGTTAACCCACTCACTACTTCTACATTTAAATCAAGTGATAACCATTCATCGCAATAATCAGCATCTTTCACATCAACAACAGTAGCTCCGCCTTTTTTTAACCCTGCTAATGCCTTCTCACTTGAATGCAAAGTCACCTTTTGAGCTGCCATAGCATCACTTAGCTGTGGTAAAAATAGATCTGCAATCTTTTCGTGTACTAAGAGCGTTTCTAAAGAGTTACACGCGCTTGGACGTTGTACTTTCGCATTTACGATAACTGTTAATGCTTTTCCTAAATCCGCACTTTCATCAACAAAAGTATGGCAAACGCCGATACCACCAGTAATAACTGGAATGGTTGATTGTTCACGGCAAAGTTTATGCAACCCTGCACCACCTCGTGGAATAAGCATATCAATATACTCATCCATTTTTAGCATTTTAGCGACTAACTCACGATCAGGCTTATCAATCGCCTGAATAGCACCAGCAGGAATACCACATTTTTCTAATGCTTGCTGAATAACAGCAACAACCGCTTGGTTAGTATGATGAGTTTCTTTTCCACCACGAAGAATAGCCGCATTACCTGTTTTCAAACATAAAGAGGCGACATCAATTGTGACATTAGGGCGAGCTTCATAAATAACACCTACAACCCCCAACGGCACACGGCGACGCTCTAAACGTAAACCGCTATCTAGCATACGGCCATCAATAACTTGACCCACAGGATCTTCTAAGCGACACACTTGTCGTACATCATCTGCAATGGCTTTTAAACGTGCAGAATTTAGTAATAAACGATCAAGCATAGCGGCATTAATATTGGCTTCACGAGCCGCTTGCATATCTTTTTCATTTGCTGCAAGAATTGAAGCTTCTTGTTGTTCTAATAAATCAGCCATAACTAGTAATGCCTGATTTTTTTGCTCTGTTGATAGTTGAGCTAAATGCCAAGATGCCTCTCTTGCCGATTTACCCATTTGTTCTAACATCAGAAGGCTCCTTAGCTAACAATCATATCATCACGATGTACGGCAACACTGCCATACTCGTAACCTAAAATTTGACTAATTTCTTGTGAATGGTGTCCTGCAATTAGACGCAGTGCATCACTATTATAGTGTGCAACACCATGAGCGAGATCTTTACCTTGTAAACTTTGAATGCGGATAACACATCCACGAGAGAAATCGCCTTTAATTTCTTTGATACCTTTTGGTAAAAGGGAGCTACCTTTTTCTTTAATTGCGTTTTCAGCTCCTTCATCAACCACTATCACACCAGCTATTGGCGCACCAAAGATCCACCGCTTACGCGCTTCTAATGGACTTTGTAAGCCATGAAATAACGTTCCAACAGGTTCATTATTGATAACTTTAGCGATAACTTCAGGTTGTACGCCTGCCGCGATGACAACATCAATACCCGCACGCCCTGCAACGGTTGCTGCTTGTAGTTTTGTTGCCATACCACCCGTACCTAAACCTGATACGCTATCACCTGCCATTTGGCGTAACTCATCATTGATATCAAAAACTTCAGGGATCAATTTAGCATCTGGATTACTACGAGGATCAGCGGTGTAAAGCCCTTCAATATCCGTTAGTAATAACAGTTTATCTGCACCGCCTAAAATAGCCGCTAATGCCGATAAATTATCGTTATCACCCACTTTAATTTCCGCGGTAGCAACAGCATCATTTTCATTGATAACGGGGATAATATGGTTATCTAACAGTGCATGTAAGGTATCGCGTGCATTTAAGAATCGTTCTCTATCTTCAATATCAGCACGCGTTAATAGCATTTGACCAATATGAATACCATAGATGGCAAATAACTGTTTCCATACTTGAATTAAAGCACTTTGCCCCACAGCGGCAAGCAACTGTTTTGAAGCAATAGTTGCAGGCAAATCAGGATAATTCAAATATTCACGCCCTGCTGCAATTGCACCTGAAGTGACAATTATAATCCGATGCCCTTTTTCGTGTTGTTTAGCACATTGGCGAACCAGCTCAACAATATGAGACTGATCCAGACGTCGTGAACCACCAGTAAGTACACTTGTCCCTAATTTAACAACCAGCGTTTGGCTGCTACTCATAACATTTACCATTCTTGTTGATTATTTAAAAAGATAATACACAGTTTTATCAGGAGAGAAGCGTTATGCCAACTGACATAACGCAAAATCTATGAAAAGTTGCCCTAACACAAAATTAGGGCTGAATGGGAAGCGGAAATTTGTTCATTTTTTCATCTGGAATGAGTGTCATCTCTAATTCACTCACCGCGAGTTGAAGAAATTCATGAAAACGAATAAGTGTTTCATTAATTGACTCAACAACATCATTCTTACTGATGTTCTGATGGAGCCAATCACCATTTTTATCGAATAGCCCAATTTGATAATGATAAATGAGCTGTTCATTATTGCGTTCTAATTCCATCCACCAGCCCCAAAACTCTCGTTTTTCCGGCGCGACTTTTTTATTTACACAAACAGCTAAACAGTCAAAAAAGAACTGGCTCTCTTGGCATTGTTGCTCTCGGATATATGGGCCGATTTGAGCAAAACGCTTTAATAACTTACCTCGGGTAGGGTTCAAAGATGAAGTCATAAATTCAGTCTCCTTAGAAACTCTACTGTTATATAATCTAATATAATTAGCAAGTTATTGTTCAAAATTAATTATATTAATTTATCATAGATCCAATCTGCGCTTTTTTGTAACGCGAGCTCTAAACCTTCGTAAAGCGGCTTATCATTAATAGCAAGAATGTCACCATCCATAGAAGAGCGTGCAATTAATTGCGAATCCTCTTTAGGGCTCATTTCATCACCTTTCCAATAAACCCCCATCATAGGAACAGGCATACGCCGCCCAATCAGGCCTTGGTTTTTCAGGGAGTAACTGCTCAATGATAATCGAAGATTATTCTCATCAATATTCCATAACCCTAAACGACTTGCTAACACATCAAGATACATCACAGGAATTTTTTTCTGCAATTCAGCTTGGGTAAAGAAAGCGTGGATCAAAGGGCCTAAGGCAACAACACCTTTAATCAATTTTGGGTAGATATAAGCTAAGCGCACGGCAATATTACCGCCAAAGCGAAAGCCCATCACACCAACACGAGTATGATCAATCCAAGGTACTTCAGAAAGTTGTTTTAGAACTTCACCTTGTAATTGGCATGTATCTTCCGTTAGTTTTTGTTTTACTGAATAACCAATTGCGGGCATATCCAGTGTTAGCATTGCAATACCTTTAGGGGAAAGGTAATTACGGAAAAAGCTGACATAATCGCTTTGTAAACCGTCTAATCCGCCACAAAATAACACGGTAGGATAAGGGCCTCTACAATCTTTGGGTAAATGCAGAAAACCCGTTGTCGTCCCTTTTCCCTCTAATTTAAATGTCAGTTTTTTGACTTCAAAAGAGGAGAATTTTGTCGCATTCTCAAAAGCTTTCATCGACAAAATAACTGCTTGATCCGCTAAAAAATCACCATTAATAAAGGGATATGCAGCAATACTATAAAGATGTGCGGCTTGTAACCAACAATCTGCTGCGGCATCACCAGACTCTTCACATAATGCTTTTTGTTGCCAGATCATCGCTTGATGTGACCATTCAAATGACCAGCCACCTTTACGATACCCAACAACAGTATCGATAAATTTTTCATCACTACGAGGTGCATCAGGCACCGCAATTCGGCTTAATACCTCTTCTATTTCAATAGGAGAAATACCTCGCCAAATCCATTGTAAACGTTGAATTGTTCGATACCAATTTAGCTGGCTTGTTCCATTTAATACAGAGTTTGTCGCTATATTTGATTTTGGATGTGTGTACTGTATTAATGTTGACGTTTCTGCGTGTTTTGCACGAGGCTTAAACAGTGTTTCAGAAAGGTTTTTGTTCTCTGTCATATCGCTCTTCAAATCAGTGGATATCGTGTAAAGGGGCTTAAAAGTCTGGCTTTATCATAGCATGAAATCGACGGGAACAATGTGTATCACGACAAGCAATCGCACGAAGACATCATAAAGAGGAAGAGAAAAGAGAAAAGAGCTTAAAAACAAAAATCCCCGCCTAAGCGAGGATCTCAATTAAAACAGCAAAGCGAATGCTATCAACTTATTTTTGATCGCAAACAGGTGGAATAAAGGCAACACCCATATCCCAAGGCTGTTCAATCCATGTATTTTGCGGAATATCAACCACAAAATCATCCACTAAAGGACGCCCTTCTGGTTTTGCAAAGATAGTGACAAAATGCGCTTTTGGATACATCTCACGGATAACTTTAGCAGTACCACCAGTATCGACTAAATCGTCAACAACGATAAAGCCTTCACCATCACCTTCTGCTTTTTTTAAGATTTTGAGGTCACGCTGATGATCGTGGTCATAGCTAGAAATACAGACTGTATCCACATGACGGATACCTAATTCACGAGCAAGTAATGCAGCAGGGACTAATCCCCCACGGCTGACAGCAATAATGCCTGTCCATTGTTCGACTGGTAGTAAACGTTGCGCCAATTGACGGGCATGTATTTGCAACATATCCCACGTTACAACATATTTTTCGCTCATAATATTGTGATCCTAGCTACTGAAATTTCGAGAGAAGCTTTTTTGCGGAAAAAAAGGTTGCGCGAGATTATAGTGATTTGAGCACCTAAAAACCAGAAAAAACGTGAAAACAGGTGAGATTATCCTAATTTTTTTCTGTAATGTCTTTTTTCGATTAAAAAATGAACCATATAAAAAATGAATGCAAAATAGAGATCTAATTTCTTAGATAGAGATGTGAATAGAATGACGCATTCATCAGAAGAAAGTGATATTCTCAACTATATTGGCGTATAACGCTCAGAATAATAAAGCTAACCCTTAAAAAAGCGGTAGGCTATCAATAACACAGATGCTGTTAGAGGAGATCCATCGTGTCTGAACTATCTACTCTATCCCCACAACCACTATGGGATATTTTTGCAAAAATTTGTTCGATTCCACATCCATCACATCATGAAGAAGCCTTAGCTTCCCACATTCTTTCTTGGGCAAGTGAAAAAGGACTTTTTGCAGAGCGCGATGCCGTTGGCAATATTTTAATTCGTAAACCAGCAACCAAAGGCATGGAAGATCGTAAAACTGTTGTTTTACAAGCACACTTAGATATGGTGCCACAAAAAAACAACGACACCGTTCACGACTTCACTAAAGATCCAATTCAACCTTACATTGATGGCGAATGGATCAAAGCGAAAGGCACCACATTAGGTGCAGATAATGGTGTTGGTATGGCATCTGCATTAGCTGTTTTAGCTGATGACACTGTTAAACACGGCCCATTAGAAGTGCTGTTAACCATGACTGAAGAAACAGGTATGGACGGTGCTTTTGGTTTACAACCGGGTTGGTTACAAGCTGATATTCTTATCAACACAGACTCAGAAGAAGAAGGTGAAATCTACATGGGTTGTGCGGGTGGTATTGATGTTAAAACCACAGTAAGCCTTTCTTACGATGCAATCCCAGCAGGTCACGTTGTTAAACAACTGGTTCTAAAAGGATTAAATGGCGGCCATTCTGGTGGTGATATCCATTTAGGCTTAGGTAACGCAAATAAATTATTGGCACGTTTTTTAGCGGGTCATGCAGAAGAATTATCACTGAAATTAATTGATTTCCACGGTGGTACACTGCGTAATGCGATTCCTCGTGAAGCAAACATTGTTTTTGCAATTCCAGCGGATAAAGTCAAAGAATTAGAAGCATTAAAAGTACGCTTTGAAGAATTGCTAAAAAGCGAATTAGCGATCGCAGAGAAGAATCTAAAAGTTGAATTAATTGATACAACAACAGATAAAAAAGCGTTCACCGCAGATTGCCAATCTCGTGTCATTAACTTACTTAATGCAATGCCAAACGGCGTTATTCGTATGAGTGACGATGTTGAAGGTGTTGTTGAAACTTCACTAAACGTCGGTGTTGTTAGCATTGTTGATGATAAAGTAGAAATTCTGTGCTTAATTCGTTCTCTAATCGATAGTGGTAAAACCTATGTTGTTAGCATGCTGACAGCATTAGCAAAACTGGCTAAAGCCGATATTGAAACGAAAGGCGGTTACCCTGGTTGGAAACCAGATGCAGACTCTCCTGTTATGCATTTAGTTCGTGACACTTACCAACAACTGTTTGATAAAGTACCAAATATCATGGTTATCCACGCAGGTCTTGAGTGTGGTCTGTTCAAAAAACCTTACCCAGATATGGATATGGTTTCTATTGGGCCAACAATCCGTGGTGCTCACTCACCAGACGAACGCGTTCACATTAAGAGCGTCGGTCAATACTGGCAATTATTAACCGCGATTTTAAAAGCAATCCCTGCTAAATAATCTCGCTTTAACGTTAATAATGAAACCCGCTTATTGGCGGGTTTTTTGTTACTGAAGTCTCTGCAAAAAAATCATTTCTCTCTCATTCTCAATGAATTTCCCTTAAATATCATAATTTATAGAATGCTAATTATTATCATTAGCATTAATGTTTAATGAGTGATATTTTCACTGCTCCGCAGTTAAAGTTAAAAATAAAAAATTCAAAGGGATCGATTGTGTCTAATAAAAATTATGCTGTTAGCGTCTTACTCGCCTTACCGCTAAGTCTGTTATCTGTTCAAATTCATGCAGCAGTTAATCAAAATACGCCTGAAAAAATAGTTGTGACAGCAACTTCATCACAAGATCCACAAGCGCCTGTTTCAGGTTTTGTGGCAACAAAAACATTATCAACAAATAAAACACTGACTGAAATTGAAAAAACACCACAATCCATTAGCGTGATCACCCGTGATCAAATGGACGCTCAAGATGTCAGCTCAGTTTCTCAGGCGTTACGTTATACACCTGGAGTTTTCACAGAATATCGTGGAAGTTCTAATCGTAATGATGAGGTTTTTATTCGTGGATACAGTTATGCACCACGCTTTCTTGATGGATTAAGTTATGGAATGGGAGCTTCATCGTCAACTGGCGCAATTGATCCATGGTTATTAGAGCGTGTTGAAGTTGTTAGAGGACCTGCATCTGTTCTTTATGGCCAAGTAAACCCAGGTGGCCTTGTTGCAATGACAAGTAAAAGACCAACTGCATCCCCTATTCGTCACATTCAAGTACGTGCAGGTAATGATAAATTAGCAGAAACCGCTTTTGATTTTTCGGGTACATTGAGTGATGATAATCGAGTTCTTTATCGCCTAAATGGTATTGCTAAAACACAACATACCCAAATAAAAAATTATAAAGAAGAGCGTTTTGCGCTCGCTCCTGCCATTACCTTTTTACCGAATGAACAAACACGTTTAACATTATTAAGCTTTATTCAGCAAGAGCCTGAAGCCGGTTATCGTAATTTTTTACCCGCTTACGGTACAGTAAAAAGTACGCCAGAAGGTACTATTCCCTTTGATTTTGATGTCAACAATCCCGATTACCATAAATCATGGCGCCAGCAATATGGTATAGGTTATGAATTCGAACACGAATTTAATGACACACTAAAAATTGTACAAAATGCTCGATACAGCCATATTAATCAAAAATATAAATATCTTGTTTTTGGTTCTTTAAGAAAAGATAACCCTTATATTCTTGAGCGCCGAGCTCAACAAGAGCAGCGAGAAACAGATACTTTAGGAATAGATACTCGCTTACAAGCTGACTTTGCTACTGCAAAACTTAATCATACTGTGATTGCTGGTATTGATTATCAGTGGAGTAAAGATCAAGATAATTTACTTCGTGCAATGGGCCCCGAGTACGATCTTGATTGGCGTGATCCTAATTATCACTATCCAATTGATATGAGCTTACAAAAACCCGCAACCGATCAGCGACAAAAACGTGATCAAATCGGGTTGTATCTACAAGATCAGATCCAATGGAAAAATTGGATCTTACTTGCAGGCTTACGCCAAGATTGGGCTCAAGTTCGGACTCATGATTTCTTAGCTAAAAGCTATGTTCAACAAGATGATCATAAGTTAACGGGTCGCGCAGGGCTTTTATATTCTTTTGATAATGGTATTTCTCCTTATATTAGTTATAGCACCTCGTTTGAACCTAATTTACAAACTCGCCGCGCACCAGGAAGTGCCCCTTTTGAGCCTAGCGAAGGTCGTCAATTAGAAGCTGGAATTAAATACCTCACACCAAATGAACAAACATTGGCAACACTCTCTGTTTATCAATTACAGCAACGCAATGTAACCAACTACAATGCTGAAAAAGCGTATTTTGAACCAGTGGGTGAAATTAGAAGTCGTGGTGTTGAAGCGCAAATTAATAGCCAATTAACTGAAAATATTTCATTTATCAGCAGTTATGCTTATACCGATACTGAAGTAAGAAAAACCATTATTGCGGGAACACAGGGAAAAGAACTCCCTAGAGTTCCTAAGCACATGGCATCATTTTGGGGTCAATATGATGAAACATCAGGGCTATTTAATGGCTCTAAAGCAGGCTTTGGCGTGCGATATGTTGGCGTATCTCAAGGTGATACCAAAAATACAGTCAGTGTGCCCGCAGTTACGCTTTATGATGCCATGATTGGCTATTCATTAGGTGAGCTATCACCTTCTTTAAAAGGTGCTGAAATTCAGCTTAATATGAATAATATTGCGAATAAACACTATGTTGCATCTTGTGCTGGTGATACTGCATGTTTTTATGGGATCGGCAGAACAATGACAGCAACAATGAATTATCGCTGGTAAGACTATATAGATTAACTACATAAATTAACTACGTTAGCCATAGCCTGTCTGTTGATCGGCTATGGTTTTTTTAATTCTTACAGTGCTAAAAGAAGTTGTCGTTCTATTTGCGGATCTTGTAAGGTGACATGAAATCCGATTAATCGCACACCTCTGCCATTTCGGCGCTCATGCCATGCTTGGTAGGCAATATTTATTAAATCGGCTTTTTCTAAAATAGGATGAGTATGCTCTTGTGTCGTTAATTGAAAATCATCAAATTTTAGTTTAACGCCTTGCCTTGCTATCCTTAAATCGGGTTTCACTTTTGTTAGTCGCCGTTCTAATTCGCTATATAATCCGTCAAGTAATGCCAAGCAATCATCCCAAGAATTAATATCTGAAGCAAAAGTACGTTCAACTCCGACTGATTTTCTAAGTCTATCAGGGTTAATTTCACGCTCATCGATGCCATGACTGCGTTCCCATAAATTTTGACCAAATTTCCCAAATACTTTTACTAAAGAAATGACATCAGTACGGCGAATATCAGCACACGTTTCTAAGCCCATTTCTTGCAAGCGAGCAAATGTCACCTTACCTACACCTGGTATTTTGTTAAGCGGTAATTTTAAAATAAAATCATCGACTTGCTCTGGTGTTATAACAAATTGCCCATTTGGTTTGTTGATATCAGAGGCAATTTTGGCGAGAAATTTAATCGGTGCAATGCCTGCGGATGCAGTAAGATTTAACTCATCAAAAATTTGTTGGCGAATTTCTTGAGCGATCAACGTTGCAGAACCATGACAATGCTTACTGTCAGATACATCAAGATAAGCTTCATCGAGTGAAAGAGGTTCAATAAGGTGGGTATAACGAGAAAAAATTTGGCGGATCTTTGCTGATGTCTCTTTATAAAGAGGCATTCTGCCGGGTAAAACTTTTAAGTGAGGACATAACTTCAACGCTGTCGCCGTTGACATAGCACTACGGACGCCAAAACGACGAGCAGGATAATTCGCCGTGCAGATCACACCTCGGCTAGAAGCATTGCCTCCAACCGCAATTGGGATCTCTTTTAGTGCTGGATTATCTCGCATTTCAATCGCAGCATAAAAACAATCCATATCAACATGAATAATTTTACGCATACAATCACCTCGCCTCATTTACTGTTTAAATATACAGTAAATAAATATTAACTACAATTTTTATTCCTTCTCATCTCCCTCTATTGAGGTGTATTTCTCATAAAAATCTGAATTAGTCTGTTTATTTATAGAATTGTCACAAAGTGGTGATAGATTGTTTTAGCTCGCTGATTAATTACATTAATTTTAAATATTGTTTTGTAACTATATATAAAACAAGGAAATAATTTTTCATGATCAAATTATTTATCGCTATTTCTCTCTTTTTTTATTCTGTAATTCTTATGGCATCTCCTAAAATTATCGCACATCGTGGTGGCACAGCTGATGCCCCTGAAAATACTGAAATTGCTATAAAAACAGCCCTCTCTAATCAAGCTGATGCAATTTGGATCACTATTCAATTATCGAAAGATAATATTCCTGTCCTTTATCGTCCTAGTGATTTAAAAAGCTTAACAAATGGGCAAGGTAGTGTTTCTGACTTTACGGCACAGCAACTTAAACAATGGGATGCTGGCTATAAATTTGGTGAAGCACAACAATTTCCTTATCGAAATAAAGGTGTCACCATTCCGACATTGGATGAGATATTAACTCAATTCCCTACAACACAGTTTTATCTTGATTTAAAATCACCAGATGCTGATCCTGCAATCCAAGCTGAAGCATTAACCACCGTACTTCATAATCATAACGCACTGGATAGAACTCGCGTTTATTCTACAAATACTGCATTTCTTGACGCCTTATCAACTAATGTACAACGTTTTGAAAGTCGTGATATTACTCGTGATATTTTAGCCAATATCACAATGAGCCATATTTGCCTACTACCTGAAAATTTAGATATTACTCGTTGGTATGGGCTTGAGCTTCACCGCAAAGTAGAAGTTGTTGAGAAATACACATTAGGTGAAGCACGCTCAGCATCGGTTCTAAGTTGGGATAAAGACGCTATGTCTTGTTTTCGTGCTGGTGGCAATGCTCATATTGTTCTTTTTGGGATCAATACAGAGAAAGATTTTATTCAAGCCACAGAATTAGGTGCTGATGCAGTTATGGTCGATTCACCCGCAAAGATGAAAGCATTTAGAAAAGAGTAAGCCCCTAGCTTTTAGCTTCGCTTCTTCAGAAAGAAGAAAATAAAAAAGAGTGATGTAAATATATACACCACTCTTTTTTTATTTTTATATCTTACTTAAAGAATTCTATTTTTATTAAGCAATTCTTCTCTTGCTGCATCTTTTGCCATACGTTTTTTACGTGCATCACAAGGTTCGGGGCAATCACACTCTTTTTCTATGCCCATAGCACCTAAACCGCCACAGCTACCTTGAAGGCTTTTACGTTTTACAATATAGCCTAACGCCATACCAAAGAAAGCAATCAAGAATAAGATGAAGGCAAATAGAAATATTTTTAACATAACCTTCTCTCCTTAAATTCTACTTTTTCAAGAACGGGGCGAATGCTTTACTATAACGCTCTTCAAACCCATTTTCAGTTTTCACTATCATAAAGACAGGAATATTTAGCTCGTTTGCTACTGCTAACCCTTTTTCAGGCCCTAAAACATTCAATCCTGTCGAAAGACCATCTGCGCTCATGCAAGTTGGCACAATCACAGTAATAGAAACAAGGTTATGTTTAATAGGATGACCTGTGGTTGGGTCAATAGTATGAGAAAAACGGACACCATTCTCTTCAAAATAGTTACGATAATCACCAGAAGTGGCTATTGAGTTATCACCTGGTTCAATAATTAACTGAACACTCTGTTTTGTGCCGTCATTTGCTGGTTTTTCAATCGCTATACGCCAAAGCTTGTCATTACCATTCACGCCTTGGGTTCTTACTTCACCACCAATATCAACCATATAGTTAGTAATATTCTGTGAAATTAAATATTCAGCCACAGCATCAACGCCATAGCCTTTAGCAATCGAAGATAGATCGACATAAAGCTCAGGGATCTTCTTAATTAATGTATTACCTTCAACAGCAAGGTAATCAATTCCAATCCACTGTTTACGTTTTTCTAATTCATCTTCAGAAGGTTGATGCGTAAATCGGCCTTCTGGGCCAAATCCCCATAAATTAACTAACGGTCCAACGGTCACATCTAAAGCACCATCTGTTATTTTATTAATACGGATAGCTTCACTGACTACTTTAGCTGTCGCGGGTGAAACAGGAAATGGGGTATTAATTTCACGGCTTTGATTGAAACGACTGAGTTCAGAATGAGGACGATATGTTGACATTTGATCGTTAACTTCTTCAAGGATACGATCAATCTCTGTTTGTAAGACGTTTTGTGGAGGTGAATTACTGTCAGGAACATATTTAATCGAGTAATAAGTTCCCATGGTTTCACCTTCTAATACCTGCTGCTTTTCACCACATGCAGATAATAGAACTAATGCAGACAGCATCACTATCCAATTTATCATCTTTCTTTTTAACATAACTCTCTCTTCTGATCATGAGCGCCCACATAAGTGGGCGCTTGTCATTTCATTCATTTATGCTTTATCGGAAGTTAGGATCAACCCCCAAAGTCATCCAGCATAATGTTTTCATCTTCAACGCCTAAGTCTTTGAGCATTTTAATAACTGCTGCATTCATCACTGGCGGTCCACACATATAGAATTCACAGTCTTCTGGTGCTGGATGATTTTTGAGGTAGTTTTCAAACAACACATTGTGAATAAATCCAGTATAGCCAGTCCAATTATCTTCAGGCAATGCATCTGAAAGCGCGACATTCCATGTGAAGTTTTCGTTCTCTCTCGCGAGCATGTCGAAATCTTCTGTGTAGAACATTTCACGAACAGAACGCGCACCATACCAGAAGCTGATTTTACGTTTAGAATGTAAGCGTTTTAATTGATCAAAAATGTGTGAGCGCATTGGTGCCATACCTGCACCACCACCAATAAAGATCATTTCAGCATCAGTTTTCTTAGCAAAGAATTCACCAAATGGCCCTGAAATCGTCACCTTATCACCTGGTTTTAATGACCAAATATATGATGACATAATTCCTGGTGGCACATCAGGATTACGTGGCGGAGGTGTTGCAATACGCACGTTTAACATGATGATGCCATGCTCTTCTGGATAGTTCGCCATTGAATAAGCACGTACAGTGGTTTCTTTAACATCAGAAACATAGCGGAACAAATTAAATTTATCCCAATCTTCACGATACTCTTCTGGTACATCAAAATCTTCATAACGTACCGTATGAGGAGGACATTCGATTTGAATAAATCCACCTGCACGGAAAGGTACAACCTCACCTTCAGGGATTTTTAACACTAATTCTTTAATAAAAGTGGCTTTATTATCATTTGAGATAACTTCACATTCCCACTTTTTAACACCAAAGATTTCTTCCGGTAATTCTAATTTCAGGTTGTTTTTTACGTTTACCTGACACGCTAAACGACAACCTTCTTTAGCTTCACGCTTATTAATATGTGAAAGTTCTGTCGGTAAAATATCACCGCCACCTTCCAGCACTTTAACGCGGCACTGACCACAAGAGCCACCGCCACCGCAAGCTGATGAAATAAAAATACCTTCGTTTGATAGTACGTTAAGTAATTTATCACCTGCTGGTGCATCAAAACTTTTGTCTGGGTCTCCATTGACCTCAACTGAAATATCCCCTGTATTGACCAGTTTTGATTTTGCGAACAAAATCAACGCTGTTAATACCAATACAATCAGGGTAAACATCACGACACCTAGAATAATTATATCCATGAGTTCTTCTCACCCTTTATAGCTGAACACCAGAGAAGGACATGAAACCTAATGCCATCAACCCTGTGGTGACAAAAGTAACGCCTAACCCTTTCATACCTGCCGGTACATCCGCGTACTTCATTTTCTCACGGATAGAAGCCAGTAATACGATGGCTAACATCCAACCAATCCCAGAGCCGAAACCATAAACAATAGATTCACTGAAGTTATAGTCACGTTGTGCCATAAATGACACGCCACCGAAAATGGCACAGTTAACGGTAATAAGTGGCAAGAAGATCCCTAGTGCGTTATACAGCGCAGGGAAATAACGGTCTAAAATCATTTCTAGGATTTGTACCAGTGCCGCAATCACACCAATGAAAGTGATAAAGTTTAAGAAACTTAAATCAACACCTTCCATTAATGCATTATCACGTAACACATAGTTGTAAACCAAGTTATTCAACGGTACAGAAAGACCTAGAACAACGGTAACAGCGATACCTAATCCAAAAGCTGTTTTTACGTTTTTAGAAACGGCGAGGAATGTACACATCCCTAAGAAGAATGCGAGCGCCATATTCTCAATAAAAACAGCACGAACAAACAGGCTTATATAATGTTCCATGGCGATTAGTCCTCTTCAACCTGTGCAGGTTTTAATGTACGTAATCCCCAAATTAGCAAGCCAATAATAAAGAACGCACTTGGTGCTAACAGGAATAAACCGTTTGGCTGATACCAGCCACCATTTTGGACAGACTCCATCACTGTAATGCCGAATAATTTACCAGAACCAAAAAGTTCACGTAAAAAACCAACAAGGATCAAGATAACGCCGTATCCTAAGCCGTTACCAATACCATCCATAAAGCTTTCAACAGGAGGTGCTTTCATCGCATAAGCTTCAGCACGTCCCATTACAATACAGTTAGTAATGATAAGACCAACGAAAACAGAAAGTTGCTTAGAAATTTCATACGCATAAGCTTGTAGTATTTGGTCAACAACGATAACTAATGAAGCAATAATCGCCATTTGAACAATAATACGAACACTACTTGGTATGTAATTACGAATGAGTGAAATAAAGAAGCTTGAAAATGCAGTAACCAAAGTTACCGCAATTGTCATCACTAATGCGGTTTCAAGTTTTGTTGTTACAGCCAATGCAGAACACACACCTAATACCTGTAAGGCAATCGGGTTGTTATCTAACAATGGCCCAAGTAAAACTCGTTTAATTTCTTTTGTATCAGCCATTGATCTCTCCTTCACGAACTTTTTTCAGGAATGGGCCGAAACCTTTTTCACCTAACCAGAAATCGAACATATGCTGGATACCATTTGAGGTCAGTGTCGCGCCAGAAAGTCCATCAATACCATAAGGGCTATCAGTTGTACCACTACGTACTATCTTAATTGCAGGAGTACCTTGTTCGTTAATTAAGCGCTTACCCTTCCATTGTGCTTTCCATTGTGGATTGTCTACTTCACCACCTAAGCCTGGTGTTTCACCATGAGCATAATAGGTAATGCCTTTAGAAGTCACACCATCAATATCAACCGCAACGAAAGCATACATCACAGACCATAAGCCAGAACCATAAACAGGTAGAACAACTTCTGTGGTTTTGCCTTGTTCATCAAGCACAAAGTAGACTTCTGCTGTATTAGCACGACGGCGAATTTTGGCGATATCTTCTTGTGGCGATAATGCAATTGAAGTGTCATCACTGCGTAAAGCCGCACTTAAATCAAAACTGCCTTTACTATCAGTCAGTTCACCTGTCTGGAAATTAACAATTTTTGCTTTAATACGAGTGTCATACACCTTCAGTACATCTGTCGCACTCATTTTAGGTACGAGCAGACCCGCAACATCAAGAATATTACGTTGTTTATCAAGAAGTTTTTGTTCTTCTTGTTTAGACTTCAGTCCAACAGCGGCTCCTGCTACTACCACGGAACACACCAGACATAGAATAAATACAACGAGGAACGTTCTTGCGACGCTATCTTTGTTTTTCTCTTTAGCCACGAGCTTGTCTCCGCTTAATATTCGCCTGAACAACCACGTAATCAAACAGTGGTGCAAATAAGTTTGCGAATAAGATTGCCAGCATCATACCTTCTGGGTAAGCCGGATTGACGACACGAATAAGCACAGCCATTACGCCAATCAAAATACCGTAAGCCCATTTACCTTTATCGGTAAACGATGCGGATACTGGATCTGTTGCCATAAACATCATACCGAAAGCAAAACCACCTAATACTAAGTGCCAGTGCCAAGGCATTGAGAAGAGAGGATTAGTATCTGAACCGATAAAATTAAACAGGTATGACATTGCAATCATGCCCACCATTACCCCAGCAACAATACGCCATGAAGCAATGCGAGCAAAAAGAATGACAGCTCCGCCGATTAAAATCATCAGTGTTGAAACTTCACCGATCGACCCTGGAATATATCCAAGGAAAGCATCCATCCAAGAGATTGGTTGTTGAGTGACGGTATTTAATAATGCACTTTCACCCGATACAGACCATTGCGATAATGGTGTCGCACCAGAGAAGCCATCAGCCGCAGTCCAAACCAGATCACCTGAGATTTGAGCAGGATAGGCAAAGAACAGGAATGCGCGACCTGCTAATGCAGGGTTTAAGAAGTTACGCCCTGTACCACCAAAGATTTCTTTCGCGATAACAACACCAAACGTAATACCTAATGCAGCCTGCCAAAGTGGTAATGTTGGCGGTACGATCAAGGCAAATAAGATTGATGTAACAAAGAAGCCTTCGTTAATTTCATGACCACGAATAAAGGCAAAAAGAACTTCCCAAAATCCACCAACCGCAAAAACAACAAGATAAATAGGTAAAAAGTAAGTTGCACCAAGTAGCATCTTACTTGCCCATCCAGCATCTGTTGTTAATGATGCGCCGAGAAATTCAGCGAGGCGATAGTGCCAATCTGAAGCAATAATTTGCTGTAATTCAGCACCGCTATATAACTGATTAAGTGCTGGGATCGCTTGATGACCGACGTTATACATTCCCCAAAACATTGCTGGGAAAACAGCCAACCAAACTAAGATCATCATGCGTTTTAGGTCAATAGTGTCACGAACATGCCCACCATTACGCGTGACAGTACCTGGCGTATAAAATACCGTGGTAACGGCTTCATAAAGTACGTACCATTTTGCTAATTTGCCACCGGGCTCAAAATGGTGCTCTACTTTTTCAAATAAATTTTTCAAACCCATGAGTTACCCTTCCTGCTCAATTTTGGTCAATACTTGGCGCAGTGCTGGGCCATACTCATATTTGCTTGGGCAAACATAAGTACATAATCCCAAATCTTCTTCATCCAATTCCAAACAACCTAATGCTTGAGAACTGTCAGTATCACCTACAACTAAATCACGTAATAAATGCGTTGCCATAATGTCTAACGGCATCACACGCTCATAGTTACCAATTGGTACCATTGAACGTTCGCCACCATTCATTGTGGTTGTAAATGCAAAGCGTTTATTTTTTAAGAAGTGACCGATAGTTGTACGAGTGATAGAAAATTTATCGCTACCCGGCATACCCCAACCAAATAACTCTTTATCACGGCCTTCGCGTAATACAGAAACTTGGTTATGGAAACGACCTAAATAGTGATGAGCCTCATCAGATTTCCATCCCCATAATACAGAGCCAGAAATAATGCGGTTTTCACCATCAACTAATTGATCTTTAGTTAACTCATAGAGATCAGCCCCTAAACGAGTACGCACTAAACGAGGTGCTTTTACTTGAGGGCCAGCTAATGCAACAACACGCTCTGTATATAAAGAACCTGTTGTAAACAAATAACCAATAGCAATGACATCTTGGTAATTTAAATGCCAAACCATTTTCTTAGCACTCACAGGTTCTAAGAAATGGATATGCGTACCAACTAATCCTGCTGGATGTGGGCCTGCAAATTGGTTATAGCTAATTTGTCCATCATTTAATTTTGTAGGTGATTTTTCACCATGACAAACATAGACTTTGCCTTCGGTTAAACGAGTTAAAACAACAAGACCATCATTAAATGCCTTCTCATTTTGTTCAATAATAACCATAGGATCTGCTGCAAGCGGATTTGTATCCATTGCAGAGACAAAAATGGCGACAGGTGTTGTGCCTAAACGCGGAGTACGGCTATAAGGACGAGTCCTTAATGTAGTCCACATTCCCGAATTAACGAGGTTAGTTTCAACTTGTTCACGGGTCAGGTCTGAGAGCGTTGAGCTATCATAACGGTTAAAGGTGATTTCTTCGTCGCCATCAATTTCGATAACGATAGATTGGAACACACGACGTTCGCCGCGGTTAATTGCAACGACTTTACCACAAGCTGGGCTGGTGAAAATGACACCGGCATTCTTTTTATCTTCAAAAAGAATTTGCCCTTTTTTTACATGCTCACCTTCCGAAACCATCATAGAAGGACGCATACCGACATATTCTTCACCTAGCAATGCTACGCGTCGAATCGCGGGTCCGTCTTCTATCACTTGGGCAGGTGCTCCTGCAATTGGGAGGTCGAGTCCTTTTTTAATTTTAATCATAAGATTTGCACAAGTTTATCAGTTAAACCCTAAGCTACAAATTCACCCCGAAAATGTAGCGACTCTGTAATAAAAACATCTTAAGGTGTTTTTGAACCCTAAGTTATTTATCTCCGATAATTGTTAACTATTTCTCTTATTCTGCCGAACTGAATTTTATCATCTCAGCCTAAACCTGTCTGACTATTCGAGTGATTTAGCTCAAGCAAATGGGAATATTATTTTGACTGAAACGTTAATAACTCGTATAAACCGAATTAAAATATCATCTTTTTCGACGAGCGCTTAAATTTCATACAGAATATTTTGTAAAAGAAAAGAAACCATATCAGATTTTAATTTACAAATTTATTGCTTCATAGCAATCTACGATCTACTTTATCAACAAATTTTAAGCTATTTTTCTGATAAAACCATGACCAGTCACGCAAAACAACTAATCAGTTTTTTAACATTAATGTTAATTTCTTTATTTGTTAACGCTGAAAATAATTCAAGTTTTCTAATGAAACCTGTTAAAAAAAGTACAGGTCAGCCTATCTATATTCAGATTTTCAAAGAAGAAAGCTTACTTGAACTTTATACGGAAAAATTAGATGGGCAATTAGAAAAAGTACGTACTTACCCCATTTGTAGCTATTCTGGAGGCCTTGGACCTAAAAAGTTTCAAGGTGATTTAAAAAGCCCCGAGGGTTTTTATCAGGTTAATTTCTCACAATTAAATCCGAACAGTCGATTTTACCGAGCTATCAACCTAGGATTTCCTAATCAATATGATAAATCAAAAGGATACACTGGCGATTTTTTAATGATCCACGGGGCTTGTAAATCGGTTGGTTGCTATGCAATGACAGATTCTGTGATGGATGAAATTTATCAGTATGCTGAATTGGCGCTACAAGGTGGTCAATCTACGATTAATATTCATATTTTTCCATTTAAAATGACCACTGAAAATATGAAGAAACATCAGTATTCAAAAGATATGGATTTCTGGCAACAGCTTATGCCAGCCTACCAATATGTTGAAGAACGCAAACAAATCCCATCTGTTACCGTTCAAAATGGACGTTATTTCGTTAATAGCACTTTGACTTCACCTAATAGTGTAAACCCTGTCCTTAACTTATCGAAAAATAGTGAAAGCAAATGGTTACAGAATACGCACACCACGATCAAATAAGACAAACCCACCAGCGGGAATACGCTGCCAAGATTCATTTCCAGTCAATGGTAATGTTGAAATAACAGAAACCACATCATCTGATTGTGTGTGTTGTTGGAAATCGATTTCTACATCTTGATCAAGTAATTTGGCTTTGCCGAAAGGTGCTTTACGCGTAATCCAATGTAAATTAGTTGAACAATATGCCATTACAAATCGACCATCTGACAACAGCATATTAAAAACCCCTTTTTGCTTTAATTGAGAGGCTAAAACAGCGATAAAACGAAATACAGCAGGCCAATTCACAGGGGTTCTTTTATAACGATTTTCGAGCTGATTTAAGATCCAGCAAAAAGCTTTTTCACTATCCGTCTGCCCTATGGCTCTAAAACGCCCCGTATCAAGAGATTGATAACCTTTTAGTTGACCATTATGTGCATAAGTCCAGTTTTTTCCCCATAATTCACGAGTAAAAGGATGGGTATTTTCTAAAGAGACATTACCTCGATTCGCTTGACGAATATGAGCGATCACAGCCTCTGATTTAATTGGGTATTCTTGAACAAAGCGAGCGACTGGTGAAATTGCACTAGCTTGAGGATCTTTAAATGTACGACATCCCAACCCTTCGTAGAAAGTAATTCCCCAACCATCTTTATGAGGCCCTGTCTTACCACCTCTTGGAATTAATCCACTTAGACTGAAATTAATATCTGTCGGTACATTTGCACTCATGCCTAACAACTCACACATCGCTCACTCCTTCTTGCCGATGTTTCTTGCTAATTTATAGCAATATCAACAAATTATTTTTCCATTTCTTTTTCAATTAATTGGATCAGAATATGGATAACTTTAATATGAATTTCTTGAATACGATCAGCGTAACCGAAATGAGGTACACGAATTTCAATATCTGCTGTACCGTCCATTTTTCCGCCATCTTTACCCGTTAGCGTAATGACTTTCATGCCTTTCTCACGCGCAGCACTAATTGCTTTGATGATATTGCCTGAATTGCCTGAGGTTGAAATACCCAGCAGAACGTCACCTTCTTTACCCACAGCTTCAACATAGCGAGAAAAGATATATTCATAGCCAAAATCATTACTTACACATGAGATATGGCTTACATCTGAAATAGCAATGGCAGGATAACCAGGGCGATTTTCACGATAGCGCCCAGTTAGCTCTTCTGCAAAATGCATTGCATCACAATGAGAGCCACCATTACCGCAAGATAATACTTTACCGCCTGCTTTAAAAGAATCTGCTAATAACACCGCAGCTTTTTGGATAGCTTCAATATTTGCGTCATCTTGAAGAAAGCGAGATAGCGTATCTGCTGCTTCTGTTAATTCACCACGGATAAGATCTTGGTACATAGGATTTTTACTCCAGAAAGGGTAATCGAAATTTTCTGTTTCTCAGTGTAACGGATTAAATGTCATGAAAGAAGATGCCTATTATAGACAAATGCTAACTTCTCTCATTTACGAATAATTTGTGAGCTATATTGTAATTAGAATGTAAATATATTGATAAAAGTTAGTGACTAGATTAGATCTAAATAACAAACAACAGGTCTGACCTCTGATCTCTTGCTAAATACAGGAGTTTATTATGACACTACTCAGTATCGTACTTTTTATCGTTCTTATTGGCTTACTTAGTTATCGCAAATTCAGTATCGCGGTAAGTAGCCTCGCGCTTATTGCTTATACATTAGTCATGGGTGTCGCCAATATTTGGAGTTACTGGTTACTCCTTCCCGTTGCATTGGTTTTATTACCCTTTACTATTCCTTCTATTCGTAGAGCCTATATCTCAGTACCTGCACTTAAAGCATTTCAAAAAGTCATGCCTTCTATGTCTAAAACAGAACAAGAAGCTATTGATGCAGGTACAACATGGTGGGAAGGTGAGTTGTTCCGTGGTGCTCCCGACTGGAAACAACTTCATAATTACCCTAAACCACAGCTAACAGCTGAAGAGCAAGCTTTCCTTGATGGCCCAGTCGAAGAAGTTTGTCGCATGACAAATGACTTTGAAATCACTCATGAATTAGCTGATTTACCTCCTGAAATCTGGCAATACCTTAAAGATAATCGCTTCTTTGCGATGATCATTAAAAAAGAGTACGGCGGGTTAGAGTTTTCAGCCTACGCTCAATCACGCGTATTGCAAAAGCTGTCAGGAGTGTCTGGTATTTTAGCCATCACCGTTGGTGTACCTAACTCTTTAGGTCCTGGTGAGCTACTGCAACACTACGGTACTGATGAACAGAAAAAACGCTATTTACCAGGCTTAGCCAAAGGGGATGAGATTCCTTGTTTCGCCTTAACAAGCCCTGAAGCGGGTTCCGATGCAGGAGCTATTCCTGATAGTGGTGTTGTCTGTATGGGTGAATGGCAAGGAGAGCAAGTGCTTGGCCTTCGTTTAACATGGAATAAACGCTATATCACTCTTGCTCCTATCGCGACCGTATTAGGATTAGCATTTAAATTACGCGATCCTGACCATCTATTAAGTAATGACGAGAACCCAGGCATTACCTGCGCGTTAATTCCAACTAATGTCAAAGGTGTTGAAATCGGTCATCGTCATTTCCCATTGAACGTACCATTTATGAATGGGCCAACTCGTGGTAAAGATGTTTTTGTTCCTATCGATTACATCATTGGTGGGCCAAAAATGGCAGGTCAAGGTTGGAGAATGCTGGTGGAATGTCTCTCTGTAGGTCGAGGGATTACTCTGCCTTCAAATTCTACTGGTGGATTAAAAAGTGTGGCAATGGCAGCTGGTGCTTATTCTCGTATCCGTCGTCAGTTCAAAATTCCAATTGGCAAAATGGAAGGTATTGAAGAGCCATTAGCACGTCTGGCTGGTAACGCCTATCTTTTAGATTCTGCAGCGACCTTAATTACTACGGGTATTATGCTAGGAGAAAAACCCGCCGTATTATCAGCTATCGTCAAATATCACTGTACTCACCGAGCGCAACGTGGCGTTATCGATGCAATGGATATCGTGGGTGGTAAAGGGATCTGCCTTGGACCATCAAACTTTGTCGCACGTTCTTATCAAGGCTCTCCAATTGCCATCACTGTTGAAGGTGCCAATATTTTAACTCGTAGCATGATCATTTATGGTCAAGGTGCTATCCGTTGTCATCCTTATGTATTAGATGAAATTGCAGCAGCACGAGACAATAACCTACATGATTTTGACCGCGCTTTATTTGGTCATATTGGTCATGTGGCAAGTAATACTTTACGTAGTTTGTGGTTGGGTATCACTAATGGTCGATTAAGTAATTCTCCTACTAATGATGAAACCCGTCGTTATTATCAACAAATTAACCGCCTAAGTGCCAATATGGCGCTATTGTCTGATGTTTCAATGGGAGTTTTAGGTGGAAGCTTAAAACGTCGTGAGCGTATTTCAGCACGTTTAGGTGACATATTAAGTCATATTTTTCTCGCTTCTGCCGCGCTTAAGCGTTATGAAGATGAAGGTCGCCATACCGCGGATTTACCTCTCGTACATTGGAGCGTAAAAGAGTGCTTATACCAAGCTGAAAATGCAATTGATGAACTGCTACGCAATTTTCCAAGCCGTGTTATCGCAGGCACCATGCGTGCAATTATTTTCCCACTAGGTAAAGCTCAAAAATTACCATCAGATAAATTAGATAGCAAAGTAGCACAACTTATCCAACAACCGTCTGAGACTCGTGATCGCATTGGTAGAGGTCAGTACTTAACACCGAGTGAGCATAATCCACATGGTTTAATGGAAGAAGCACTACTGGATATCTTAGCTGCTGAGCCTATTTTCGACCGCATTTGCCGCCTCTATGAGAAGAAATTTAGCTTTACTCAATTAGATAAATTAGCGGATAAAGCACTGGCTGATAAACGAGTAACTCAAGAAGAAGCCGATATCTTACGTAAAGCAGAACAGAGTCGCTTACGGAGTATCAATGTTGATGAGTTTGACTTTGATGCATTGGCGGTACCTGCAAAAAAGCAGAAAGCTGACAATCTCAAAACAGATAAAGCCGCTTAAAAATATATAGGGGAAGATGTTTCCCTATAAAACACAAACACCTCATCACTAAAATTGTCATGAGGTGTTTTTTATTTTTCAATGAAAGCATATTTAATAAAAAAATGAATTAGAGATCTAATTCCAACGCTAATAACTCTTCTATTGTTTGACGACGACGAATTAATTGGGGAACGCCCTCTGTTATCAACACTTCAGGAATAAGTGGTCGGCTATTATAATTTGATGACATTGAAGCACCATAAGCTCCAGTATCATGAATAACTAAATAATCACCTACCTGTGCTTGAGGTAATAAACGAGGAACAACAGTGCCTCCCTCCTGCTGAGTAAAAACATCTCCAGATTCACACAAAGGACCAGCCACAATCGTCTCTTGTAATTCTGTCATTGGTTTTATTTGACCATGGCTATCTAAAACTGAAATTTGATGATAACTGCCATACATTGCAGGGCGCATTAAATCACTAAATCCAGCATCCACCAGCACATAATGACGACTTCCCATTGATTTAACGGCTCTCACTTGTGAAATCAATACCCCTGACTCAGCCACTAAAAAACGTCCTGGCTCGATTTCTAACTCAACAGAATGTCCTAAGTGTTGTGCAATACGCTGACGAGCCTTATCCCATAAAGAAAAATAATGATCCAAATCGACTGTCGCATCACCCTCTTGATAAGGCGTTGACAATCCACCTCCTGCCGAAATAGCCTGAATATCAACTTGAGAGGTAAGCACTTGCTCTACCATTGCATCACAGACACTAGAAAGGTGTTGATAATCAACACCAGAGCCAATATGCATATGAAAACCAACTAGCGTTAAATTGTATTGTTGGATCACGGCTAACGCTTCAGGCACATCTTCATACCAAATACCATGCTTACTGTTTTCTCCGCCTGTATTGGTTTTTTGGCTATGTCCATGACCAAATCCAGGATTAATTCTTATCCAAACCGCATGCCCTTGATTGCGTTTACCTAATTGACGAAGCATATCAATGGAGCCAGCATTAACAGGAATATCTAATTCAACAACACGCTCAATGGTTTTTTCATCAAGTAAATCAGCCGTAAAGACAATCTCACTTTTTTCTCTACCTCCTTGATAACCCGCAACTAAAGCACGTTCAATCTCTCCTAATGAAACAGAGTCAACTTTAACACCCTGTGCTTTCATTAAACGTAATATATGAATATTGGAGCAGGCTTTTTGAGCAAAACGAACCACATCAAAAGATTTAAGCTGAGCAATACGCTGAGAAATCGTATCGCCTTGATAAATCCATAATGGCGTTCCATAAGTTTGTGCTAATTGGTATTGAGCCATAGTTATTGATGTTGTCATGTTATCTACTCATAAAAATCACGGGGGAATAAATTCATTATTTATTAACTTACAAGGGAATAAAAATATCAAATAAGCTACACTCTATTCATCCGTGATATAGGAATAGACAATGAAAGCTCCTTTTAATTGGCGGCATATTGAAATTTTTCATGCAGTGATGACCACTCAGAATCTAACTGAAGCCGCAGAGTTACTGAAAACATCACAACCCACTGTCAGTAGAGAGTTATCTCGTCTTGAGCATCTATTAGCATTTAAATTATTTGATAGAATAAAAGGCCGTTTACAACCCACAACTGAAGGGTTACGCTTTTTTGAGGAAGTACAGCGTTCTTATTATGGCTTAGATAGAATAATTAACGCAGCTGAAAATATTCGCCATTTTAACCAAGCAGAATTGAATATCACCTGCTTGCCCGCATTTGCTCAGTCATTATTACCTTCAATTTGCCGACAATTTCTAGATACATATCCTGATGTTAACTTAACCATTGTTCCGCAAGAATCCCCATTATTAGAGGAGTGGTTATCGGCTCAACATTATGATTTAGGATTGACTGAACACACTCAAACGCCAGCAGGAACGCGACAAGAAACGCTACTCACACTCAATGAAGTTGCAGTTTTTCCAAAATCACACCCATTGTGTAAAAAGCCATTGTTAAATCCTGCTGATTTTCAAAGCCAGCGTTTTATTAGCTTGTCTGCCAATGATAGCTACCGACAATTGATTGATACCGTTTTTATTAAAGATGGAATTACACGACAGCTAGTGATGGAAACACAAAGCGCCGCCTCTATTTGTGCAATGGTGAGTGAAAATATCGGCATTTCAATTGTTAACCCGATTACCGCACTTGATTACTTAGATAAGTCTATTTGTCTTCGTCCTTTAAGCTTTTCTATCCCCTTTACCATCAGCTTAATTACTCCAACACATCGCCCGTCATCACAACTTGTTTCCTATTTTATTGATGTGATGAAAGAGACATTATCAGATTACCCTAAGCAATTAACCCAAGCTTTTACCCGATAAAGCAAGCCAGTAAGGTGATGATGAAAACCACTCAACTAAGAAATCCAACAATACTCTGACAGCTGCGGGCATATTTTGCCGACTCGCTAAAACTGCATAAATCCCCATCGGCAAAGCTTGATAGTTAGCCAAAACTTGTTCTAATTCACCGCTTTCAAGATAAGGTTTGGCTGAATAATAAGGTTGTAGCGATATGCCGACTCCTTTTAACGTAGCTTGCAATAAAACAACTGATTCATTTGCACTTAAATTACCGCCAACAGGGACTGAATAACGTTCATCACCTAAATTAAATTCCCACAAGCTACGACCAAAAAATCGGTAAGTTAAACATTGATGCTGCGCAAGCTCATCTGGCGTTTGAGGTATACCTTTTTTTGCTAAGTAATCTTTATGAGCACACACCACTGAAAGACATGTCGCTAATGAGCGTGCGATTAAATTAGGCTCAAGGTGATTCGTAATACGCAATGCAATATCAATTCGTTCTTCTACCAAATTCACGGTTTGATTGGTAATTTGTAAATCAACCGCAATTAAAGGATAACGTTGCATAAACTCGCATATCGCCACTGACAAAATGCTATTTGCTAATGATTGTGAACTGGTAATACGAACAAGCCCGCTGATTTGATGACGTTCTTTCGGAATATTGGCAGGAATACGTTCAGCCATTTCTAATAGCTGTAAACTCTGTTCATATACCATTTCACCTACTGATGTTAGGCTTTGTTTGCGTGTCGTTCTATGCAATAAACGCACCCCTGCCCACTCTTCCATTTCATTTAAATATCGCGTCACCATCGCTCTAGACATACCTAGATAATCAGCAGCTTTTATCATGCTTCCCTGCTTCACAATGGTTACAAACACTTCTGATGCTTTTATTTTATCCATTTCATTTACTCGATTTACGCAACAATCAATTGCCTAAAATAGGGTTTTTCTCTTGTTTTATGCAACATATTATAGTCAGCAACAACATTATGGAGAAAACAAAAGATGAAAAAATTACTTCCTTTAACACTTGCAACTACCGCATTCTTCGCAACATCAGCGCTAGCAACTGATTTAACATTAGATATTTATAACCCAGGAGAAGCGAGTGTTTTTCCTGTCTCTTCTGAAATTATTTATGGCGATAAAGATGCCGTATTAATTGATGCACAATTTCAAAAAAATGATGCACAAGCGCTGGTTGATAAAATAAAAGCCTCTGGAAAAAACCTGACTTATATCTATATCAGCCATTCTGATCCTGATTTTTATTTTGGGTTAGATGTCATTACTAATGCATTTCCAAATGCCAAAGTGATTGCAACCGCCCCCACAATTAAAGCCATTAATGAAACACAAGCAGGAAAACTTGCCTACTGGGGGCCTGTGCTTAAAGAAAATGCCCCTCAGAAAATTATCATTCCTGAAGTACTAAAAGGTGATAGTTTTTCTTTAGAAGGTGAAACCATTTCAGTCAAAGGCTTAGACGGACAATCTCCAGATAGAACATATCTTTATGTTCCAAAACTTAATGCAGTAATGGGTGGTGTTTTAGTTTCTGAAAATATTCATGTTTGGTTGGCTGATACCCAAACTGTGGCAGAACGCCAACATTGGGTTAGTGCATTGCAGCAAATAAAATCACTATCCCCAAAAACCGTTATTCCTGGTCACTATTTACCAAAAGCAACATATGACCTACAAGCTGTTGACTTCACAATGAATTACCTAATTGAAGCTGAGAAAAATCTTGAAAAGACAAAAAATTCAGATGAATTTATTGCAGCAATGGAAAAAAATCATCAGAATTTAGCAGATAAATCAAGCCTAGAGCTTAGTGCAAAAGTACTAAAAGGAGAGATGCAGTGGCCTCAGTAGCAAGCAATACAGGTAATACCCAAGGTACTAAAATATTGCACTATATTTATGATCCTCTTTGTGGTTGGTGCTACGGCATTGCCCCTTTGATTGAAGCAGTAAGCAATGCATTTCCACATTCCATTAAGCTACATGGTGGTGGATTGTTTACACCCGCAAGAGTAGTAACGGGTGGTCAATCATGGAAAGAGCATGTCACGCCAATTGATGACCGTATTAGTCAATTATCTGGCCAAGTTTTTAGTCATGCGTATCGTGATTGCCTTGGTAATACGGAGATGGTATTAAATTCACTGCTACCTATTTCAGCTATTCTTGTTGCCGAAAAAATGGGAAACCGTGATGTTTATTTACTAAAAGCATTACAAGAGGCCTATTATCTTGATGGTTTAAATATCAGTGACAAAGACACACTGCTATTTATTGTGAAAAAACTTGGCTTTGATGTTGAACAATTTGCATCCTTATTATCTGACATCAGCAATAACCAAGTTCAGCAACATTTAAACCAAACACAACAATTAATGCACCAAGTTAATGGTCGTGGTTTTCCGACTTTATTTATTGAAGATAACCAAGGTTATCGCCTGATATCGATTGAAAAATATTTAGGTGATACAAAACGTTGGCAGCAATTTATAAAAGAAAATCTATAATCTTCTTTTCAGTGTGCTGATTAATTTCCGCACACTGCCTTCTTTATTTCGATTTTTACTATTATATTTTTTGTTATAAATGCCTAACCAGAACAGATTGAAATCAACTAATTAAAGGAGTTATAAGACGAAAAATAAAAACCTAATATCATTAATGTTGAAAATGAAAGACAAGAGCCAAATGCTACTTTTTTTAAAAACTCTTTCGTTGTGAGCAATACTCCGCAATACACACTTAATCCCAACAAAGAGCCGAGTAATAAAATATAAGGTAATTTTTCAAATCCACACCATGCACCTATCGCACTAAATAGTTTCACATCACCAAAACCTAAAACACATTTTTGATAGATCAAATATCCCCATAAATAGATGCCATAAAAAAGCCCTGCACCACCTAAAAAACCATAAAAAGCATGATCAAAAGGTACTATCCCAAAGGTTGTGTAATTGCACGATAGCCCTAAAAATATTAGCCAATAAGTCAATGTATTAGGCAAAATAAAATAGTCAGCATCAAAGAAAGAGAGCATTAATAAATAAAAGCTTAATACAGAAAGTATTATCAATAAAGAAAGCGAATAAATTGAAAAAAACCAATATAAACAAATAATAATATAACTTATAGCAAGTTGTTTACGACGGGTTTTAGGTAACAAAAATAATAGTAAAAAAGGCAGACAAAACTTAATAAAAACAAGAAACTCATTCAAAAAAGAGAGTAAAGGTGTTTTTATAAAACAACAACGGCTTAATGGCATAAATATCTACTCCTTAGATACCTCGTTATCCCTGTTAAACGACTGTATAAGAGTCTCCATTTAATACCGAGAATTTTCTTTATAATAACAATGAAAACATGAAATTTTGCGACAAAACACGCAATAAGATCCGCGCTATACTAACGATAAAAGCAAAGTGATAACTTGCATGCCATAATGTCATGCGTATGATGCATATCACATATTTTATTTATCACGGTTAACCATCTTTTACGTAAGGGTTTCACGTTATGCGTATTCCTCGCATTTATCATCCAGAACCACTCACAGCAGGTACTCAAACAGCATTAGATGAAGAAGCATCTAATCATGTTGGGCGTGTATTAAGAATGTCTACTGGGCAAAAACTGGCACTATTTGATGGTTCAAATCAAGTATTTGATGCTGAAATTATCGAAAGCACAAAGAAGTCAGTCACTGTGCAAATTAATGATGGCATTGTTGATGATAAAGAATCCCCTCTCGACCTCCATTTAGGGCAAGTGCTTTCACGAGGCGAGAAAATGGAGTTTACTATTCAAAAATCAGTTGAGTTAGGTGTTAATACGATCACTCCACTGATCTCAGAACGCTGTGGTGTTAAACTTGACCCTAGCCGTTTAGAGAAAAAGCATCAGCAATGGCAAAAAATTATTATCTCGGCATGTGAGCAATGTGGCAGAAATAGCATTCCACAATTAATGCCAGTGATGTCATTAGAAGAATGGTGTGCTCAAGATGATGGTAGTTTAAAACTCAATTTACATCCTAGGGCTAACCAAAGTATTAATACCTTACCCTTACCGGTTAAAAAAGTGCGCTTATTGATTGGCCCTGAGGGTGGACTTTCTCCTGAAGAAATCGCCATGACAGCAGAGCACCATTTTACTGATATTTTATTAGGTCCTCGTGTATTAAGAACTGAAACAACAGCACTCACCGCAATCACCGCTTTGCAGGTTCGGTTCGGCGATCTGGGATAAAGGAGAAGTAATGATTAAATTAGGTATTGTGATGGACCCAATTTCATCCATCAAAATCAAAAAAGACACCAGCTTTGCCATGCTATTAGAAGCGCAACGCCGTGGCTGGGAAATTCATTATATGGAGATGAACGATCTTTACCTACACCAAGGTGAAGCACGCGCTCACACTCGTTTACTCAGCGTAGAAGAGAACCCAGAAAAATGGTTTGAATTTGGCCAAGAGCAGGATATTGCTTTAGGTGAATTAGATACTATTTTAATGCGTAAAGATCCGCCTTTTGATACCGAATTTATCTACGCAACCTATATTTTAGAACGTGCTGAAGATATGGGAACACTGATAGTCAATAAGCCACAAAGCTTACGTGACTGTAATGAAAAACTCTTTACTGCATGGTTCCCGACATTAACACCCGACACATTAGTCACTCGTGAAGCTAAGCATTTACGAGCTTTCCATGAAAAACACGGTGATGTTATTTTCAAGCCACTAGATGGTATGGGTGGTGCATCAATCTTCCGCTTGAAAAAAGATGATCCAAACGTAGGTGTTATTATTGAAACATTGACAGAACATGGTCATCGTTTCTGTATGGCACAAAATTTCCTACCTGAAATCGTTAACGGCGACAAACGTATCCTTGTTGTTGATGGCGAACCAGTGCCTTATTGCTTAGCTCGAATTCCTGCAAAAGGCGAAACGCGAGGTAACTTAGCTGCTGGTGGTCGTGGAGAAGCTCGTCCATTAACAGAAAGTGATTGGGCAATTGCGCGTCAAGTTGCACCTATTCTTAAACAAAAAGGTCTTATTTTTGTCGGACTAGATGTTATTGGCGATCGTTTGACTGAGATTAACGTTACAAGCCCAACCTGTGCCCGTGAAATTGAAGCAGCTTATCCTGATATTTCTATTACAGGCATGTTAATGGATGCTATTGAAGTGCGCTTAAACAAGAAAAACTAACTTTTAGACACAGAGATTAACGGGTTTAAAAGTATGAACCTAGCCCCCACATATTAATCAATAAGCGGTATACATTAAGAAATACAATGTATAAAAGGGCTAGGTTTTTTTAATAAAAATGATCAGGGAACAGTACTACTATTATGAATTTACTTAACCATTTTCTTATTGCTATGCCTTCATTAAGCGATCCGTTATTTGAACGCTCGGTCGTCTATGTTTGCGAACATAATGAAAACGGTGCGATGGGCTTAATTATTAATAAACCTATCGAAGATATCTCTGTGGAAGGTGTATTAGATCAATTGGAAATTTTTTCGACTGATAGAGACGAAGCAATTAGCTTACAAAAACCGGTGATGTCAGGAGGCCCAGTTGCAGAAGAACATGGTTTTATCTTGCATACTCCAGTTTCAGGTTTTAGTTCTAGCATCAAAATTAGTGACAGCACAATGATCACAACTTCCAAAGATGTATTAGAAACCCTAGGTACAGCAAGGCAACCAGAAAAAACATTAGTCTCTCTAGGTTATTCCAGTTGGGAACAAGGCCAATTAGAGAAAGAGATTTTAGAAAATAGCTGGCTAACAGTTGAAGCCTCACCTCAAATTATTTTTGATACCCCTATTGCTGAACGTTGGCATAAAGCCGCTGAATTAATTGGGATTAATATCCACACCATTTCACCAATAGCGGGTCACGCATAATGTCAAACAGAACGGTAATGGGCTTTGATTTCGGCACTAAAAGCATTGGTGCCGCTATTGGTCAAGAAATTACAGGAACCGCTAGACCTTTAGCCTCATTTAAAGCAAAAGATGGTATTCCCGATTGGACTCAAATCGAAAAAATCATAAAAGAGTGGCAACCTGATTTAGTGGTTGTCGGCTTACCTCTTAATATGGATGGCACCGAACAGTTAGTCACAACTCAAGCTAAAAAGTTTGCTAATCGCCTTCATGGTCGATTTGGTGTACAAATTGCGTTGCATGATGAACGCCTTAGCACCGTAGAAGCTCGCGCTCATCTTTTTGAACGTGGTGGTTACCGCTCCTTAGATAAAGGCAGTGTAGATGCAGCATCTGCCGTTATTATTCTTGAAAGCTGGTTTGAACAGCGATCCTAAAAAATAGGTTCCACTTCGTGATCCCAACCTATTTTTACTTATAAGTTATCATTCAGCTTGAATTAAACCTTCATGTTGGCGTTGCTGCCGACTTAACATGAAGGTTTGCATTCCGTATTCACTACCTGTTTGCATTAATGTTGTCACTTGGTGGTATTTTCCTTCTCTTATAAGATGTGAAATACCCTGCGTAACCTGCATTATTTCAAATAACGCCACACGCCCACCTTCAGTTGAAGGCACTAACTCTTGTGAAATTATCGCCCTTAAACTGCACGCTAATTGCGATGAAATCCATTGTCGCTCATTACCTGTAAAGACATTAGTGACGCGCTCAAGCGTTTGTACTGCTCCTTGAGTATGCAATGTTGCCAGCACCAAATGCCCTGTTTCTGCTGCCGTTAATGCCAACTGAATACTTTGTGCATCTCTTAACTCACCCAACATAATGACATCTGGATCTTGGCGTAGAGCACTCTTTATTGCATTTGCAGTATGTTGAACATCTCGCCCTATTTCCCTTTGCTGTACAATGCTTTGCTTATTGCCATGTATAAATTCAATAGGATCCTCTAATGTCAAAATATGCTGACGTTGATATTGATTTAAATGGTTGATCATTGCGGCTAATGTCGATGATTTTCCACTTCCTGTTGCACCAGTCACTAAAATAAGTCCATGAGAATAATTATCTAATAATGTTGAAACCGACTTGGGTACTCGAAGTTTATCTAAAGAAGGAATTTGTGTTTCAATTATTCTTAATACTGCTGAGACACCTTTTTGTTGGCGAAATAAATTAATACGAAGTCGTTGCCCACAAGACAGCGTAAGTGCCGTATCAACCTGCCCTTCATGCTCAAAAGTTTGCTTTTGAGCATCACTTAAAAAAGGCTTGAGCCACGTGAGTAGACTATCGGAAGTGATAGGTTTACATTGATTTTGTTGATAAAGTATTCCATTGATCCGCAATCGAGGTACATCACCACAACAAAGGTGCAGATCCGAAGCGTTATGCTTTACACTATATGCAATTAAATTTTCCATTTTCATCTTATTATCTCCTGAGTTGCCATGAATACTATTAAACAGAATCTCGTCAATGTCAGGTCTCACATTGACACAGCAGCGCAGAAATGCGGCCGTTCTTCAGAAGAAATAACACTACTTGCAGTGAGTAAAACCAAACCTGTGAGTGACATCGAAAAAGCAATAGCATGTGGACAAACTGAATTTGGTGAGAACTATGTCCAAGAAGGTGTTGATAAAATCCATTATTTTGCTAATAACCACACCTTAGTTTGGCACTTTATCGGCCCTTTACAGTCAAATAAAACACGCCTTGTTGCTGAGAATTTCGATTGGTGCCATACCATTGATAGATTAAAAATCGCTCAAAGATTAAGTGACCAACGTCCTGACTCATTGCCAGCATTGAATGTACTTATTCAAATAAATATCAGTGATGAAAATAGTAAATCAGGTATTAATCTGAGTGAGCTTGATGGGTTAGCAGCACAAATTTCTATTCTTTCAGGCATTAAATTACGTGGATTAATGGCTATTCCAGCACCTGAAAGCAAGTATGACAAACAAGTTGAAGTGCTAGAAAAAATGCATCTCGCATTTAAGCAATTACAATCTCAATATCCCAATATAGATACGTTATCTATGGGAATGACGAGTGATATGGAAGCAGCTATTGCTTGCGGTTCAACACTCGTTCGTATTGGTACAGCAATTTTTGGCGCAAGAGATTACGCGGCTAAGTAGAAATAGAGGTTTATATGGAACATCGTAACATCGCTTTTATTGGCGCTGGAAATATGGCTCAGGCCATTATTGCAGGATTGGTTCAAGGTGGATATCCAGCACATAAGATAACCGTCAGCTCACCTTCTGCCGTTCGCCGTGAACCTTTAGAAAAAGAGTTCGGCATTCATAGTACTAATGACAATATTGATGCCGTTCAAAAAGCGGATGTTATTGTGCTGGCAGTAAAACCACAAATGATGGAAGAAGTTTGTAAGCCCTTACAAAATATCGATATGAGCAAAAAGTTAGTCCTTACTATCGCTGCTGGCATCCCTGCCACACGTTATAACGACTATTTTGCGACCCAATTACAGCTTGTTCGCATTATGCCAAATACTCCAGCACTGGTAGGTAAAGGCTTAAGTGGTATGTTTGCGCACAATTCACTTTCATCTCAAGATAAACAGTTTGCCGACGAATTAATGAAAAGTGTCGGAACAACTGTTTGGGTAGAGCAAGAATCTGCCATCAATGATATTATCGCCGTTGCTGGTAGTGCACCCGCTTATTTCTTCTTGTTTATGGAATCAATGCAACAAGAAGCTGAACGTTTGGGTTTTTCTCCTGAAGTAGCAAGAGCTATTGTGCAACAAGCCGCAAGTGGTTCTACCGCCTTAGCTGAGAAACAACATATGTTGCCTTTCTCAACTTTACGAGAGCAAGTAACATCAAAAGGTGGAACGACAGCGGCTGCACTTATGCAGTTTTATGAAGGAAAATTACCTGAAAACGTCGCTTCTGCCATGCAAGCTGCGATTAAACGTGCGCAAGAAATGGAAAAACAATTTTAATTTCATCAGGGCCAACTAATGAATTTTTTAAATTTCGTCATTCTGACTCTTCTTCAACTCTACACATCCGTACTTCTATTACGTGTTTGGATGCAATGTGTTAGAGCTGATTTTTATAATCCTTTTTCACAATTTATCGTCAAGATCACACAGCCAATTGTTCGTCCATTAAGAAGTGTTATTCCTTCTATTGGCCCTATTGATACCGCGTCAGTCTTATTAGCCTATATACTCATTCTGCTTGGTATTATTATTCCATCTTACTTATCAGGAACATCAATTCCTTTCGCTTTAATGTTCCCATTTGCCTTTATTGAACTGCTCACAGCAGCAGGTAAGATGATTTTCTGGTTGATTATTATCCGAGCAATCCTTAGCTGGGTAAGCCAAGGTCGTAATCCAATTGATCACCTTTTATTTCAATTAACAGAACCTTTAATGGCACCAATTCGTCGTGTAATTCCGGCAATGGGTGGCTTAGATTTCTCTGCAATGATTGTTATTCTGGTACTTTATGCCTTGAATTATCTGCGTGTAGACGTTTTACAATGGCTACTTAGCGTAACGCTTTACTAAGGATAACTCTCATGCAAAAAGTCGTTCTCGCAACAGGAAATCCAGGGAAGGTCAAAGAGCTAGCCTCTTTGCTTTCTGATTTTGGTTTAGATATTGTTGCCCAAACAGAGCTAGGTGTTGATTCAGTGGAGGAAACGGGCTTAACCTTTGTTGAAAACGCGCTGATCAAAGCACGTCATGCGGCAAAAGTGACAGGTCTTCCAGCCATTGCTGATGACTCAGGTATTTCGGTAGATGCTTTAGGCGGTGCTCCGGGTATTTACTCAGCACGCTATGCGGGTGTTGATGCAAACGATCAGCAAAATCTGGATAAATTGCTTGATGCAATGAAAGATGTACCTGCTGAAAAACGCCAAGCGCAATTTAACTGTGTATTGGTTTATATGCGCCATGAGAACGATCCAACTCCGCTGATTTTCCACGGTATATGGCATGGTGTATTAAGCACAGAAATGCACGGTGAAGGTGGATTTGGCTATGATCCTATTTTCTTTGTTCCTGAATTAAATTGTACGGCGGCGCAATTAACTAAAGAGCAAAAAAATCAGCATTCGCATCGTGGTAAAGCACTTAAATTAATGTTGGATGCCCTTAAGAATGCTTAAGTTGCCCCCATTAAGTTTGTATATTCATATTCCTTGGTGTGTACAAAAATGCCCTTATTGTGATTTCAACTCACACACCTTAAAGGGAGAAGTACCACATAAGGAATATGTGCAACATTTACTCAATGACTTAGATGCCGATCTTATTCACGTTGGCTCCCGTGAAGTCCAGACAATATTTATTGGTGGCGGTACACCTAGCTTATTAAGTGCTGAATCGATGGCTGATTTACTCTATGGAGTGAAAGAGCGTATTGCTGTTAGCTCCAATGCAGAAATCACCATGGAAGCTAACCCAGGAACCGTAGAAGCGGAACGCTTTGCTGGATTCCAACGTGCTGGTGTAAATCGTATCTCTATTGGTGTACAAAGTTTTGGCGACGACAAGCTTATCCGCTTAGGTCGAATTCATGATGCAGATGAAGCTAAAAATGCGGCTCGTTTAGCCAAAGAATTAGGCTTACGTAGCTTTAATTTAGATTTAATGCATGGATTACCAGACCAATCATTATCTCAAGCGCTTTCGGATTTACAGCAAGCAATAGCGTTATCTCCGCCACATTTGTCTTGGTATCAATTAACCATTGAACCTAATACACAATTTGGCTCTCGCCCACCTAAATTACCTGATGACGATATGCTGTGGGATATTTTCTCAGAAGGCGATAAATTACTGACAGCAGCAGGTTATCAACAATATGAAACATCGGCATATTGCAAGCCAGGATTTCAGTGTGAGCACAACCTAAACTATTGGCGTTTTGGTGATTATTTAGGTATCGGTTGTGGTGCTCATGGGAAAATAAGCTTTGAAGATGGTCGCATAATGCGAACAGTAAAAACCAAGCACCCTAAAGGTTTTATGGAAGGTCGCTATCTCGATCAGCAAAATTTTGTTGATAATGATGACCGTCCATTTGAATTTTTTATGAACCGTTTTCGCCTATTAGAAGCATTTCCAAGACAAGATTTCAGTGATTACACTGGGCTTTCAGAAGAAGTGATTCGCCATCAAATAGATGAAGCTTTGGCGTTGGGTTATATCAGTGAAACTGACTCTCACTGGCAAATAACCCCTCACGGTAAGCTATTTTTAAATTCATTACTTGAGCTATTTCTTTAATATTGCTGATTTCAAATAGCTAATTTTAAAATACCCATACTGTTATTCACAATATGGGTATTTTTTATTTATGATAAAACGATCATAAAAGTCTTAGAATGCGCTTTCTACCGCTTCAATCTGCTTAGTTAAGCTGTCTAATCCACCGCCAGAGAGATACCAAAGATCTGCTTGCAGATAAACAATATCGCCATTTTTATAAGCAGATGTCGTTTTAATTTCATCATTTTCAAAAGTAGCTTTTTCTAATTTATCAGTACCAATCGCTTCACTACGATCCACAATGAAAATCACATCAGGGTTTGCTTTTGCGATCATTTCAGAAGTGACAACTCGACGTTTATCTTTATCTTCTTCAGCTACAGGGGGTAATTCGGCTTTCTTCACTTTAACCACATCATAAATAACACTTTGGTTATTTGGCATTAAATTGCCTGCATTATGCAGTAACACTAAAACTTTTTTATCAGACTCTGCCGCTTTTTTCTGAGCCTGCTCAATCACTGTATTCAGTTTTGTCAGTTGCTCTTGGGTTGCTTGTTGCTTATCAAACAACTCTCCCATTAATTTAATATTCGCTTCAACTGAATCAAGATAATTAGCGCTATTGGTGCCTAAGTTAACGGTTGGTGCAATTTTCGCTAAAGCCTCATAAGAAGCGCCTTGTCGACCCGTAATAATAATTAAATCAGGTTTAATTTCGGCTAATTTTTCTAAGTCAGGCGCTTTCATACCACCGACATTAGCCACATTACTTGCAATACTTCCTTTAATATAAGCAGGCGCATTACCTAATGGTAACCCCACCACTTTATCAGCTAAACCTAACTGAACTAAAGAATCATATAAACCAAAATCAAATAGAACAACTTTTGAAGGGTTCTTAGTAACCAACGTTTCACCCAACAGGTGTTTAATCACCATTTTGTCATTCTGCTGACTAATAACTTGGTTAGGTTGGTATTCGATTGGCGTTTTGCTTAACGCTGAGAAACTCGTTACAGAAAGGATAGATGCGATAACTAAAGGAAGGATCTTCTTCATTAATTTTGCCCTGTTTAAGTGGAATACTCAAACAGGGCATTCTAAACAGCTCTCCCCACAAGTCAATTGAACAAGAATGATTTTCATTATTATTTTCAATTATTGTGAATCCGCCATTTGTAAAGCTTATTAATTATCTGGTTAATAACCCAATCATTAGAGAGACGGCTCAGCTACTTCTTTAATGCATTAATTAATTCAACACGTTGATTTTCCATCTGTGTGATTTTGCTACAAGCTTGCTGACCAAATTGAGTAAACGCAGCTTCTTGCTGCTTCCACTCCTGATCTATGATCTTTTGAAAACCATCTAAGCTTCCTAATAATCCGCCTAAGGCTTTTTTACTGTCGCCACCTGCAGCGGCTAATAACTGTTTTTTCCCCAATTCATTAATGCTGTCTTGCAACATACCACCAAGGCTGCTTTCTACGATTTCACGGCCTTTAGCTTCAACTTCTTTAATGGCTTGAGAATGGAACGTAATGTTATTCGGTTCTATGCTGACCACTCTATCCATTTGCTGATTAAGATCTTTCTCTAATCTACTTAATCTATTGAGGATATTGCTTTCTTTACCAAAAGCTTCAATCACTACTTTATCAAGCACTTTGCGAGAATCTTGCAGTTTTACCCCAGTTTCAGTTCTTAGCCAAGGTACGTCTCGTCTTACTGTGGCTTGATATTTTTTTGCTAATTCTTGTTGTTGTGGTGTCAATGTGGCACTTTTTTCATTTTGAAATAATGTGCCATCAGGATAAATCACCATTAAACCATGTGAACCAGCGACTTCAACAAATTCAGAGGTTATGCGTAAATCATCTTTTGGCATTACAGCACAATCAAAACTTGGTGATGCATTTGCTGTACCCGCAATAAAAAACAGTGTGACAGCAATATTTCTTAAATTCATAACAACGCTCCTGAAAACACACCTAAAAAATTGAACGCCCGACTTTGTTTGCTAATAATTCAAGTGCTGCACAACCTGCTAATGAGTTACCTGATTTATCCAGCTCTGGTGACCAAACTGCAACCGTAAAAGCATCGGGAACGACTGCAATAATGCCACCACCCACGCCTGATTTTCCGGGAATACCAATACGAAATGCAAATTCACCTGCACCATCATACATGCCACAAGTTAACATTAACGCATTTATTTGTCGGGTTTGTCTTGGCGTAATAATCTGATTTTTATTAACCACACACATACCTTGATTAGCTAAATAGCTAAAACATCGTACTAACTCGGTGCAACTCATCTCTATGGAGCAATAGTGAAAATAAGTTTCAAGCACCGTAATAACATCATTCTCAAAATTACCAAAAGATTTCATCAGATAAGCGATTGATGCATTTCGGCTAAGATGCTCCATCTCTGATTTTGCAACCACTGAGTTATAGCAAATATCTGGAGTATCAGTAAGAAAACGGATCACTTCTAACATTCTTTGCTTAGGCGCACTAAGTCGAGACTGCAACATATCAGTGATAACAATGGCACCCGCATTAATAAAAGGATTGCGCGGTATTCCCTTTTCCATTTCTAGCTGTATCAAGGAATTAAAAGGCAGACCTGATGGCTCTTTTCCTACACGTTGCCAAATTTCATTTTCTTCATAACGTGTTAAAGCAAGCGTTAAGCTAAGTACTTTAGAAATAGATTGAATCGAAAAGCGCTTATCTGCCATGCCTGATTGATAGAGTTCACCATCAACCGTATAAACAGCCATAGCAAGCTGTTCTGGAGGTATTTGAGCCAATGCGGGAATATAATCCGCGACTTTTCCTTGCCCGATTAATGGGCGAATTTGTTGCAAAATATCTGACAGTAATGCGTTAGATAACGTTGTAGTCACAGTCCCTTCCCCAGACAGACAAGGGCATCCTTTTGGATGCCCTTGTAATTATTTGCTAAATGTATAACTTTCTATCAATCCCACCAAACATCAAATAGTTCAGAGGTCTGTACATCTTGCATTTTGCTTTCTTTGAGGAAGTTTTCGACTAATTGGCGATGTTCTTCTGTACATTTACCAATTTGTTGTAAGCAGATTAAGCCTTCCCAGCTCAGGTAACCACTTGCATCAAATGCCAGCCCGTTTGGCTCAATAACTTTGAGGATCAGTTCATCAACAAAGCGATCTACTTCCTCAATTGGGGTATTTTCTGGGAAAGTCCATTTAACTGAGAAACCTAATTCCTGAAATTCATCGATACGCATTTTTTTGCGTAAGCGGCGACTACGTTGTTTAGCCATTATTTTACCCTCTTAAACATAAGATCCCAGACTCCGTGCCCTAAACGATGACCGCGTTTTTCAAACTTAGTCACAGGTCGTGTTTCTGGTCGTGGTACATAATCCTGAGTTTCTGACAAATTCTGATAACCCTCAACACTTGTCATCACTTCAAGCATATGTTCTGCATATGGTTCCCAATCTGTCGCCATATGAAAAACACCGTCTAACGTTAATTTTTTTAAAATTAATTCTGCAAAAGGCACTTGAACAATACGGCGTTTATTATGACGCGCTTTGTGCCATGGATCAGGGAAGAATAGCTGAACCATTTTTAAACTATTATCTGGGATCATATGATTGAGCACTTCAATCGCATCATGACACATGACTCTCAGATTACTTAATTGCTCTTCTTCAGCATTTGCAAGACAAGCTCCAACACCCGGTGCATGTACTTCAATACCGAAATAATTATTTTCTGGTGTATTTTTTGCCATAGTCACGAGCGATGCGCCCATGCCGAAGCCAATTTCTAAAATTACAGGCGCTTCGCGTCCAAAAACCTGACTGAAGTCGATGGGTTCCGGTTGATATTCAATACCAAAGACAGGCCACTGTGTTTCTAATGCTTGCTCTTGACGAGGAGTCAAACGACCTTGTCTACGAACAAAACTACGAACGCGTCGTAAAGCACGCCCTTCTTCATTGAATTCCGGAGAAATTACATTCTTGATCATGTCTAATACTGTCAGTCGTTAGGCCAATTATTTACTTAAAATCGTTATAATGTCGCTATAGTACAACTTAACCGACATTATCCAAAGATCACTAAGTTTAGCAAGAGTCACTCATAGAAGCATCACTCTATAAGATAAATATTAAGAGTGTTTACAGTTTATTCTCTCTGTGGTGCAATCTTACCTTAATCAGAACATGAGTTAATAAAATAAAACATGATGGAAGCTCAGCAATTTTCGCAAGTCGTGCTCAATTGGTATCACAAATATGGGCGTAAAACGCTCCCTTGGCAGCAAGAAAAAACGCCTTATCACGTATGGTTATCTGAAGTAATGCTGCAACAAACTCAAGTTGCTACGGTTATTCCTTATTTTGAGCGTTTTATTGCACGTTTTCCTGATGTTAGCGCATTGGCTAAAGCACCTCTTGATGAAGTGCTTCATTTATGGACAGGACTTGGTTATTACGCAAGAGCCAGAAACCTACATAAAGCAGCACAACACATTGTAGATAAACATCAAGGGCAGTTTCCTGATACCTTTGAGGACGTTTGTGCCTTACCTGGTGTTGGACGTTCAACCGCCGGTGCTATTTTATCGTTATCACTGAAAAAACCTTACCCAATTCTTGATGGTAATGTAAAACGTGTTTTAGCACGCTGCTATGCTGTCGAAGGCTGGCCGGGTAAAAAAGAGGTTGAAAATAAGTTGTGGGAGATCAGCGAAAACATCACTCCAACTGAAGGTGTAGAGTATTTTAATCAGGCAATGATGGATTTAGGTGCAATGGTCTGTACAAGAAGTAAGCCTAAATGTGAATTATGCCCATTAAATACTGGCTGTATCGCTTATGCTCAAAATAATTGGGCGGATTATCCTGGGAAAAAACCGAAAAAAGTCATCCCAGAAAAAACAACTTATTTTCTTATTTTACAATATGATAATCTTGTTTGGTTAGATAAAAGGCCACCAGCAGGAATATGGGGCGGGTTATTTGCCTTTCCTCAATTTGAAACAAAAGCGCTTTTAGAACAGTGGCTAGCCGAGCATGGGCTCGATAATAATAAATCAGAGCAACTGATTTCATTTAGACATACTTTTAGCCACTTTCATTTAGATATTGTGCCAATTTGCGTAGAACTCTCAGCGTTTACCTCTATGATGGAGGCGCAAAAAGGACTTTGGTATAACTTACAGACACCTGCAACCGTAGGGTTAGCAGCACCTGTAGAGAATTTACTTAGACAATTAGCCTAAGCTAATCCCTGCGATATTGAGGATTTATTATGAGCAGAACTATTTTTTGTACTTTCCTTAACAAAGAAGCTGATGGACTTGATTTTCAGTTGTACCCAGGAGAAATTGGAAAGCGCATTTTCAATGAGATCTCAAAAGAAGCATGGGCTCAATGGATGACAAAACAGACCATGCTTATCAATGAGAAAAAACTTAACACCATGAATCCTGATGATCGCAAACTATTAGAACAAGAAATGGTGCGATTTTTATTCGAAGGCCATGATGTTCATATTGACGGTTACACACCACCTGAAAAATAATATTCACTTTTCCAGAGCCTTTAAGGCTCTGGTATTTTATTCACCATAGCGATGCAATTGACCATGAAAAAAATCCTTCTCTTGCTGATTATCGCCCCTCTACTCATTTCATGTAGTAGCCAACCACCAAAAACATTTGAACCTGATTACGCAAAGGATACCAATGCGTTCGATATTCTTATGGGGCAATTTGCCAATAATATCGAAATGATTTGGGGTATGAAGGAAGTATTAATCGCAGGCCCTAAAGATTACGTAAAATATACCAATGCTTATAAAACACGTAGCCATATTAATTTTGAAGCAGGTACAATTACGATAGAAACTTTAGGTGATGATGCGCCTCAATTCCAATTGCATAAGGCGATAGTCACAACGTTATTAATGGGTGAAGATCCAGGTTCTATTGACCTCTACTCTGACGTTAATAATATTCCTCACAGCACTGAACCGTTTTTATCTGGGCAGGTTCTTGATAATACGGGACAACCTATACGCTGGGAATGGCGAGCCAATAAGTTTGCAGATTATCTGATTGCCAATAAATTACAAAAACGCCAATCTGGTATGAATACCATTTGGTATGTCACCATTAATCTTGTTCCTAATCACCTTGATAAACGTGCTCATAAATATTTACCGCTCGTTCAACAAGCTGCGGCTAAATATGGGGTTGAACCATCACTGATCTTGGCAATTATGCAAATTGAATCAAGTTTTAACCCATATGCCGTGAGTAGTTCTGATGCGCTAGGTTTAATGCAGATTATGCCAGCAACGGCTGGACGAGATGTATTCCGAATGCAAGGAAAATCTGGGCAACCAAGTCGTAGTTACTTATTTGATCCAGCTAATAATATCGATGCTGGTGCGGCTTATATCTCAATTCTGCAAAATAGCTACCTTGGCGATATCAAAGATCCTGTTTCGCGCCGTTACGCCGTGATACAGGCTTACAACGGTGGTGCAGGTAGTGTGTTGCGGATATTCCACAACGATAAGAAACAAGCTGCTGCCATGATTAACAACTTAGAGCCAATGCAGGTGTATACCACATTACGTAATAAACACCCTGCCGACCAATCTCGTCGTTATCTTGAGAAAGTCAGTACAGCTCAACGTAACTATCGTTAGTTGATGCTTAATCCAAAAAACAAAGCTTCCTCAATGAATTTGGGGAAGCTTTTTTGTTATTGAGACTTAATAAACGATTTTATCGTCATGTATTTTTTGAGTATTGCAAAAGACTTTAGCTTTATTTTTACTCATCTCCCACGACAAATAGCGTTTTAATACCCAATGAGTTTAAAAAAACAGCAATCGAACGGTTTTGTGATAAATAACGTTGACGAGCAAGGCGATATCGGGTTTAATACGCCCCGTTGCCCGAATAGCTCAGTCGGTAGAGCAGGGGATTGAAAATCCCCGTGTCCTTGGTTCGATTCCGAGTTCGGGCACCATCTTTCATTTGTTCGTCAGTGAGTTAAATTACTGAGAGGGCAAAAAAGCTAAGATAAGACACAAATTTAACGTAAGTTATCTGTTGTTAAAATTAATCAAAAGCTTTGAATAAACAGTCTTGCTCAAACCAAGGCTGTTTTTTTATTTGTAACTTTTACTTTCTTTCCTAACTCTGTAACTCTGTTCTAGCAATCAAAAGAATCACCAATATATTGATAGGCAAATTTCATTGCTATTCTTCTTAAATAACTGGATTCTCTTCTTAATGTATCGCTATATACATCACTATAACTATAGTCTAGTTCATACTCAGTCATTTCTTTCACATCCTTATTTAAAATAAAAACTTAAGTAATATCTCATCCAAATTATCGGCTATTATAGTGTAATATTTAATAATTCTTATTAATAGTAAATATTTAGTTTTCTACTTAGCAGAGAGATAAAAGTCCATTTAACCAAAGCAATAAAATAAATAGACTATAAATCTAAATATATAAGATAGGTTATTATTTATTTTTATAATTATAAAATTAATTTTATATAAAGACCTCTATATATTTACATGGTATTTATGATATTTACAGGAAAACCCAACATTCCCCTGATAATGTTATAAATATTATTTATATATAAAAAATGATATCTTTATTAATACGAAAAGTCAGGGATATTTTTAATTATCTTTTATTATTAGTATATAAATCACAATTTAAATAACTCTTAAAATAATAAATTTACCACCAATAATAATTCTTATTTTCATTTTGAAATTAAAAATATAATTTTAAATATACTTAACATAAAAAAGCGATCGCTTTTATAACATTTATAATACAATTTAAGTTCATTTAAGAAATACCCCTGCTATATATCTCTTTTTAATTGAAACCTACCTCACAGAATATGAAATTCACCTTAATTGTCATTGACGAAATATAGCTTCAGCAGTAAATATAATAAGCAATGATTATAAAAACAGTGACCATCTTTAAAGATGGCTTTTTTAATCCTTAAATTGTCTCATTTTTTAGACAAATAAATATTACAGAAACCACGGGAGAATTCTCTTATGACTCAACAAGATACAGCAACTCATTATTCAATTGATGATATGAAAGCATTAATTGAAACAATGCAGATTTATAAAAAAGACAACAGTGGCAAAGGGATAACTCGTATTGCTTATGGCGAAGAAGATGAAGCCGCCCATCTGTACCTTGCTGGTTTAATGAAAGAAGCGGGTCTTGAAGTTTATCGTGATGGTATTGGTACACTTTACGCACGTTTACCAGGTAAAGATCGTTCACTACCCGCAGTAGGTACAGGATCTCATCTTGATACAGTCCCTCAAGGCGGTGCTTATGATGGAGCTTTAGGTGTTATTGCAGGTTTTTATGCATTAATGCAATACAAACCACAACAACTTAAACGTGACCTTGAGCTTGTTGTTTTTCGTGCGGAAGAATCTAGCCGTTTTGGCTTTTCGTGTATTGGCAGTAAAGTATTAACAGGAAAAATAGATAAAGCTCGCTGGGAACAAAATAGAGATGATGACGGCAATAACTTCTTTGAAGTTTTAAAATCTTTAGGTTATCAGCATGATAATTTGGATAGTTGTTTAGTCAAAGCTGATCGTTATAGTGCCTTTGTTGAGCTTCATATTGAGCAAGGTAAACGCCTTGAGAATGACAAAAAAACTATTGGTATTGTCAATGGTATTGCGGCACCAACTCGTTTTTCAGTCACTGTTAATGGTCATGCGGATCACTCTGGTGCAACGCCTATGTATCAACGCCAAGATGCGTTAGTGGCAAGTGCAGGGATTATTACCGATATCAACCGTGCAGCATGCACTGAAGCAGTTTATGGCACTGTAGGTACAGTGGGTAAACTCAATGTTGTGCCGAACTCCATGAACGTCATTCCAGGACAAGTAAAATTCTCTGTTGATATTCGTGGTATTGATACTGAAAGTATTCAACGTGTTGTACAACGCCTAAATAATAGTGTGGAAAAAGCAGAAAAAGATTTTGGCGTCTCTATTGATGTTCAACCGATTTCTGCTGAATCGCCAGTCAAACTAGATGATTCAATTTGCCAAGTTATTGAAAGCTTGTGCCAGAAACACGATATCAGCTATATGACAATGCTAAGTGGTGCTGGCCATGACTCAATGAATATGGCGTCACTTTATCCAACTGCGATGATCTTTACACCTTCAGTTGCCGGTATTAGTCATCATCCTGATGAGTTTACCGAATTTAGTGATATTGCTGTCGCTGCAGATTTATTAGCAGAAACATTAGGCACATTAGCCAATCAATAATGACTGACTATTTGTTTTAGAAGGTTAATTGCATCATCTCCCTTGGTTGCTTTTAACCATAATTTATCAAAGAGGGATTGATATTGAAATATCGCCTCAGTTGAAGAGGTTACAGTAGCAATGCCCGTACTGACATTAGGAAATTCACCTAAACGGAACGGGCTAACGGCTAAAGAAAGAGGGACTTTGTCTTGATAAAATAATTGGAAAGTTAAAGACGGCATAGTATCTGAAATAATTGCAATATTAAGATAACTATTTTTTTGCTCTAACTTTTCAATTAAATGAAGAATTTCGTTTTTTGCTCGTTGTTTTCTTTCTTGTTGCAGTGTTTTAGTTAAATTAACCGAACCTAGCATGCCAACATAAAGAAATTTTTCAATTTGTTGCTGGCTAATAAGGTTATAAATATGGGGCGAATGTAAGGACTGATGTTTCTTACGCTCTTTTAAAATAGACAAAACTTCCTGTTGTTTTTCAGACAAAAGATTTAAAGGTGATGCCTCTGTTAGCATTTCAACCAATGTTTTGTCATAACAATCTGAAGTTAATAAGTAAGAGAAAGGTTCGAAGTGGGTATAAATATGTGAAGATTGACTTTCAAGTTGGCGCATTCGTTCAAAAAAGCCATTTGCACTTGAATAATATTCAGTATTAATACCCAACAAACTGGTTAACGAGGTATTTAATAATCTAGCAAGATTATCAAGTGTCTCAATTTTAACAATTTCGCCTTTTTCTAACCGATACACAGCAGCACGAGAAATACCCAAGCTTTCTGCTACATCTTCAGCTTTTAATGAAGAGGCTATGCGGTAAGCACGCAAGCGATAGCCAATGGCTTGATAATCTATTTTTTCTCTAGGTATGTAAGGCATATTTATAATTGGCTCCCAAATGCACAAAGTACCAGGGTAAAGTAACGGCACAATAATAAGATGTTAGTTCAGATAGTTTAAATTAAACCAAAAATAAAAAGAATCACCTTTCTCACAATGAGGTAAATAAAAAAAGTTTGCAGTAAAAAGTTAGTCTATATCAATAAACCTGTCTCCTAGCAGGTAACCTCACCAGGGTTAAAGCAGTAAAAACAAACAACAATAAAAAAACTAAAAGGCGATGTAATTGATATTACACCGCCTTTTTCATTATTTAATTAACTAAATGCTCTAATACCATAGCGCCAGCGCCTTGAGAAACGATTTCATAAGCGTGGCTTGCTGGATAAACTTCTGTTTTTATATTTGGGAAAAGAGCGAGTTTAGTTTCAATCGTTTTTTTGACGGTATCAAAAAACGTATATTTAGGTATTAATGTTCCGCCACAAACAACAATATCAGGTTGGAGCATTAAAATAGTATTTGCAATAGCAAGCCCATAGTAATAAGCCGCTTCTTCTAATGCATCAATACACAGAGGATCTCGCATTTCTATTGCTTGAAAAATCGTGTGATAGTTAATTTCATCATCGGTACTGACCAGAGAAGTTAATAAGGAGTGCTTTCCCCGCCTTATTTGATGAATAATACTATTTTTTATGGCGTCTAAAGAACACAATGTATTTAAACAACCATAAGAGCCACATTCACACAATAGCCCTTTTACATCAATCGTCATATGACCAAAACAATTCATCGTCGCTGAGGTATCAGTTAAAAACTGATTACCAATAATGGCACATCCTCTTACTTCGGTATCACAAGAAGTAAATAAAAATCGTTGTGTTTTTTGGCGATAATATAAACGAAATTCAGCTAAAGCAGCAAAATGCACTCCACTTCCCACTGTGACGTAAGTAGGAATTTTTTTACGTAATAACGCCTCTAATTCACTGAATTCTTCATCGAGGGATTTTGAAGTCAATTGATGTTCGACAACATGCTCAATAGAAATTCCTAACCCTAAAACTTTTTCATAGCTGATGTTATTTTTTAATAACAAGGCATCAATTTTAGGTAATAGCTTATCTGTCATCTCATATGCAGATAAGTAAGGTTCTGGCGATATTTTAATTTTATCCAACATATTAAGTTTCAGATCCATCAACACAATGGTTGAATAGACCTTACTTAATTCAATACCGATTAAAAATACCCCTTCTGTATTGATATTATACAAAATAGGTTTTCGACCACCCGTTGATTCACCTAATTCTGCGGTTGTAATTAATTGAAGAGCATTTAACTCGTCCAGTAGTCGAGCACAAGTAGCAGGCTTCATTTGTGCCAATTCAGTGAGTGTTTCTGTTTTTATTGGGCCATTTTCTGCCACTAATTTATAAAGGCTTTTAAGTTTCAATGCTTTTGAAGTCTTAGAAGACTGAAGTTCTTTTAAATTTTTCAATAGCATAGCCATTTCCTTTATTAAATTATTTAGCCACTCAAAGAAGAATATCGCTATCTTACTGTAAAAAAAGCAATAGTTCCTTAGTCAAAACAAACAACATGATCTTAATCTCAAAATGAGAAAAAGTAAGTTGTTCATTTCTGTGTATCAGGCAAAGTACTCTCAAGCACAATTAAAAATGTAATGACGATTTACATAGGAGAGAGTCATGCACCAGATTTCTGAAATTAATAAAGCAAAAGAATTTGTTCAATCTAAAACCACAGAAAAACCAACTATTGGGATCATTTTAGGATCAGGTTTAGGTCCTTTTGCCGATACATTAGAAGATGCCGTACATATTCCTTATCACACCATTCCACACTTTGCAGCATCAGGAGCTGTGGGGCATGCAAATGAATTAGTGATTGGTAAAATTGCAGGAAAAACAGTTGTTGCAATGAAAGGTCGTTTTCATTACTACGAAGGTGTATCGCTCGATGAAGTCACCTTTCCTGTTCGTGTAATGAAAGCATTGGGTGTTGAAAAGCTGATTATCACTAACGCATGTGGCGCTGTAAATACAGATTTTAATCCTGGTGATCTAATGCTAATTACGGATCATATTAATCTAACTGCAAATAACCCACTGATTGGGCCAAATAACCCTGAATTAGGTGTTCGTTTTCTAGATGTAAGTGAAGTTTATAACAAAGCTATGCGCCAAATTGTTATTGATATTGCCAAAGAGCAAGACATTACCTTACGTCAAGGTGTTTATGCATGGTGGACAGGGCCAACTTATGAAACCCCAGCAGAAATTCGCATGATAAGAACATTAGGTGCCGATGCCGTAGGCATGTCAACCGTTCCAGAAGCACTTATTGCTCGCCATTCAGGTATTGATACCATTGGTATTTCATGCTTAACCAATATGGCTTGTGGCATTTTAGAACAGCCTCTTAGTCATGATGAAGTTATTGAAACCGCAGAACGTGTGAAATCTACCTTCTTAAAACTGATCAGTGAAGTGATCGCTCGCTTATAACTTTTTATCAATAAAAGAAAAAGTGGAGAATAGATAGCTGCCTATGCTCCACTAAAATCAATATCCCCAACAGTGGAGATTGTTATGGGTATAAAAATACAGCTCAAAGGCATGATGTTTATGCAATATTTTATCTGGGGAAGTTGGTTAATTACCCTAGGTGCATACATGATGCAAACATTAAACTTCACTGGGATTGAAGTTGGATTAGTTTATGGCTCTAAAGGCATTGCTGCTCTGATTATGCCTGGTTTATTAGGTATCATTGCCGATAAATTTATTCCTGCAAATCGCTTATATATCATTTGTCATCTTATTTGTGCTGTTGCTTTATTCTTTGCGGCATCAGTGACTGATCCAACAATCATGTTCTGGGTTATGTTCATTAATGCATTAGCATTTATGCCAACTATTGCGCTTTCAAATTCAATTGGTTATTTTTGCTTAAATAAACACAAGCTAGATTCTGTTGCTAATTTTCCCCCTATTCGTGTTTTCGGTACGATAGGTTTTATTATCGCCATGTGGTGTGTAAGTTTATTTAAATTAGAACTCAGCAACACTCAATTATATATTGCATCAGTAGCTTCTCTTTGTTTAGCTCTCTATTCATTTTGCTTACCTAAAATTCCAACAGCCCAGCATAAACAATCAACCTCTTGGGCATCTCGTTTGGGATTAGATGCCTTTGTTCTATTCAAAAAACCTATAATGGCAGTATTCTTTTTATTTGCCATGCTATTAGGTGCGGTACTTCAAATTACCAATACTTTTGGTAGTCCTTTTATTCATGATTTTGCTAAAAATCCTGAATTTGCTGATAGTTTAATTGTTCAATATCCATCAATTTTATTATCAGTATCACAAATGGCTGAAGTTGCCTTTATTTTAGCAATTCCTTTTTTCCTAAAACGCTTTGGTATTAAAAAAGTCATGTTAATTAGTATGATTGCATGGACTTTACGTTTCGGATTATTTGCCTATGGCGATCCATCTCCTTGGGGATTTGTATTGCTAATGCTTTCAATGATTGTTTATGGTTGTGCATTTGATTTCTTTAATATTTCAGGCTCTATCTATATTGAAAATGAAGTTAATCCTGAAATAAGAGCCAGTGCTCAAGGGTTATTTATGACCATGGTCAATGGTGTTGGTGCATACGCAGGCTCTATTTTAAGTGGTATGGTCGTTGATCATTTTACAGTTAATGGAATGAAAGACTGGCAATCTATTTGGTTAATTTTTGCATCCTATACACTTATACTTGCTATTGTATTTATATTTGCATTTAAAGAAAATAAGGTGAGTAATTATAAAAAAGATTTTTCATAATTAACTTATATACTCCTCCTTTTAAATGATAATAAACCTTTATTGGTTTATTATCATTTTTACTTTTTTCAATATAAATATTATTAAATCGCCTCTCTTTTTTCAAATGAAATCCATTTTTAAAAGAAATTTAATATTAAGAAAAATAAAATAAGCATGCTTTAACATGGAAAATGTTTATAAAAAAAGGATATTTATATATTATGAATGCTATTCATCAAAATGACCCTTTAGAAAATAGTGATATTATCAATTTAATAAAGAGTTTTAAACCTCTACGCAGATGGAAAAAACAAGATCCTAATAGTGATTTTACTGAAGTAACATATAGTTTTCCTGACTGGAGCAATTTAAGGGGTGAAGAATATAAAACCATTACAACATTAAATCAATATCAACAAGAGCTTGCCGAAAAAACATTACAACTATGGGCTGACATTGCCAATATTACATTCATTAAGAAAGACAATAAATATGATACTAATATTAAATTTGGTGTTTATAATAATATAAATGAACTAACGAAAGATAATTCTCATCTAGTCGCTGGTGTTGCAACATTCCCATTAAATAATATAGAGCCAGATAAAAAAATAGAAAAAATCACTGATTACAGTATAGGAGGACATGTTTGGATTAATATATCTTCAACTACACGTATAAAAAAATTCAATAAACATGAAATAACACCAGAGCAAAAAAATGAAATAGATTTATTTAAAGAAAAATCAGACAATATAAAATATTATTATATAGAAACAGATACTCATATTACTTTATATAAAAACAATAATGAAAATGGTCATATAAATAATCAACCTATAATATTACAAAAAGGAAATAAAGAAACTCAAACTTATATACATGAAACTGGACACGCTCTTGGTTTACCACATACCTTTAGAGTGAATGATCATAATAATCCTGATATTGAAGAAAATAGTTTTAAATATTCTATAATGTCATACCGCCACCCAAAAACAAAAGAAGCTGATTTTGTTGGATTATTTCCTATGTCTCCATTATTAATCGATATATATGTTATTCAAAAGTTCTATGGCGTAAATCTAACGACACGAACAGGTGATACTATTTATGGTTTTAATTCTAATACGCAAAGAGACTGTTATAGTTTAACTTCATCAGATGATGTCATTATTAGTTGTATTTGGGATGCCGGTGGCTGTGATACTCTTGATTTTTCAAAATATAATTTTGAGCAGAAAATAGACCTTAACCAAGGTGCTTTCTCTGATGTAGGTGGGCTAAAAAGTAACATTTCTATTGCGTATGGAACAATAATTGAAAATGTAATAGGAGGAAAAAACAATGACCACATCATTGGTAATGAAGTAAACAACCACTTAATTGGTAATCAGGGTAATGATATTATTTATGGATATGATGGGGATGATAAAATTTTTGGCGGTAAAGGTAGTGATGCACTTTATGGTAACGAGGGCAATGATTTCATTAATGGAGAAGATGACTGCGATATAATTTCTGGAGGTAATGGACATAATACGCTGTTCGGAGGAAAGAATGCTGATATGTTTTTTTTCGAAATTAGCAACAAGACAAATAGCCATAATAAAATTATGGATTATCATATAAATGAAGATTTCCTTATTTTTTTAGATGAAAACAAAATAAGCCTAAATATCAAGAAACTTATATCTCAAAATTCAATCTCGCTTAAGATGAGTTTTCAAGAAGAAGATAATTTAACAAAATTAGCAATAAAAACAAAAGAACAACTAGAAGTTCCAAATTTAACAATAGATATTGTTGGGAATTTCAGTTATGAAGATCTATTTTATTAATATAATTAATTACCTTAAAAAATAACAAAAATTTATAAGGCTTGTATTTACCCAAGCCTTATAATAAGAGAATGAAATACATTATAAAATCATGACGGAATTATATAATAACATTAAAAAACATCTCTCTAGAGAAGATAACCTAAAATTTATTTACTTAGTAAAATTATTCTGACTTAAAACACACCTCACTTCACAATTATTTAAAAACTTATTTTTCCCCTCTAGATTAATATCAATAAATAGCTATCTTTATTATCGCTGGTGTTCGCCAGATAATTAAACTATTTTCAACATGAAAATAAACCTAACCTAAACTTGATATCCGGAGGATATTATGGGTTCTTCTTTATTAAAAAAAGCAGTAGGATTATCTAATGTTTCTGACTTATTAGATAAAAGTGGAATTTTTTATAATTTCTCAGCTAAGACTCTACCTTCTTTTGATTATGATACTGCTGGAAAACATATTGCACGCGAAAATTCCACATGGAATGGGAAATATGTTATTGGACAAGCGGCAGAAGTGACATATTCATTCCCAACTTGGGCTGGTAAAAAGTTTAATGATTTTGGTGATAAAAATCCCTATGGATTTAATTCAGTACAAAAAGATCATGCAAGACAATCTTTAGATGCATGGTCTGATATTGCAAATATCAAATTTACCGAAGTAGCGCCAGGTGTAAAATCAGATATTACTTTTGGTAATATTACTGATCCAAACGGCACATTCCAAGCTTATGCGACGTTGCCAAATACCTATAGTTATGGACGTGATCTTTCAGGCCAAGCTTGGTTTAGTGACTATTATTATGCTGGTAATACAACACCTGAATTAGGTAATTATGGTCGTTTAACTATTATCCATGAAATTGGCCATGCACTTGGTCTAATGCATCCTGGCGATTATAACGCAGGGCAAAACGTACCTGGCTATTTAAAGTCTGACTACGCTGAAGATAGTCGCCAATATACTGTTATGAGTTATTGGGAAGAATATGAAACAGGTGCGCACTTCCAAGGTGCTTATGCAGGCGCTCCTTTACTTCATGATATTTCAGCAATGCAATATCTTTATGGCGCAAATACCACAACCAGAACAGGTGATGATGTTTATGGTTTTAACTCAAACACAGGTATTGATTATTACACTGCAACAAGCAGAAACGATAAATTAATATTCTCTGTTTGGGACAGTGCTGGTAACGATACTTTTGACTTCTCAGGATATTATCAAGATCAAGTTATTGATTTACGCGAGGGTCATTTCTCTGATGTTGGCGGACTACAGAAAAACGTTTCTATTGCACAAGGTGTAACAATAGAAAATGCAATCGGTGGCTCTGGTAATGATATTATCTACGGCAATGATGCTGATAATATTCTCATCGGCGGTGGCGGTAACGACATACTGTATGGTGGCGGTGGTCAAGATACATTATGGGGTGGTACAGGTAGCAATACCTTTGTTTATAAAGAGATCACTGACTCTCTGGTATCTGCCGCTGACAAGATAATGGACTTCAAATCAGGTATTGATAAGATTGATTTATCAGCATTAATCGAAAATACCTTTAGCCATAAACTCCTTAACTTTGTTGATAATTTTACAGGTCGCTCGGGTGAAGCAACCATTAAATATGATCAATCAACAAACTCAAGTGAACTTGCTATTAACGCTTATGGTTACAGCCCTGATTTCAAAATTGACATTGTAGGATTTGTTAATTACGAAACTGACTTTATTGTTTAATTTTTCATTGGGTAGGAGAGAGATATTTCTCCTACCTTTCTTTTACCTATAAGGAGTTATTTTTATATTATCTTATTAAAAAAAAGATAAATTGATCACTCCATATTGATAGAAGAAATGCAGTAAATAGCAATAAAACAGATAGGAATAAAATCAGGAATAACATTATGTCAGCAAGCAAAAAAAATAATGAAATAACAAATATTATAAAAGAAAGAAAGAAAGTATTTCTTTCCATTGGAATATTTACAGCCTTAATAAATATTTTAATGTTAGTTCCTTCTATTTATATGTTGCAAGTTTATGATCGAGTCTTACCATCAGGTAATGAAATGACTTTATTAATGCTAACACTCATTATGTTAGCATTATTTATTTTTATGGGAGGATTGGAATACTTAAGAAGCATTATTGTCATTAGAATGAGTAACAAACTTGATTTATCCTTAAGTTCAAGAATTTATACTGCTGCATATCAAGCAAAATTAAACAAAACGCCCAGTATTAATTCCTCTTTAGCATTTAATGACTTAGTGACTATTAGGCAATTTATTACAAGTCACGCCATTTTTGCTTTTTTTGATTTACCTTGGTTCCCAATCTATCTTCTCGTTATCGCATTATTTAATCCATGGTTAGGATTATTTGCATTATGTGGTGCGCTCGTTTTATTTTCTTTGGCTATTCTTAATGAATACTTGTCTCGATCATCATTAAAAAAAGCCAATGAGTTTGCTAATCAAGCTCAGGTAATACAAGGTCATCATTTTGAACATCCACAGCCTATTGAAGCAATGGGAATGCTAGGTTATTTACGTAACCAATGGCAAATTGCTCACTTTAAATATCTACAAGCACAAACTCATGCAAGTGATAATGCAGCAAGTATCAATGCAATAACAAAAGTCACCCGAATGGCACTGCAATCTTTAATGCTAGGATTAGGTGGATGGCTAGCAATAGATAATACAATTAGCCCAGGAATGATGATCGCAGGATCAATACTATTAGGTCGCGCTTTAGCGCCAATTGAACAAGTTATTGGTGTATGGAAAAACTGGGATAGTAGTAAAGAAGCTTATAAAAGGTTAACCACACTATTAAAAACGTATCCTGAAGAAAATAAAAAAATGGCGCTACCTGCTCCTAAAGGTGAATTAACAGTAAATATTAATCAAGCTCAATATCCTCAAACGGAACGCACACTATTAAATAATATTCATTTTTCGCTAAGCCCCAGCGATGTACTTGGCATTATTGGCCCGAGTGCTTCAGGAAAATCCTCTTTAGCTAAATTTATTGTTGGCATATGGGAAGTTAAAACGGGCGCCATACGCCTTGATAATGCAGATATATACCAATGGAATAAAAGTGAAGTTGGCCAATATATCGGATACCTTCCTCAAGAAATCGCCCTTTTCCCTGGCACGATTGCCGAAAATATTGCTCGCTTTTCTGAAATAGATCCTCAAAAAGTCACTCAAGCTGCAATGATGGCAAATGTTCATGAAATGATTTTACGTTTTCCTGATGGTTATGAAACCATTATTGGTGCTCATGGTGAAGGGTTGTCAGGAGGACAACGACAACGTATTGCGTTAGCTCGCGCATTATATGGTAACCCTGCTCTAGTCGTTTTAGATGAACCCAATTCTAATTTAGATGATTTGGGCATTAAAGCTCTAATGCAAGCAATTCAAACACTTAAGCAAAATAAAAAAACCGTTATATTAATCACTCATCAAAAACAATTACTCTCAGTAACCAATAAACTCTTGGTTCTTTTCGATGGTCACACCAAATTATTTGGCTCTACAACAGCTGTTGTTGCTGAGTTAAATAACTCATCAGTAATAAAGAGTACGCCAACACCAGCAACTACACCTATTACTCAAAGCAATATTTAATATTGAGAAGATTATTATGATCACAAAAAAAAATGAAATCGATATTGTTCATGGTATTTCAGATGATCCTAGAAAATTCTTAATAATAGGATGGTCAGTTATTCTTTTAGGTCTTGCTATTTTTATTTTTTGGGCTGCCTTTGCTCCTTTAGATAAAGGCGTATCTGCAAAAGGAAATGTTTCAATTTCAGGTAATAAAAAGAGTGTTCAAGCTTCCGTAGAAGGTATTATCACTGACATTTTAGTGAAGAATGGTGATAACGTAATCGAAGGCCAAACGCTTATTCAATTAAGCCCTATTCAATCGAAAGCTTTAGTCAAATCTTTATCTGATCAATATGATAATTTGCTGATTACTCAACAACGCTTATATGCTCAATTAAATGAAAAAACAGAGTTTATCTTAGATCCCAATGAAAAATATTATTCTCCTTCAGAGAATTTAAATAAATTATCTCTACTGCAAAATAAACTACTTAATGAAAAGTATATTGAATTGCATAGTGAGATAAATGGCTATAAAGCTATTATTGATGGTATCTCTAATCGTTTAGTTCATTTAAAAAGATCTACGTTAAATAAACAACATCAAATTGATAGCTTAAAAATTCAAATCAAAGATTTATATACTCTTGCTAATGAGGGCTATATTCCCCGTCATCGTTATCAAGAAATTGAGCGTGAACTTGCTGAAAATAATAACCACCTTAATGATACATATGGACAAATAAGTACATTAGAAAAACAAAAATTGGAATATCAACAAAAAATATTGCAACGTAATGCTAATTTTTACCAATCGGCACGTACTGAACTTAACCAAGTTCAATTACAAATAAGTGAAACAGAAAAACAACTTATCATTGAAATAGATAAACTAAAAAAGATGCAAATTACTGCCCCAATTTCGGGAATAGTAATGGATTTATCTGTTTTTACCCAAGGTGGCGTTGTAAGAACAGGTCAAACATTAATGGAAGTTGTTCCTCAAGATCATCAATTAATTATTGAGGCACGTTTAGCACCTCACCTAATTGATAAAGTTACCCTTGGTCTTCCTGTTGATTTAATGTTTAGTGCATTCAATCAAAATACAACACCTAAAATTCCTGGAGAGGTAACATTAATTTCAGCTGATAGACTTATTGATGAAAGAACAACAGAACCTTATTACCAAGTATTTATTAATGTTAAAGATAATGCTCTTCTTACAGACAATAAAAATAAATTAAAGGCTGGAATGCCAGTTGATGTATTTATTAATACAGGCGATCGCTCATTACTAAATTATCTCTTCAAGCCTGTTTTAGATAGGATCCATACTTCATTAACGGAAGAATAATGATGCAAATAAAAAAACTCTCAACCATTTTATTTATATGGATGCTAAGTTTTCACGCTTTGGCGATCAATTTATCTGATCTTTATTTCTTAGCAGTAAAAAATGACCCTACGTTTAATGCTGCGATTAAAGAACAGGTTGCGGGTAAAGAGTATGAAAATATTGGATTATCTCAATTACTCCCAAGCGTACATGTAAACTATCAAAACAACCCACGAAATTGGCAACGAAAAGTTTATCCTATTAATACGAATCAAGGGGAAATGGAAAGAACAGAATATCAAAATTATCAAAGCCATTCTATCAGTGCAATTATTAGCCAACCACTTTTTGATTACACTGCATTTAGTGATTATAAATCATCGGTAATAAAAACATTATTATCAGACAGCCGTTATCAAGTAAAATTTTCCGAGCTAGTGATCAGATTAGTAGATAATTATATAGAATTGGCTTATGCACAGGATAAATTATTATTAAACCTTTCACAGCAAGAGATTTATAAAAAACAGCTAACATCAAGTCAGCGTTTATTCGAATTAGGTGAAGGAACAAAAACAGATATTTCAGAGATCCAAACGCGATTATATTTAACTCAATCTCAATATACAGATATTCAGCTTGAATTAGATAATGCTAAAAATAAACTAAGTTCAATGATTGGCACGCCACTACCTTATGCAGAACATATAGCAAAATTAAGCAGTAATCGCTTTATATTACAACCTATCACACCCAATAATTACGAGTCATGGGAAAATGAGGTTATGCAAAGCAACCTCAATATTCAAACAGCTCGTTATGAAATGGCAATAGCAAAACAAGAAGTAGAGAAAAATCGAGGTGAATTTTTCCCAACAGTACAACTCTATGCCTCTTACTCTAATAGTGATTCCGATAGTAATAATACTGTAAATCAAAAATATCAATCAGCGAATGTTGGTTTTTATGTCAGTTTGCCTTTATTTAATGGTGGAAAAACAACAGCTTCGATGCGTCAATCTACTGCATTGTATCAAATGAGTGCTTTTGAAAGAGATTCAATTATCCAACAAATCACGCAAGAACTACGTCATCAATACCAAATATGTACAACGAGTAATATTAAATTGAATGCTTATGAGCAGTCCGTTTCCTCTGCTAAATTACAATTAGATGCGACTCAAAAAAGTTATATTGGTGGGCAGAGGACAATGGTTGATGTTCTTAATGCTGAAGAATTATTATATCGCGCTCAACAGGATTTGATTAAAGCTAAATATGATTATATTCAGGCTTGGACATTATTACATCAATACACTAATACATTAGATATTGAAAAAATAAAATTAATTGAAGGTTATTTTCAATAGAGTTGTTAAATTGTTTAATAAGAGATATGAATATAATTATAAAAGTCCTAGATCATGGAATAGATATAGGACTTTTAGTTATAAGCAATAGTTAATCACTTATTTTAGCTAGCGGGTATCATCACTTCTTTTTAGTACCGTACAACGTTAATACACGGTGAGTAAGAGCAATTGATGCTAGACCGATAAAACATTCAGCTAGGAAAATCAGCATAAATTACCCCCATTCATAAGTACATTTTGTTTGGGCGGGGGTTCTGATAAAGTAAAGTGACTTGTCATATAGTGCTTAGCTAACTCCGATTTAATGGACACATTTTAAACCTACCATTAAAACTAAAAAGAGCAAAATATATTTCTCAACAAAATCCATTTTTGGGCTTTGATCACATAAAAACAACACAAAAAATCAAATTTATGTCATTTTAAAAGCCGAAGTTAAATTTATTTGCTCTTTTATAACCGTCTTTTGAAAAAATAAATAATATTTAAAATCAGTCAATTAAAGAAAACAAATGTTAAATCACCCTGTTTTTCTACAATAGGTTTTACCTTTAACTGGCTTATAACAGATAATATTTCTTTTCGCTCTGGTCGGACTAAAATAATCGCAAGCCCTTGATAGTTATTCTCTTCAATTAAGTTAACTAGCTGCTTAAGATCATAATATTTATTTTGCACATCAGGATATGCCAGACCATAAGCAAGCTCCCCTTTCGTCTCTGTTAAACGAATATCAGTGCGTTTTAACCCCCATGCTAAAGACGTTCCGATCCCAACTTCATCAGTTAAAATATAAGGCTTATCTGCTAGCTCACTATAATAGTAATTAATTGCCTTTTCAGGGGTGCTTTTGCTTTCTACTTTATGAGGAATAGCATACCCAATTGCTAAACTTAATCCTATCGAGCAAAATAAAGTCAGTAAGCGTGTGGGTTTAAAGAAAGAAGCAATCCCTATCACACTCCAAAATAAGAAGCCCACAATACCCAGCAACGCTTTATATTGCTCATTTGTTTCATATAACGTAAATCGTGTAGAGAGAAGCGAATAAACAATAATAGAGACGCCTACAAGCCCAAAAACAGTATTTATGATCGCATTAATATTATGAATTTTTTCATTTTGTTTATTTTTTAGCTCTTCCATATAATGTGCAATCAAGATAGAAAGTGGCACAAAACAAGGCAGCATATAGGTTAATAACTTACCGCTGGAGGCAGAAAAGAAAGCAAAAAACAGGAATAACCAAAACGAAAAATAAAGAGTTCCTTTCTTCAAGAAAATAGCTGATTTAATAGCCCCAAATAAGAACCCTAACCAAGGCAAAATACCCAAAATGATAATAGGTAAATAAAACCACATAGGTTGTGATCTTGCTGATCCCTTTTCAACAAAACGTTGAACATGCTCAACCCAAAAGAAGTAGTGCCAATAATCAGGTGCCTGAAGTGCAACTGAAATCACCCATGGACCAGCAATAATAACCATAGAGATAAGCGCTATTGGTGTATAACAAAGGACTTCTTTAAAACGAGATAAGCTAATTGCAGTCACAAAAAAAACTAATGCAGGTAATACAACAGCAATAAAACCTTTGGTTAGAAAACCTAATCCACAGAAAATACCAACGAGAATATAAGCTTTAATTCTACTCTTTCTATTAGTTGCATGTAATCCAGATAAAAAATAATACATTGTTGCCGTGACAAACATTGTCACGATAGGATCAAGAATATTGTAAGTACCAATAGCTAACACAAGAAACGAGGATAAAAAAACTACCAGTGCATTAAACGCCAAAGTACGGTTATGCCAAACTAGCATAGCAGCACGATAAACAAATAAGCCGGTTAATAAGGTTGAAGTTACAACGACAATACGAACAGAAAAATTACCGCCGCCAAATAACCATTGTGCAATACTGTTTAGCCAATACCCCAATACTGGCTTTTCAAAATAACGAATATCCAGCATATAAGGTACAGACCAATTACCTGATGCAAGCATTTCTCGACTAATTTCAGCATAACGGATCTCATCTGGTTGCCAGAGCAGTCGCGTTTCGAGAGGAATTAAATAAGTTAAAAATATAAAAATAAAAAGTAGAAACCATTTATATCTTTCTACAAAATCAACACGCATATATTCCTCGTTAAAATAAAACAATATCACCTTATATGAACTATTCACTTAGAATAGCTATCCTATAAAAGATTCAATTATTATTTATTAAATTATAATTAATTAACACATTGCTTTATTTTCAACCAACGACAAAGATACTAAAAAAACAGTATTATCAATACTAATCAATAAGATATTGATAAAATTTAGTTAGTAATTAAAATAACGACACATTAATTTTTTATTAATCTTTTTTAAGTAACAGCAAGTTTTTTATCAAAAATCTACCTAAATAGTATTAAATTAAAAAATGAAGAATAAAGAATTAAACATAAACATAAAATAAACAAAGTATATAAATAAAAAAACCAGAAGGAACTTATTCTGGTTTTTGATTACTTTGTTTAATTATATGATGATAAAAATCTTATTTACTAAACTCTTTAAAAGCGCCCATGGTGTTGGATGCATACATAACTGAAGGGCCTCCCCCCATATAAATAGCAACGCCTAATGCTTCAGCGAGTTCTTGTTCTGTTGTGCCAAGCTCCACAAGTGTTTTTGTATGAAATCCAATACAACCATCACAACGATTTGCTACAGCAATTGCAATGGCGATCAGTTCTTTTGTTTTTGCGTCTAAAGCACCGTCTTTACCACCCGCTTTTGTTGTACTCATAAAAGCTTTCATCACTTCTGGAATATTTTGAGACAATGCCCCCATGTTACCTGCAATGTCTGTTACTATTTCTTTGTACTTGCTCATTTTTGATCCCTTAATAATATACTTATTTATATAATATAAAAATATATTATCAAACCATATAATATAAGCAAGGGAATTTAATTTGAGGTGATCTTTTTTATTGTGATAGTTACCGAAAAAGAGGTTTAAAGTGTCTATTTTAGACGAGTGGGCTGAACGCCATATCGAAAAAGCGTTACAAAAAGGAGAACTTTCATCACTTAAAGGTGAAGGAAAACCGCTGATCCTTGATGATAATAGCCATGTTCCAGAGTCACTTAGAGCAAGCTATCACTTATTAAAGAATGCAGGTTTTTTACCACCTGAAATGCAAGATAGAAAAGAAGCCTTATCTCTAGCTGAAATCTTAAGCACATTAAATGAAACCGAAATAAACAATGGATCACTGCAAAAACGTTTGGCATTACTTGAGTTGAAATTACAGCAGGCTGGTTTAGATACTCAATTTTTACATGCGGACTATGCCACACAGCTGACAGAAAAATTGACAAATCATAAAAAATAAACCGATCAAAAATAATGAAATATCAGCATAGAAAAAGCCTATACATCCCTGTATAAGCTTCTTTCATTTATCGCAGAGAATTAACCTGCTGTTGGAGAATAATACGTTGGTGAGCCAGGCCCTACTGGTAAATTGAATACAAATACCCATAAGTAGAATAATAATGACCAACCAATTAAGAAAATAACGGAATATGGCAACATCATAGAGATCATCGTACCAATACCTGTGTCTTTCTTATATTTTGTTGCAACTGCTAATATCAAACCAAAATAACTCATCATTGGTGTAATGATATTAGTAACAGAATCTCCTATTCGATATGCTGCTTGGATTGTCTCAGGCGCATAACCTGCAAGCATTAACATGGGTACAAAGATAGGCGCGGTTACAGCCCATTGAGCCGAAGCCGAGCCAATCATTAAGTTAATAAAAGCACAGATTAAAATAAAACCTAAGAACAGTAATCCACTTGGCATATCAATGCTATTAAGTAATGCTGCACCTTTGACAGCAATAACCTGACCGATGTTTGTCCAACCAAAAAACGCAACAAACTGAGCCGCAAAGAAAATAATGACCAGATAAAGCCCCAATGTGCTCATCGAATTCGCCATAGCATCAACGATATCTTTATCTGTACGCATTGTCTTAGCAACCCATCCGTAAACAATACCCGGAATTGCAAAGAATAAGAAAATAAAGACAACAATAGATTTTAAGAAAGGAGAATTACCAATTAGCCCTGTTTCTTGGTTTCTTAATATGCCATTTTCAGGAACAACCGTTAGCGCCAAAATCACGCCCATAACAATAAAGGTTCCTGTTGCCGCCCATAATGCTTTCTTTTCTAGTGGCGTAACTTCAGCAGCATTCCTTAAATCATTTTCTTCATCATCAAGTTCATTACCGTTATAAGGCCCTAGTTGAGGCTCAACAATTTTTTCTGTAATGAAGTAACCTAAGAAAGTAATAAGGAATGTACTGACAAACATAAAGTACCAGTTTGCTTCAGCACCAACGATATAAGTTGGATCTATAATGCGCGCGGCTTGCTGCGTAATACCCGATAATAACGGATCTATCGTCCCTAAGAGTAAGTTAGCAGAATAGCCACCAGAAACTCCTGCAAATGCAGCCGCTAAACCAGCAAGAGGATGCCGTCCTAACGAATGAAAGATAATCGCTGATAACGGTATCAATACCACATAACCCAATTCAGCTGCAGTATTTGACATAATACCAGCGAAAACAATCGCCAACGTGGTCATCTTGCGAGGTGCTTTCATTACCACTAAACGCATAACCGCAGATAATAAACCTGCTCGTTCAGCAATGCCGACACCTAATAACGCCACCAGCACCGTACCTAAAGGCGCAAATCCAGTAAAGTTTGTGACAATATTTGCCAATATACGGCGAATACCATCAGCATCTAATAAGCTGATAATGTGAATATAGCCATCTTCTGCGCGTCCTTTGGCGCCTTCTGGTCGGGGATCTTGTACCGTAACACCGAAGTATTCACCAACTGCCGAAGAGACAAGTAAAATAGCAATTAAAATAATAAATAAAATAACGGGATGGGGTAGCGCATTTCCTAGCCATTCCACTGTGCGAAGAAAGCGACTGCCTCCCTGTTTTTTTGTTTGCATCATTTATCCTTTTTATAAAAAAACAGAAAATGCACAGTACACAACCCTTTTTATTATGACTATCTGTTAATCCTATTTATAAATGCTTTATTTAAGATAAACATCATAATAAAGTTATCAAATAAAATATTTTTCACCTTAATAAACAATAAAATAAAAATAAATCACACAATTACAAATCACTTACATTAAAATTAATTTATAATATCTAAAATTAAAAAATGTGCATAAGGTAACACTTTTTAACAATATTTTGATTAATTGTTAACCTTTGGTAGTTAAAGATCTGCTGAAATAATGGGAAGAATCGAATCAATACTCTGATAAACCTGATAGTAACGGACGAAATTACTATAAAGAGGAAATTAGTGGCGAATAAAAATACAAAATAGGTTAAAAATGAGTTTATTTGTAACGCAAAAGATAATAAACCAACCATCATTTAAACAGCAATAAAATAAAAAAATCGACAATAAATAATTATTATGGATAAAAAAGAAGGCAAGATTTCTCCTGCCTTCTTCTGTATAACTTAAACCCAGTGTTAAAAATATCTGTAATTAGAAAATAAAATCGGGTGTGGATTCCGCCATAAAATATGTAGATTTGCGGATATTTTTATCTTCCGTTTCAGCTTCAACATGAAAACAATCTTCAAAGAACCAGTATATTGGAGTTTTTAAATAAACAGCTAATGTCACAAGGTAACTTAGGTCTATTTTATTTAACCCTCTTTCATAACGTGAGAACTGTTGTTGGCTAATTCCCAATTTATCAGCAATGTGAGCGCCTGTATAACCAAGCTCTTTGCGTTTTTTCTGTATTCTTTGACCAACTAACTCATTCACATTGATGTTTATAAGATCATAATCCATCATCGCGTTTTCCAACTTCGTTTATATTAAGGCATTGCCAAAATTAATGTACCTACCCCAGAAAATGAACCAGGAGCAACTCGACCATAAGGACGTAATATAGAGCTAACAACTACAGGTGTTGCTCTCCCCGCAGGTACAAAAATTGTCTCACCATTTTCACCGGGTCTATTATTAAGATATAAATCCGCAAATAGGCTACCGTCTGGACGTAATCTGACATTTGGACCATCTAGAGATGAGGCATAAACAACAACCGATAAATCTTTATTGCACGTCACTCGAATTGTTTGTGAACGTTTATTCTGTGTTGAGTCGCCTAGTTTATCTTCATCAATGTCGCCATAGTTGAGGTTGACAGAACCATCAATTATCTCACAAGCCCCAGCAGGAGGTGGTGCAATACCGCACATTGATCCTGGAAGTAGTAATTTTGTCGTTCCGGTTTCATAAAATAAACCAACACACTCTTGAATTTCACTATTAGGCACCCCTGAGTGGTGAGCTACAGTAGGTGACGTAGGAAAACTTTGCACTCGCATAACAGCATCACGCAATTCCGCCATAGTGCGATATTTTTGCGCCCCTGTTAAAACTGTTCTTGTCGCTGCCCCACCTTGTCCTGATGCATTATGTCGATGATTAATCGTAATTTTACAAGATGCGCCACCATAACAAGGATTCAAGGTCATCGTTGTTTCAGGATCCCAACGTTGAATAATGAAAGTATAATTTGCAGAGGAAGGAGTAAGAACTTTAGATTCCGTAATATAAGAAAAAATAGAAGCCATTGATGACGCAGAAAAGAGCATCATCACACTAAATAAACATAATGCTGATAATCGTTTTGGGGTAAACATATTAACCTCAATCTTAATAATTAATCATAATTCAGGTGGAATGTGGCTATAGCACTAAAACGACCTCGTTTTATTGATTCATTAGCAATAGCATTAGGCTCGGCTTGTATAAAAGCTCGGAACCTTAAAATAGAATCTCCTGAATTTAAGGCAATATTGCTTGTTTCCTGATTAATCCGCAGTGGACTGCCATCAGAGTTTTCTAACCCTATGGCAATACCTTCAGCTTGACTTCCTGTACTTAATGCAAGAAAACCTTGCCCAACCATTGCCTGATTTTCAGTACCACTAAATGTCACTCTCACCCTTTTATTAATAGAAAGGTCACATTCTGATAAATGAATTTGAAAATTTTGGCTATTTGTTCTACCTGCGCCAATATAAAACGTTTTATCAGGCACATTACCAAATTCTAGAGAAATGGTTTCATCCCCCGGTTTAATCACACAAGGTTCATCAACTAATGTGCCATAAAGTCGCATATTATTCGGTGCTGCATTGGCAGCTGTAAATATTCCTATTAGAAGCGTAAGCCCGCAAATAACAGGAAGCGGCAATGTTTTAAGCTTCATTTTCACACTCCTATTGATATTCTGCGAGCAACGTTGCTGTTACTTCAAATGGGCCTTCTACTAAAGTACTTCCTGGTCTTTTTACCGGTACAGCTTGAATAATAGGTGGCTTATCTGGTGAGATAACAAACCGCTCATTTAAAATAAAAGGCTCACCATTGCGAGTCATATGAATCGCTAAATCGGCAATATTAGTTTGTAATCCTGCATCATCAAACTGGCTTTTAGGGCCAATAATAGAAAGCCCCAGATCCCACCCTTTAATATTGGGATCGCACTTTAATTTGTAATTCACGGGTTGGGTGTAATTAATGCCATCAACTCTATGAATACCAACGTTATGGCCAAAATAAACTTCAATTAAGTTATTATTTTCGATCACACAAGGAGGCGGAATTAATAATGTTCCAAATAATTTCATATTCGGTTCATCCGCACTGACAAATAAAGGCGACATGACGAGTAATGTTGTCAGACAAACCTTTTTTAAATTAATAAGCATGTACTGACTCCTTACTGATATTCTACTCGAAGCGTTGCAGTAGCGTAAAAATCACCTCCAGTTAATGATGCAGAATAATCACGAACAGGAATTGCCTCAAATTGAGGAAAGTTAGGATAAGTGAAATTCACTTCTTGCCCCAATCTTAATAATTTATTTTGGTAAAGAATACGTACCCCTAATCCTGTAATATTTGTGGTCAAAGCATTTGAATCAAACCCAGTACCATTTCCAGAAATAGAGACTTTCATTGTATTTGTTGGCATTTTTCTACATTCAGCACTATAGGTAATAGGCTTTTTGTAATTAACACCATCAATACGCGTACTCATGACTTCACCAAAATCAACCTCAATCGTTTTTCCTCCATTGATAACGCAAGGAGGTGGAGCGATAACATTACCCGAGATATAGACATATACAATCCCAGGTATAGTGCTACCCGCTCTCGCTGTAGGTGGTGTATTTGCAACAGCAGCTGAACTCAGGACACCAGTAAATGTTGTCATTAATAAAATCAACACTGCTTTGCTTGTGTTAAACCGCTGTTCCATATCCATAAATAAACCTATTAATTTCCGATTGCTGTTTCTACAACCTTGCACTCATTGCCACTACAGCTAAATTTCAAACGAGGGCGTCCACCGTAATCATTGATATAACTAAGTACAGGAGATGCACCAAGTGTAGAAGCTTTCAAATTAAGATCTGCGCTACTTTTTGGATCAACCATTAAAGGCGTAAACCCAGTAATACTTTCACCTTTTAACCCAGTTAACCCATCGACAATTGTCACAAAGTAAGGGGTTGGATTATTTACCTGATAAGTATCACCTTTTTTCGTTAAGGTGATTTTTTCCTGCCACGGATTAGTTAAATCCGTTTGTGTGGCATAAATCGCAGCAGGGCGATAAAAAAGTTTAATGCGTGTTTGTAATGCAATTTGCAGTACATTAGGCTTATCACTACGTGGTGGAATTTCACGTAAATTAAAATAAAACACGCTTTCTCTATCTTGCGGTAATTTCGCAATATCGGGTAAAGCCTGTATTTTTATTTGGCTCTTATCACCTGGTTCAATACGTTGAATAGGCGGTAGAACGATTAAAGGGCTTTCTACTTTTTGCCCATTCACATCTTCCATCCAACCTTGAGCTAAATAAGGCGATTCTTTATTTTGATTGCTGACATTAAGGCTGACTGATTTATCAGTACCATTAAAAATGACACGAGTTCTATCCAATGCAATTGCAGCAATGGCTTGCTGAGTAAATACCATGCCTGTCAATAAGGTTGTTGCTACAATGAATGAGCGCTTTAATAACATCATCTTTAATTACTCTTTTGTTTATAAAATCGTTTAATTTTTCCCTTCTCAACCTTCAGTTTTGACTAATTGTGGCTGAGATGGTGATTCGGTTCTCTCTTGTGCTGAATAAGAGATTGATGGAGTGTCCCCACACGTTAATAATAGTGAAGAAATAAAGATACCTTCATCTAATTTAGGTACTTGTACTTCACACTGTTTTTTACCACTCCAACGTACATCTAAAATATCACCAGAGTTTATTCCACTTAAATAAACATTACCGCTATCATTCACGATGCCCAGTTCTCGGCCTTTTTCTGTGGTAATGCTAGCGCCAAATGGTGGATAACTACCGTCTTTCATGCGGACAATCGCCATCGCTTTTTGCCCTGAAATAACGTCAAACTCACGGTAACCTATCGCCCCTTCGGTCAGGGTTAATTGTTGAATTGAACGCACTGCATCAACATCATCAGGTAATTTATCTAAATCAATTGTTGCGCTACTCCGATAGTAATTATTGATATCTGGAAGTACCGCTTTACCAAAATAGTTAGTATGGCTCACAGCCCCTAAACTTCTAATTGGTACATCAGCCACACCATTAGTATCGACCAATAAACGCGCAGCTCCTGGCATTGCAGTACGATGGAATGCTCCGCCTTTAGGTGTTAACGTTGCTCCGCCTTGTAGCGAAAGTGATGCTGAGGTATTTTCACCTTGAATATGACTCGCACTCGCTGTTACCAATGCTGTATCGCCATAACGCGTATAATAAGCATCAGCAGATGGACGACCACGGCTACTTAACCCCGCACCTAAGCGATAGTTATTATTGTCATCGAGGCGGTCAAAATAGCTCACATTATGAGAGTTACCATGCTTATTAATCACGGTGTTATAGCTAATTGTGGCTTTATCGCTCCAAGGCATGCTGACATTTAGATAAATACCATCATCATTCGTGCCTTTAAATTTATTGCGGTAAGCCGATAAATTGATATTGATATTTTTAAAACTACCAATGTCCATAAACTTAGATAAAGATAAGTTGTAATAATCGTTATTAGGCTTATTCCAATAAGTTTGATGGTTATAGTTAAGATAAGCACTCAAGCCTAAATCTGGGAATTGCTTACTTAATGTTATGGTATAAAGCTCTTTATTATTATCTCGATTGTTATCACGATAACGACGATCCAGATATTGCTCCATACTCATAAAATCACGTTCAGAGAAACGATAACCTGCGAACGTTACTTGACCATTAATCGCCTCAAAACGTTTTGAGTAACTGACTCGATAAGAACCACCATGATAATTCTTATCATCATTCGGAATTTTTGCCCATGAATGTGTGGCATCAAACGAAATTGCCCCCAGAGCCATCAAGTCACGACCAATACCTAAAGAAACAGAGTTATAATCTCCCGCAACTAATGAACCGCCATAGAGAGACCAACCATTACTCACCCCCCATGAAAATTCACCCATTGCAAATACAGGCCCTTCAGCCTTGTGATCCATATCTGAAGGTTTACCTGCCGATAGCTTATATTGCACTCGACCTGGGCGTGTTAAATAAGGAATACTTGCTGTATCCATTTGATATTCTTGTACTGAGCCATCTTGTTCTTCAACACGAATATCTAACTTACCACTTACCGCATCATTAAGATTTTGTATACGGAAAGGTCCTGGCGCGACCTGAGTTTCGTAAATGACACGACCTTGCTGGCTAATCGTCACTTTTGCGTTCGACTTTGCAACACCAGTGACTTCAGGTGCATAACCTCTTAAATTAGGAGGTAACATCTGATCATCCGTTAATAAACTAATACCCGTAAAACGGAAGTTATCAAAAATATCAGAGCGTGAATAAGTCTCACCCATAACAAGGCGAGCACCCCATTGGGTTATTGCTCTATAAAGGTAATATTGACTCCAATCCCAATTATTCTCAGTACTGCCATTCATGCCTGTTGTGTGTTGATAGTTTGCTTGCCAATCCGCACGAAAACGCCAAACACCTAAGTTAGCACCCGCAGTACCACTACCTGTAACTTGTTGTCTTTGTTTACCATTAGCAGGATCGGTCACATTAGCATTCAGGTTATAGTCAAAAATAAGCCCTGAAATACCTTCATCCCAACGAGATGGTGGATCCCAATCGTCGGTTGCATACTCAACATAAGCTTGAGGAATAGTAACAATAAAACTACCTGCACCTAAGTTAGTACTTGTTGTCATACCTGGTATCGATGACTCGTCAAGACAGGAGCCATCATCTTTCCAAGTTACCGCTTTGAGCCACTCAGGTTTCAATGTAAATTGATTGACTAATTCACGAGGAATACAAGGAATACTCGCTTTAGGATCATTTGCGGGGACAATATAATTAATGGTGTAGAGATCAGGTAATTCATTATTGTTAACTTTAACAATAAATTCATACTTACCGGGCATAATATAGCCGGCACGAGAAAAATCTGATAAATCAATATTTTGTTTATCTTTTAGATCAAGAATATCAGAGTTAAACTCGATATCACCGGCTGCAAATACCATATTAGAGGCACTCGCCATACCAGCAATAATTAAATAGATCAGTGCTGCTACAGGTCGAATTGTATGCTGATTACTCTTTTTTTCTGCTTTTCTTGAAGCAGTTTTGAATGATTTAGCCATAAATAATCCAACCAATCCATTTAATAATATTCGAGTTTAAAACGCAGGGTTGCTTGATAATTACCTGCTCGTGGAATGTCGTTATTTTTAACAAGCCTTGCTTGATACAACAAAGACAACGATTTAGTATCGATATCCACAGGAGGTAAAGGTTTCCCTGGTGTTGCCAATCTTCCGTAACGGTCAGCAATAGCTAACGAAGCACCTTTGGCGTCGCCGAAAAGTTGGAATAATCCGTTCTGTGCAGGGCCTTCAAAAGTAGCAATAAAACGAGGACGTTCAGCTTGTGTACCTTTTTGGTCAACAAGGGAACATTCTGTTAATCGAATAGAGAAATGTTCAATAGGTCCTTGGCCTTCAACAGCTAAGGTCGGAATAGACACGGTACTCAAAGAGATAACTTGCTCTCGACTTCCTGCCGAGATAGTACATGTTGGCTCTAATATAGAACCTTGTAGACTAACCACGCCGAATCGCTGATGTGATTTTACATCTTGTTTTATATCGGTCACTGCCATTACAGGCTTAACAAATAATCCTGTTGTAACAAGTAATAATAGTGGCACCATCTTGCGATTCATTGTTTTCTACTCCATAAGATAAACCATAAAAATACAGCTAAAGATAAAGCCCTATACATCCTTATACAGGGCCTAAAAGGACATCTATTATTGGTAAGTCAATGCAAAAGTAGCGATTGCAGTAAAGTCACCAGGTACAGCTGCATCTGTTGCAGAACCTTGTAAGTAAGCAGCAAAGTTCAGATCATTTGAACCGTCACGAATAGTTTGAGCTTTTGTTGGTTCACCTAATTTAATTTGTGTACCACCAGCATCAGTAATAACAACTGCTGCATTTTTCGCTAAACCTTCGATGCCTAAAGAGCCTGGCAGAATAGCCGCTGCTTCAGCACCAGTGAAGGTAGTTTGAACTGTTTTATAAGTTTCAGTAGAGCATTGCAGTAATTTAATTTTGAAAGTATTAGAAACACTACGGCCGCCATCTTTCAGTGCATTTGCTGAAACTTGTCCTAGTGGAACACGTTGGTCGCCTGAGTTAGGATCAATTGAACATGGAGCATCAATGATTGAACCCCAAAATTCTACAGTACCATGACCTTGATCAGCCGCGAATGCAGAACCAGCAGCAACAGTTAAGCCTAAACCTAAAACTAAACCTAATTTATTTAATTTCATCTTTATGTTTCCTGAAAATATAAGAACGAAGATATTTAAAATAATAAAATTCAATATAAGCAAATTGCTTAAATGAATGTCACACTAAATAAAGTTTCTATATTTTGATAAAGTTCACCCAGCCAATTTCATATTTAATTATGAAATTAGATAAAGGAAGCGTATCAAGTTGGATATATTATTCTCTCTGGTTTTATTTAAGTCAAACCACCCCAATTTCATTAAGTCTATTTTTATTAATTTACTGATATTAGGTGTATTTTTTACATTTTCATACAAAATATTACTTTTTGAAAATGACGGAAATGGACTTTAAAGCCAAATCGACACTCTTAAAAAGAGATATACAAGATTTAAATTCTGCTATTTTGGAATTTAAAGTGAAAAGATCTGATTGTCTTTTTACGAATAGGATTAATTGTCAATTAAATAACATTTCCTTATTTATTTATTTTAACTCAATATAACTAAAATTTTACATAATGAAACAAATCAGACTTAATTCATTGATTTACAAGTAGATCAAAATAATGGATTTGTTAATTTATTTATTATCATTATTTAATCCCATGTATAAACCACATTAAATAACTCCTTTAATGATAATCCAAAATTGAAATAAGCATTAAAAATAAAACACAAAATAAACATAAACATCTGTATTTAATATAAAAATTAATAGTTACATTTTTTATAGTTACGTATATTTACAATAAACAAAATAAAAAGAGCAGAAAAATCATAAGTAATTGATTTACAATTTATTATATAAATAAACTAATCAAGAATAGAGTATTTTTATAATAATTTAACACTTGAACTTAAGTGTTTTCACTTAGGAAGTTAAGGTCATAAAGCGAGTTTTTTGTACAAATTGCATTTTTTGATTAAGAACACCCTTATAAGTTAACTAACTGATAATTCAAAAAAGAAATTCGTGTAACGCCTATTTTTTTCTCAGAAAAACCTAAAAATTTAATCATTTGATTGAGAATAATTACGCTTTTTTTGGGTAAAAATTTTAATGTATTTATTAAGAGCGGCTTCAAAAATTTAAATTAATTATTTATTGGCTCCTTGACTATTTTACGTATTGCTACTAATTTCATTATTAGTTTATTCATATTATTAAATCCCCATAGAATCCACATTTTCTTATCCAAATAGAAACACAGTAAAATACATTTTATTTACATTACGAATTCATTAATTTAACATTACCCATATAATGCGTATAAATATTAGTCGTTATTACTTGTTTTTTAATTATCAAATTTTTTTCAATAAGAATATTGATGTTTTTTTTATTTTTACGATAAATTAGGAATAATTTTATATTATCTGAATAGATTTAACTCATTTTCGAATAGTTAATTAATCTAAAGAAGTAAGTTTTAAGGTATATATTGGAAACAATCCTTTATAGACTGAATAATAACAAGTTAATAATTTAAATAAAAATAGAGAATTACATTAGCATTATTTAATTATTTAACTAATAACGTCTTAATAAGAATATCATTATTAGAGTATCTTTATTTAATAAATTAAGTTAGCTTTATTTATCTTTTTCACGATGAAATAAAAAAAAGACATTTTCAACCTAATAGAAATCGATATTCTCTAAATACTCGCTTTAAGAGTATTCCTATCCTACATTTCAAGAAAAATACCTGTGTTAGATAATTATCATCATCATAAAATGACAATTTTATATTTATGCCCCATTTTCTTCTCTATATAAAAGAGTAAAAATTGATTATCCGTTCCTTCCTTTTTGCTGATCACACTATCAATAACTCGAGTTTGACTAACGGTACTTAGCTTTTTTAGCATAAAAAAAGGGCAGGGTTTCCCCTGCCTTACCAATTTGGTAATCAATCAAAGAAAAAGCATACGCTCTAAAACACCAAGTTTGAGTATCCTTTAGCGATATGCATTAGTATAAAAAAACATCAGGCATCGCTTCAGCAATGATGCTACTTCGTTTATCGGTACATTGATTTTCTGATGACGATTTTGATATAAAACAGTCTTCAAAAAACCAATAAATAGGTGTATTTAGATAGTTGGCTAATAGAACAAGATAACTTAAATCTATCTTGTTCATCCCGCGCTCATATCGAGAGAATTGCTGTTGACTTACACCAATTTTCTCAGCAATTTGCATACCGGTATAACCTAATTCTTTACGCTTTTTCTGAATACGTTTTCCAACCAACGCATTAACATCAATATCTGTAAAATCGTAATTCATCATAATATTCACCCATTATCATGATTAAGGCATCGTTAAAATAATTGATCCTGAACCAGAGAAATAGCCCGGTGCAACGCGACCATTTGTATGTAAAGTAGAACTTACTTTTACAGGCACTGAACCGCCAGCTGGAACATTAATTATGCTACCGGTCTCGCCTGGATAATCATCAAGAAATAAATCAGCATATAAACTGTTGTCTGAACGTAAAGGCACTCTCCCATTATCTGAACCTGATGCAATAACCATGACTTTCATCGCTAAATTACAAGTAACATTGATATTCTGATAACGCTGAGCACCTTCTAAACTATATTCATCTATATCACCATAATTAAGGTTTACAGCACCTTCTGTTATTTTGCAGGCACCAACAGGTGGCGGTGCGATACCACATAATGATCCCGGCAATAAACGTCCACTCGGTGATATTCCACTTGAATTTGGTTGATAAAATAATCCCACACATTCCTGATTAGAATTTAAAGCAGGCCCTACGTGATTTGTCTTTCCTTCAAGTGGAAAGGATATATTTCTTAAAACTTCCTCTCTAACTTCAGCCAAAGTACGTAACTTCTCAATTCTTGTGATAAGTTGCTTAGCTGATCCACCAGACCCATCAAGATCATGTTTATGGTTAATCGTTACATAACAAGTAGACCATCCATAACAAGGATTTAATGTTCCCGACGTTTCAGGATCCCAACGCTGAATAACATAGGTATAGGTTGCATTTGAGGGTGTTCCTGTCGATTCAGTAATATAAGAAAAGATAGATGCCATTGCGGGTGCCGAAAACAACAAACCTATTGCAATACATAAAGCCGGAAATCGCTTTAATATGGACATATAAAACCTCAACCCTAATAATTAGTCATAATTCAAATGGAATGTGGCGATTGCACTAAATGGGCCGCGTTTAATGGATTGGTTAGCAATCGCATCTGGCTCCCCTTGAATAAAGGCATAAAAATTTAAAATCGTGTCATCCGCATTTAACGAGAGTTTGTCTGTTTCTTTATTAACAGGTAGCGCATTTCCATTTTCAGATTCCAGTCCAACAGCAATACCCGCCGCTTGACTGCTTGGGCTAATCGCTAAAAAACCTTGTCCTGCCATAGCTTGATTTTCATCCCCTTTGAAAGTGATCTTGACGCTTTTACCAATCGTTAAATCACATTCAGACAAGCGTATTTGAAACAACTTGCTTGGTGTTCTTTGATACGCATAAAGGTTCTTGTCTGGTATATTGCCAAAATCTAATTCAACGGTTTCGTCACCAGGCTTTATGGTACAAGGCTCGTCAACTAATATGCCGTGAAAACGCATATTGTCTGGCGCTGAGAAAGCGGTTGATATTAATCCCGTAAATGTGGCAAGACCCAATATGAACGGGATCGATAACCTTTTTATATTCATCAATACGCTCCTATTGGTATTCAGCAAGCAGTGTTGCCGAAACTTCAAATGCACCTTCAGGCAAAGTGCTACCCGGTCTTTTAACGGGCACCGCTTGGATCACGGGAGGATTATCGGGTGATATCGCAATACGCTCGTTTAATTG